>CAZPSQ010000678.1:0-1501 GCA_964588755.1 uncultured Prosthecobacter sp. | reverse complement strand
ATATTATCACAGCCACATCCAATACAGCCAATGTGACATTGGACGGTGCTCCTGTCACCGGCTTTACGACCATTCCCAATGACCCGACAATGTCTGCTACAACTACAACTGTTGTTGGCGGAACCCATACATTAGATGCGGGTGGCGATAAATTATCAGCAATGATATACGGTTATGGAAGTTTTGACTCTTATGGCTATCTTGCCGGAACAGCAGCAACTGCTTTACGAGGCAGCGATATTGTTGTCACACCGGAATTTAGTTATATGCAGAATATACCTTACATTGATTATCGAGCAAATGATATCACTACAACGAATTCCGTTGCGGTGATGGGATTAACTGTGCGTGATGGCGGTGCCACCGCGCCCGATAATGACGGTTTCACTACGACGATGACTTCCTTAACCATTGATGTCAGCCATCCTGCTATGATTCGCCGCCTTGCTCTTTATGATGGCATTAATGAAATAGCAGAAGTGTCTATTCCTTGTTGCACAACATCGGTGGCGCAATTCACAGGATTGAATATTGTGGTGCCGGATAATGGTGCGCGTACACTTGAGTTACGAGCTACATTTACTGAGTCGGTTAATGATAATACTCAATTGCTGTTCCGCGTTGTGGAAGCTGTTTCGATACCGGGCGGCACAGAGTTTCGTGATCTTGACGGCGGTGGAGCAACAAGTTCGATGGATGGCGACGACAATCGTTTGGAAGTCATTGCCGATCGTTTGCGTTTTCTCGGTCAGCCATCTGATGTGGATGTTGATGCGATGATGCAACCTGATGTGACAGTAGAAGCTATTGATGAATTCAATAATCGTGACCGCGATGTGGAAGGACGTGAAGTCTTTATCACCAATCGAAGACTTAATAATTCTCCCGAAGGAGCATTGATGAATGAAGATGGCATCGCGCGTTATGGCACACTTACTTTTGGAGAAGCATCACCTTTTGAGCAATTAACCGCTGCGTCACCGGGTTATCAACCGGGGCTAAGTACAGCATTTGCTATTAAAGGTGCAATTGCAACAGGTAATAGAATACTTCATTTGAATGCAGGCACTCACTCCGGTCCTGATGGCACATTAACCAATTTTTGGGATGATCTTGCCGGTAATGATGATAATGGTGAGCAATCAGTCATGGCTCGTCGTCCGGCATTACGTAATAGTGCGGCTTTTCTTATCAATAGCCATCCTGTGGTGCAATTTGGTGTCGGACGCGGTATGCAAATCAATACACGTTCGGAATTATCGGGCGGTTCAAGTAAAACCATGTTCGCTGTCATTCGCACAGGTGCTAATGTGACTTCACGCCAGATGCTTATGGAATTTGGCGGTATCCCCGGTGGTTTTAATATGTATATAGACGGCTTCCGTTTACATGCTGGAGTATGGGATCAATTACGTGCATGGCATTTGAATCGTCAAGTATTGCCTAATCGCGTGTCTTTGGTGCAATATTTCTATGATGGCAGTCGTACTCGTTTATCGCT
>CAZPSQ010000677.1:0-1505 GCA_964588755.1 uncultured Prosthecobacter sp. | reverse complement strand
GTCGCCCTCAAGAATGGAATGCCAATGTGTTCGTAAGCTCGGTGTTCTCCTTCGAGTTTCCACGTAATCTGGGCAATAGCTGGTTCAAGGTGAAACGCGGATTCAAATCGGCCAAGCAACAGCATGCAAGCCTTGGTAATCTTCCCTGCTTTCGTGAGCCGACTCTTCTCAAGAAATTCCGCGTCCGTCCATTCCTCGATATCCTTCGAGTAATCCTTATGTTTGTTCTTCTCGTAGAAATATCTTCTCGCTAGTCCAAGGGCGGCGCTATCGAGGTCCTCCAACGTTGCCTCTGGGCAGATCACTCCCGACCAATCAAAAGGTTCGTCTTGCCAACGAATACTCTCTATTTTCTGCAAGCTTAATGGAACAAGGGATTCTCCGTCGCGACCGTAATAGTGGCCTTTGTACGGAGTTGGAATCCCGATTGAAGCTGGCGGAATCTCGAAAAGGATCACGCGCTTTTCATCAGACTGTGTCGTATAAATATTCTTGAATGTTACGCCCCTGTAACTTGCGCAATCTCGTGCTTCAATGAGTTCAGACTCACTGGTTCGGATCGATAATGAGATCCACATATCGCCCGTGATTTATCGATGACGCCGAAAATAAGCCAACCGCTCGATTCGCCCCGGAGATTGGCCTCGTTCGAAAGCGCGGAAAAGTACTTTCCCATTTCCTCTGCGCTAAAGCTGCTTCTCGCCTCTTTGAATTCGACGCACTCTGTTTCGTGAGGAAGCCCAAGTAGAAACCTCAACTTATCGCATACTTCCGTGTCCGTCAGCATTCCCACGGTGATCTCCCTCTACACAGAGCTTCTCAGAACTTCATTGACGTCAACCCTTGAGTGTGAAGACCCAACGACCACCGCTACCGCCACAGCCATCGCAGGGACTCGGGCAGTATCGCGCCGCCGTGTTTGCCGTTGTGGCCTTCGGTGCCCATCACAAACCGATAATCGTAACCCGCGAAGGCGAGGGCCTTGTCCATCTCCATGTTCGCGAGGGGCCAGTTGCCATGCTGGTTGTCGAGGTCCTTCTCGCCGTCCTGAAGAAACACCCGGATGGGCCGTTTCTCTTCTTTGCGAATGAGCGCCGGATAGACATGCCCACCACGGATGTTGGTGAAGCTGCCGACGTGGCTCAGGACCTTGCGGAAGGCGTCAGGCCGCTGCCAGGCGACGGTAAAGGCGCAGATGCCGCCGGAGCTGATACCGCAAATGGCCCGCTGCTCAGGGTCTTCGGTGAGTTTGTACTGCTTCCCGACTTCGGGGAGCATCTCTTCGATCAGGAAGCGGGCATAGGCATCGCTCAGGGTGTCGTACTCCACGCTGCGATTTTTCACGGGCTCGCCCTGGCCATCCGCCGCAGGGATGACACCGGGGTTGATGAAAACGCCAATGGTCACGGGCATCGCCCCCTGGTGGATGAGGTTGTCGAAGACGACCGGCACGCGGAAGTCCTTTTCCGTGTCCACGTACCACTCGCCATCCTGAAAGAACATCA
>CAZPSQ010000676.1:0-1509 GCA_964588755.1 uncultured Prosthecobacter sp. | reverse complement strand
TCGTACGACAGTCCGAAATCGGCGCCAGGGTGGCCGCTAACGACCGTTTGCGGGACCTTTTGAAATTGTGCGAGAACCTGCTTCAGACCCGCCAACTCGGATTTCAGCGCCATCAGTTCATTTTCGGCGGCAGCATTGACGGGAGCGCGCTGAACGGGTGCCGAGGGGCTCGATGCCACCTTACGGGCGGCAGGGGCCGTGACTTCGTCCAAATCGAGCAGATCGGCACCGCCATCTCCGTGCATAGCATTCCAAGCTCGTTGAGCTGCAGATTTAATGCGTGTCTGAGCGATCGCATCCACGCTCGCGCCGGCGTGCATGCTTTCGTTGTGATCGTCGATGTCGATATAGCGTGTACGTGTCACAGGCGTGCGAGGCTTATTTTCTTCAAGATACTTGTTCACAAACTTTTCCATGACCTGCTTTTGAACTCGAGCCGGAGAAGACTGAAAACGTTCGAGATCGCGAGGATGCATCTTTGATTCGGTGTACTTTTTCTTCTGCAAGACTTCTTCAGAAATAGCCGCTGTGATTTCAACACTGCCCTCGCCGACAAGACCGAAGCTTTTGCGATTGTCGCGCGCACCCAAAATAATGGCCTCGGGACCAAGATGCTTTTTCACCATCTCGAGGGCCTCTTTCATGCTTCGCGCTTCAAACTTCTTAACCTGCATGGCTTAACTCCACGACTCCAACGGATTTTACATTCGTATCTGGAGTCAATTCAGTGTGTGAGAGGACCACCAGCTGCGGGATGAATCGGCTGGTCAGTTTATAGAGATGCCGTCGCGCGGTTGGGCTCGTCAGCAATATTGGCTGGCCCGCAATTTCAGGATGCACCTCAACAGTTCGAGCGATCTCTGTGATCAATCCTTGCGCGGTTTGGGGATCCATCACGAGTTGAACACCCGCCTCGGTTTGCAATAGACTGCCCGCGATTAACTCTTCGATACCGGGATCAAGAGTCATCACTGGTACGGTGTTATTTTCTGTCACAAATTTCGCAGTGATCGCACGCGCCATCGCCTTACGCACAGATTCTGTCAAAACTTCAATGTCTTTTGTTTTCGACGATTCATCCGCTAAAGTTTCAAAGATTGTACGCAGGTCGCGAATCGAAACTTGCTCTTTGAGCAGTGCCTGCAGAACGCGCACCACGGCACCTAGCGAAAGTTGTTCAGGGATCAAATCTTCGACAACTTTCGGATGTGTTTTCTTAAAGTTTTCGATCAGGCTTGATGCCTCTTGGCGACCGAGAAGCTCATAGGCATGCGTTCGGATGATTTCAGTCAAATGAGTGGCCATGACAGTCGGCAAATCGACGACGGTGTAACCAGAAAGCTCGGCTTGTTCCTTTTGATTCACGGAAACCCATAGAGCATCCAGGCCGAAAGCGGGCTCTTTCGTTGGGATTCCATCGATAGGATCCGAAACGTTGCCAGGGTCCATGGCAAGCAACGAGTCAGGTCGCAGAATTCCCCCACCCACACGATTTCCTTTGATCAACAG
>CAZPSQ010000675.1:0-1509 GCA_964588755.1 uncultured Prosthecobacter sp. | reverse complement strand
TAGCAGCACCCTCATGGTGCGGCTCGGCATGCGCTACCCGTGCTGCATAATGCACGGGGTCGGCGTCGAACTTCGCCTTACAGCCGGCCGAGCAGAAGGCGTAACGCTCGCCTTCATACTCAGCCTTGTGAGCGGTCCTGGCGGGATCGACCACCATGCCACAGACCGGATCATGGTCGACGTGACCGGACGGCGTTTCGCCGTCCGGCTCATGATGGTGATGATGGCCGTGCGCCCCAGTCACCTCGGCGGCGCGTTCGCTCTTCTGATCGTCGTCGGCCATTCATCACCTTTCACACGCCGCGCGTGCCTTCCGGTCTTTGTTCACTCCTCGATCAGATGGAACTCTTCGAGCAGCTTGGCGATCTCTGTGCCTTCGAGCTTCTTCATCAGCAGCTTGCGCAGGAAGGCCGGTCCGGGAAGATCGATGCCCTTGCCGTCCCGCAGCGGACCGATCGCAGCAAGAAGTGTACGAATATCATAGGTCGAGTTGAAGACCTCCGGCACGCCGCGCTCGACATTCATCAGCGTGTAGACGGCCTCCATCGGGGTTCTCACCGAATATTCCGTGGTGAAGATGCAGTCCCGCTGCTTCGATTCCGCGAACTGGCCGATGAAGGCGAAGTTGACCGCGCCCTCCGGCACCACGTCCGGCCGGTCACCCGCCTGGCGCGGCATGAAGAAGGCGGTAATATAGGGCATCATCGTGGGAACGGTGCTGGCGCCGGATGCCGCGAGTTCGGGAATGTCCTCGACCGGCACGCCGAGGTGATAGAGCCATTCCTGGGTGATCTCCTCACCGGTGCATTCCTGCATCGGCTTCTTCACGAAGTCGCCGGGGCAATCGACAAAGAGCGCGTAGAACCAGGCGATCATCTGATCTTTGGGCTGCTTCTTGAAATGCGGCTGGCGATGAACCGTCCAGCTCAGCAGCCACGCCGAGTCCTTCACCGTGACGATACCGGCGGAGACGATCTTGCCGGTAAAGGGGTTCCGCTTGGTGATCTTCTCGACATAGGCCGGAATGCGGGCGTCGAGGGCAGTGATGGAGGCGGAGGCCCATTTCGTCTCCGGGATATGGGCGCCGAACACGTCGGGGCGGCCGAAGGCCGGATCCTTCGCGGCGATGCGGCGCCACAGGTCCCAGGCCGGCGCCGGTCCTTCATTGAGCTTCGCCGGCGTCCTGTGGTCGCCATTGTCGGAATTCTCGGTCAGCGAGCCGATCGTGATGAAGACGAGATCGTCTGGCCCGAGATCGACGCCGCCTTCGACGCCGCGCTCTTTCCAGTGAATGCGGGTCGCTTGCTTGCGGCCGGGCTGGATGTCGAAATCGACATCGGTGACCTCGACGCCGTAGCGGAACGTGACGCCGTGATCGGTCAGCCACTTCACCAGCGGCAGGACCATCGATTCATACTGGTTATAGCGGTTGAACTTGAGCGAGGAGAAGTCGGCGAGACTGCCGATATGATGGATGAAGCGGTGCAGGTAGAGCTTCATCTCCAGCGC
>CAZPSQ010000674.1:0-1512 GCA_964588755.1 uncultured Prosthecobacter sp. | reverse complement strand
GGAATGTCCGCTGATAGCTTGACTGCATCCTTCTCACTCACATTTCCCTTTTCCATGTCGCCTGATTTGGCTGCATATGCCTCTTCATAAATGTGGCTATTTTTGTTGTCTTGGATGGAAGATTTTGAAGCCTGAATGATGTCGTCTAGTACTCGGGGCTCTTTTTCACTCAGCTCTTGCAAGTAGTCGCAGTTTGTTGAAGAGGATGCATTAGACTCCATAGTGGTACTGGAATGCCCATTACCAACTGATTCAGTTTGAATCATAGTAGAGTGGGGATTTGAGGTAATTTTAGGAGAACATACTTCATTATAAATACTGCAGGCAGTCCCAAATTCATCCGGATTAGCCACTGTGACACTGTGAGCCTTATCCAAGCAACAAGAATGGCTTGTATCACTTGCCATGTCGGCAGTAGACTGTGATAATAATGTATCAGTGCTTGTTATTTGCACTGCCAACTCTTTGACGATTAAATTCTGGCAGCATCCTTCAGGATCTTTTTCAGCCAAAATATCTTGGCTCATTCTTACGCTTGTTCAACTGGGAATGTTTTTATAGACGGTAATACAAATGGAATTTAGTTTTGATGATTTAAATATAATTCCAAATCTCCAGAGCAAATGTGATATTATAATGTCCGTGTGAACTCCTCTCACGACCACTGGCAAGGATAGTTATAGGATTCCCCTTTCACTTTCTTACCGTCCTTTCCCGTCCAGGTCGTCTCTTTTTATGTGGGAATGACAATTAAAAACTCATCAATTACTAATACAATTTGGATACAGCCCCAAAATAAAACAATAATTATATTTCGTTTATTTCCATCCTGTTTCATATTTTCCCATTTTGACCAATAATTGAATCAAAGGGATCTCTTCAGACATTTGAAACGTGACGAAACTTGTTTGTAAATTGGTACAAGGTCAGTTGATTTGCACAGTAGAGGAGTTTTTGTTATTTGAAAGACAAAAAGGGCATCTTTTTCCGTTTACATTTCAAAGACTGTTAGTAATACAAGTAGGTCAAATCTTGGCATTTGTAAAAAGTTGCATATTCTCAGTGCATTTGTAATAATTATTTTTTACAGTTCTTTTATTTTTCTCTTTTTTCCCTTTTCCTTTTGTTTTGTGGGTTTGGGTTGAAAAACGAAATTTGGTTCACACACACCCTTCGTCTTACCACAGCAAAGCTCCATTTCCACACTCACACTGTGCAAGAGGGACGACTCGTTGAACTTAAAATCATCAGTTGTTGGTAGCCTTGTGAAATTGTACCATTTTCCTTCTTTTGGTATTTAATCAAACAGACACTAATCTTGCATTTGCCATCTCCATTGAGCAAACAAATCTCTGGCATCTACACAGACACATCCACTCGCTATCATTACCACTCTCCCGCTTTCTTTTGCTTGCTTGCATCACACTACTGTTCCATCCATCCTTTCTTTCACTCTCACTCTCACTCCCAATCTTCATCATTACGTCAAATGAGCACGGTGAAAAAAACAGA
>CAZPSQ010000673.1:0-1514 GCA_964588755.1 uncultured Prosthecobacter sp. | reverse complement strand
TTTTCAACTCAATATCTGATAGTAAATTCCAATCTTTTTTAATTAAATTAATAAAATCATCAAAAGAAATTCTAGATTTATTAATACATTCTCCTCTCTCCATCCGAAAATAGTCTTCCAGTAGCTCAATGCGATAAACTAATTCATCAACTTTGGCATCGATTTCATTAAGTTCATTTAAATTAATTTTCTTTTTTAGTAAATATAACTTTGCTTTAATATTTACTAACGGGCTTTTTAAATAATGGCTAATATCTGGTAAATTATTCATAATCACAAAAAGAGGTGCGTAGCTTCTAAATTTTACCACGCACCTCTTAAGTCAAGGTAGAATTCCTATCGGGCAGTTGTCAGCATTCTTCCTAGATAGATTAATGCAACGGAGCCTAAGACTCCGACAATAATACTGTATAGGTTGAATCCCGTGACTCCAGGTTGACCTAGGAAATTCATAGCCAGTCCTCCGACTAAAGCACCAAGAACGCCCAAGAAAATATCTCCGATCATACCTTGTGAAGCATTGGTCTTCATAATTACGGAGGCAATCCATCCAACTAATGCTCCAAATAAAATGAGTAGTAGTATGTTCATGTTTACACCTCCTTTCTTTACGAGTTATATAAATTAAAAGATAACTAGTATTAATTTAAATAAAATTGATAAATCTAAAGACAAAGCATAGTAAGAAAAAGGAAAGACAATAGATTGCCATGCACCAAAAAGGTCAGAAACCAAGTGCGGTTAAATGCATATGGCTCTGACCTTTTTATTACCTGTCGACTTCTTGTATCTCGACAGCACCGTGTTCTTCAAACAACGCTTTAACCTCATCAGATTCTTCATCATCAGCAGCAGTTACTGACATGACGATTCCGCCGGATTTTATCTGCTCTTCATATACTTTGACAGTATCAGAAGGTAGACCTATTGCACCCAATGCACCTAATAATCCACCTGCAAAAGCCCCTGTTGCAGCTGCGGAAACGGTAGTTGCTGTAGCTCCAGTCACACCCAAAGCCGCAGCAACTGGTCCCCCAATCAAAACTGCCCCAAACCCAGGAATTGCCAAAGCACCCAGTCCCACTAACAATCCCGCGATCCCTCCAACTACAGTTCCGGCAGTTGCGCCGCCGACTGTTCTCGTTGCCACATTTTCTAACATGTTTGGTTCTCCAGTATCTTTAATTACACCTTCTTTTACCAATACAGAAATATCGGTTGTCGGGTAATTTCTGCTTACCAAGTCTTTAACCATATTATCTGC
This sequence comes from uncultured Prosthecobacter sp., assembly GCA_964588755.1. Classification (GTDB taxonomy): domain Bacteria; phylum Verrucomicrobiota; class Verrucomicrobiia; order Verrucomicrobiales; family Verrucomicrobiaceae; genus Prosthecobacter. Next base: position 250 of record CAZPSQ010000673.1, on the reverse strand, counting down.
ATCAGATTGATCAGAAAAAATTCCCCAAATAGTTGTTGCCATATTCTTCACCTCCTTTCATATAGTTGTTATAGTGAATTCAAATAATTAGAAGCTTAAAGTTATGTAATAAGTCCGCAAGAATTACTTATTTACATGAACAATAGATTTTGGTAATAAATATGTATGAGCAGTGTAAGAAATTTTCCCAATGAATCGATATTTACTGTTAACAATAATTACTTCGACTTAAGTACTTTTTATTCAGGAG
>CAZPSQ010000672.1:0-1516 GCA_964588755.1 uncultured Prosthecobacter sp. | reverse complement strand
CTTCCCTGTTCCTTTGATAAACTGCCAGTAACCGACCGCCGCTGCACGCGAGGTGGCGCGCGAGCTAAAACCAGACTCGATCAAAGCGATGTAAATCAAATCCTCAGGCACACCGTTCTGACGCAAGATCCGTTTCATCAACGTCATGTAACGCGAGCTCCGAGCCAAATAACGCTCCATATGGGGGCGTCCGCGACCCTGGAAATAGGAAACCCACTGTTGAACTCGCTCGTTCATTTCGCTTGGGATACTTTCAAGCTCTTGGTCGACAATTTGCGGAGGTTCTGGGTCCGTGAGGCGAAAGGATTCGACGTCTTTCAACTGCCCATCAGCCGTCACGGTTCCTTGATTTCGAGAATCTGTCTGTCTGTGAGCGCAACCGGCCAAAAGAGCAAGCGAGAGCATCAGCCCAAAATATCCAAGACGGTTCATCCGACCTCCAACCTCTTTATCCTAGTCGATCGACCCCGAGGGGGCAAACGAATCAGCGTGTTGATGTGACAGAACTTGCTTTTGCTTCGGTCGCACTAGGACTCAGGACGAGGTCTTTCCAGACATCCATCCCGACCGCGACGCGACGTTGATCGAGCAAGCGATACAGCATTGTGTTTCGCAAGATTGCTTTCACGTAAAAACTGGTTTCATACCATGGCAGCTCATCCATCCAAATTTCATCGAACACCGATTCAGGTGAACGCAAAATCGAGTCGCGAAGCTGAGGGCGCTGACGCACAAATGCCGACATGCGCGTGGGCCCTGCGTTGTAAGCGGCGAGTCCAAGCGGAACCGAGCCCTGAAATTGCCGAATCATCTGCGCAAGGTAACTTGTGCCCATCGGAATATTTCGATCGGGTTGAAACGCATCATCCGGCAGGTCAAGATCTCCCATTTTTAAATTTTGTGCGACTTCGCGCGCCGTCGGAGGAATGAGCTGCATCAACCCCAAGGCGTTCGACGTGCTGACAGCTCGAGTGTTGAAGGCACTTTCTTGCCGAATCAAGGACCAGACGAGCAAGGGCTGCAGATTGTGTTTTTTCGCTTCGGCCTCAACAAGGGGGCGAAAATCTTTCGGGAGTCCAAGCGTCATCAAATCTTTCGTTCTGTAACTCAGTGAAAGATCTCCGGCTTGATTCATCAAGCGAATCACGACGGGAAAGGCCTGCACGTCCGAGAAGCTCTGAGCGAGAAGTGCCTTCAGCTTGCCATCTTCGGGAAGCGGAAATGAAAGCGCTTCCTCGAGCGCTTCCGCGCGCCATCCGGCGGCAGCCAGGGCCCGCATGCGATCCCAAGATTTTTTCTGTGGCCCGGTCATTTTAAGCGAAGCCTTTAAATTTTCGGAGGACTCCAGAGGGTAGGGCCACTCGAGCTGCCCCTGAGAACTTTCAGCGCGAAGCTTTAATCCGAAATAGGAAAATGGATACTTCAATAAAATCACTTCGGCTTCTTTTTCCGCGCGCGAACTTTTCCCCTCTTGCAGTGCACGCACCATCCAGTAGCGAGCCGAAAGATCGTAACG
>CAZPSQ010000671.1:0-1517 GCA_964588755.1 uncultured Prosthecobacter sp. | reverse complement strand
CGCAACATAAATGGAAACTTTCTCATAGTTACCTGATGGAAACTTTGCATTTGAAAAAAAAAGATGAAGATAGTGCAAATACAAGTAAAAATGAAAATGCAACCCATTTGAAAAGTGCCACACAAGCATTACAAGCTGCCCAAAGTGAATATAACAAATTAAAAAAAGAATTTCAAAAATAATAAAGACAATTCGCAACAAGATTTTTCAAATGAAATTCAATCAAATATTATTGTTTAATGAAATTAACATTTCTCTTTTCCTTCTCAATTCATTCTCCATTTTTCCTAATCCCTTGTCGTTGGTACGATGACTACAGGACAAATGAAATTCCAAACTACGGAAAAAGGATCAGATGTTAGAATGAGCAACATCATTGCTGCCAAATCTGTTGCATCTGCCATTCGTACAAGTCTAGGTCCTCGTGGAATGGACAAAATGATCCAAAAGAGTGACGGTGATGTTGTAATCTCAAACGATGGAGCTACCATTCTCAAGTTAATCTCAGTCATTCATCCGTGTGCCAAGATGCTTGTTGAAGTATCTGCTGCTCAGGATGTCGAGGCAGGTGATGGAACTACCTCAGTTGTTGTCTTGACAGGTGCGCTTCTTGCTGCTGCTGAAAAATTGCTCAACAAAGGAATCCACCCATCTCGGATTAGTGAAGCATTCCTCCTGGCAAAAGAACGAACCTCTACCATCTTGCGTGAAATGTCGATTCCGGTTGATCTGAAGGATCGTGTAACCTTGGAAAAGAGTGCTGTCACCTCCCTCTCGTCCAAGATTGTCTCTCAGCATGCTCCACGCATTTCACAGATTGCAGTTGAAGCAGTCATGCGTATCTTTGAGTCTGTTCAAATGATTGATTTGAAGCAGATTCGTGTAATTCCTCGTCTTGGTGGTACCATTGAGGATATGGAGCTTGTAAACGGGGTTGTCCTAACCCAGGAGGCAATGAAAGCAGCCGGTGGTCCAAACCGAATGGAAGCAGCAAGAATTGCTCTCGTTCAATTCCAGCTGTCTCCTCCCAAACCTGACATGGACAACCAGATTGTGGTAAACGACTACAAGCAAATGGACCGCATTTTACGTGAAGAGCGCCAATATCTGTTGGAAATGTGTAAAAAAATTAAAAAGACAAACTGTAATGTTTTGCTTGTCCAAAAGAGCATCCTAAGAGACGCAGTTAGTGAACTTGCTCTTCATTTCTTAGCCAAGCTGAAGATAATGACCATCAGTAACATTGAACGTGATGATTTTGAATATCTGTCCAAGAATTTAGACTGTAAACCAATTGCTGACATTGAAAGCTTTACCGAAGACAAGCTTGGTTATGCTGATTTGGTTGAGGAGGTGGCACTGGAAGGATGCTCCTACACTCGGATCACTGGAATCAAAGGCAAAACACCCGTTTCTGTTGTTTGTCGCGGTGCAAATCAGGCCATTTTGGAGGAAGTCGAGCGTTCTTTACACGATGCCCTCTGTGTTGTTCGTTGCTTGGTCAAGGAGCGTGCATT
>CAZPSQ010000670.1:0-1524 GCA_964588755.1 uncultured Prosthecobacter sp. | reverse complement strand
TCTATTAATTCGTATCATTTGGCAATATTCGTATTGTTCGTGTTAAGTCCTTGTTGCCGTAGAGGTCTCGTATGGCTGGGAGTATAATAATTCTATCCGCTTGACTGGATAAACTCTGCTCCCCGGGTGAGGTACACATGGCTGATGATGCGCAGCACAAAAAAGCAATCCGTTCCTGGATGATGTACGACTGGGCCAATTCCGCGTTTGCCACCACCATTATGGCCGCGGTGCTCCCGGTCTATTATGCCAACGTGGCCTCCGAAGGTCTGGCCGACAACCTCAAAACGTCCTACTGGGCTTACACCACCACCATCGCGCTGCTGATCGTGGCTGTTCTGGCTCCCATCCTGGGTACGATGGCGGATTATCAGGGGCGCAAAAAGCGCTTCCTCGCGTTTTTCATCGCCGTGGGAGTGCTGGGCACGGCGTTGATGGTCTTTATCGGCCAGGGCCAGTATCTGCGCGCTTCCGTGTTTTACATCATCGCCAGTCTGGGCTTCTCCGGTTCCATCGTGTTTTATGACTCGCTGCTGCCCCACGTCGCCCGGCCGGATGAGATCGATCAGGTTTCCTCGCGCGGCTACGGCCTGGGCTACCTGGGCGGCGGGCTGCTGCTGGCCGTCAACCTGGTCATGATTATGGTGCTGCCGGATATACTCGGCATCACTGACCCGACGATCATGTCGCGCATCAGCTTTCTGACCGTGGCCGTCTGGTGGCTGGTTTTTAGCATCCCCATCCTGCGTAACGTCACGGAACCGGTGCGCCGGGTGCTCCACGGGGAAACCCTGCACGAAAACCCGGTGGCCGCCAGCATCAAACGCCTGGGCCGTACCTTTGCCAACGTACGCCGCTACCGCCAGTTGATGATCTTTATCATCGCCTTCTGGTTGTACAACAACGGCATTGGCACCATCATCTACATGGCGTCCATCTACGGAAAAGAGCTAAACTTTAGCGACGTGACCGTCATCGGCACGCTGCTGATGGTGCAGTTTGTGGCCTTCCCCTTTGCTTTTCTGTTCGGCTGGCTGGCGCGCAAGATTGGCACAAAAAACTCGATCTTCCTCAGCCTGGCAATTTACACCTGTATCGCCATTGGCGGATACTTTATGCAGGCAGAATTGCACTTCTGGATCCTGGGCTTCTTCGTCGCTACCGTGCAGGGCGGCAGCCAGGCGCTGAGCCGTTCGCTGATCGGCAAAATGATGCCCAAAAGCCAGTCCGCCGAGTTCTACAGCTTCTTTGGGGTCAGTGAAAAGATCGCCGGCGTGCTTGGGCCGCTGGTGTTTGGCCTTGCCAGCCAGTTCCTGGGCGGCGGCCGGGTGGGCATCGTTTCGCTGATCATCTTCTTCATCGCCGGCGGCGCGCTGCTGACGCGCGTCAACGTAGAGGAAGGCGCGCGCGTGGCTCTGGCCGAAGAGGCCGCCGCCGCATAACCTGCTCTAGAACAGAGTCTTTCATGCGCCGTCCCGTTGTTGTTCCGAGCGGGGCGGCCCGAATTGTAGATAGCGGCTCTTT
>CAZPSQ010000669.1:0-1525 GCA_964588755.1 uncultured Prosthecobacter sp. | reverse complement strand
AAACAGGCTGGTGATGATCAGCCCGATGACCGACAGCGGGTTGGTGACCACCCCGCTGACGATGCGGTACCACTGCGGGCCGATCTTCTGTTCCAGCCAGCTTCGCTTGCGCAAGGGGTCTTCGATGGGTGCGATTTGCAAGGAGACCGGAGCAGGTCTTGCAGCCGATTCGGTTTCCACTATGCACCTCCCTGTTCGCCCACGCGAATACGTGGATCAATTGCCGCGTAGAGCACATCCACCACCATATTGGAAACGATCAGTACCACGCCGCCGAAGAGCACGAACCCTAGCACGGCCAGCGAGTCGAGGCTGCCGGCGGCGCGGGCGGCGGCTGACCCCATGCCGGGGTAGTCGAAGATCACTTCCGTCACCACCACGCCATTAAGCATGTTGACCACCATCAACCCGCCCAGGGTGACCACCGGGATGAGCGCGTTGCGAAACGCATGGCGGTAGATGACCGTGCGCTCACCCAAACCTTTGGCGCGGGCAGTGGTCATATAGTCCTGGCGCAGGGTTTCGAGCATGGATGAACGCGTGACGCGTAAGATTTGGGCCCAGATGACATACGATAAGGTAACGATGGGCATGATGAGGTGCTTGAACGCATCCCAGAACACGTCAAAGCGCAGATTCAAGAGCGCATCGAATGTGTACATTTTGGTGTATTGCACGTAGTTTGGCGAGGAAATCACCATCAGCATCTCGTCCGAGATACGCCCGGGTGGGAACCAGCGCAGTTTGGCGTAGAACAGCAGCAGCAATAGCAAGCCAAATACAAAGGTCGGAAATGACCAACCAATGGTGACAAAAATACGGATCAACTGGTCGATCAGCTTGTTGTGATAGATCGCGGCGATGACCCCCAGCAGCACCCCACCGCCGATGATGGGTATGATGCTCCACAGGGCCAGTTCCAGGGTGGCCGGCAGCCGGGTGGCGATCAACTCTTTGACCGACATGCGCCCGGTGCGCGAATAGCCCAGGTCGCCGCGCAGCACTCCACCCACTTTCTCACCGCTGACCGGATCTGTTTGACCCACCAGCCAGCGCCAGTATTGCTCGTAGAAAGGATCGTTCAGCCCATACTTGTTGATGATGGCATCAATGGCGGCGTCGTTGCGCGGGGTGGCAGTGACGTACAGCGCCGAGCGTTCCACCGGCGAGAGCAGTTGCAACATAGCAAAGATAAAGACGGTCACGCCAATGATGGTGATTGGTAATTGGATCAGGCGTCGAATGATGTAAGCGATCATAGACAATACCTCGATGGTCAATCCCGGTGAGGGGTTGCCCCCTCACCGGGTCTGATCTACCCAACCATTCGTCGGGTTACTCGTTACCCACCGTGTCGTAGGCGTAGAAGTAGCGGTAGCCCAACACTGGATTCCAGAAGAAGTTCTTTACCCAGCGCTGTTCGTAGTGGCGCTCGCCGTCTTGCGAGAGGTTCACCTGCGGAACGTTCTCGAAGCGCAGCTTGGCGATTTCGTAGTACAGCTCGGCGCGCTTGTTCTGATCCGGT
>CAZPSQ010000668.1:0-1527 GCA_964588755.1 uncultured Prosthecobacter sp. | reverse complement strand
GCATCTATCAGGCGGCAGCTCATGCTCAGTTTGTCACTCTTTACAAAGAGGTGGCTGCTGTTGTACGACATTTCCAGTTGTGTATCATCGGCAGGCAATGTGCCACGCAGTTGCTGCAATGGTTTTTTGGGCACGATGAAACCCTCTTGTTTCGGGCAACTAATATCTGTACGGGTAAGTTTTACCAACCTGTGTGCATCTGTTGATACAAAGGTGATACTGCCTTTAGCCAGCTCAAAAAATACGCCTGTCATAGCCGGGCGCAATGTATCGCTACTTACGGCAAACAGGGTCTTGTTGATGCTTTCTATTACCGCAATAGAAGAGATATTGAATGTGGTAGTATCGCCGGGAGCGGGTTCTTTGGGAAAATCATCCGCTTTTTCGCCACCTATTTTGTACTTACCCACGTCGCTCGACATTTCTATCGAAAGGTCTTTATCATTGATGTTGAAAGTAATGGGCTGTTCAGGCAGGTTTTTCAGGTATTCCGTCAGTATTTTCGACGGGATACAGATACGGCCTTCGCCCTGCGCATCACTTACATCCATCTGTACGCGCATCATCGTCTCCAGGTCGGTAGCGGTAAGGGTCAGCGTATTGCCCTTCAGTTCAAACAAAAAATCTTCTAATACCGACAAAACAGTATTGGTGCTGATAACCCCGCTGATCTGCTGCAGGTTTTTCAGTAACGCCGATGATGTGACAATAAATCGCATTTTATCTAATATAGTTTTACTTCAAACAAAGATACTCGTTTCATTAACTTTTAAACCAGCCTGTGGATATTTAGCAAAACTGCTGTGGATAAGCAGGTTATGCCATTTCTGTTTTACAACAACCCTTTCACCGCATCAATCACAGCCTGCAGGTTGCTTACATCTGTACCGCCGGCGGTAGCCAGGGTCTTTTGTCCGCCGCCGCCGCCTTTGATGAGCGGGGCTACCTGTTGCTTGATGATACTTGTCGCGTCCAGCCCTTTTGCTGCTGCCACTGTTTCATCTACACCTACGGCTACAAATGCCTTACCGCCTATATTGCTGCACAGCACTATTACATGATCGTTCAGGTGGTGTTTGATGTCGAAGCAGAGTTTTTTCAATGCATCGGCAGAGGGTACTTCTACTATATCACCGATAAAAGTTACCTGGTTGATGATTTCATCTTTTTTCAATACCTCGTTGCGGATGCCTACCAACTGGCGGGCTTCCAGCATTTCGGCATGTTTTTCCAGTTGGGCTTTTTCTTCCTGTAGTTTCTCAATTGCTTTTACAGGGTCTTTGGTATTTTTCAAAGCCTCTTTCATTTGATGAAGCAATGAAAGGTTGTCGTTGATATAATCTTCGGCCGCTTTACCGCTTACCGCTTCGATACGGCGTATGCCTGCGGCAACCGCTGTTTCGTGTTTTATTTTGAACACGCCTAATTGTCCCGTAGTGCCTACATGCGTACCACCGCACAACTCAATCGAGTAGTTGGCATCCATCACCACTACCCGCACCACATCGCCATACTTTTCTCCGAACA
>CAZPSQ010000667.1:0-1529 GCA_964588755.1 uncultured Prosthecobacter sp. | reverse complement strand
GGCTACCCGCCGCAGATGCCGATGCCTGCGGTGATGCCGCCGCCCGCCCCTGGCACCGGCTCCGCCGCAGTGCCGGTGAAGCCTGAGAGTGCTGGCGTTCCTGTGAAGCCTGCGGGCATCAGCGCCCCCGTGGCGGCGGTGCCCATGCCGGTGCCGGCGGCTGCCCCCGTTTCTGCTCCGCCCGCCTCAGGCGGCCCCGTGGCCATGGCGGCCCCCGCGCCCAGCGTGGTGACGCCTGTGGCGATTTCCAGCGGCGCGCCGGTGGATGAGGACATGCCAGCGGCTGCGGTGCCTGTGGTGGCAGGGGAGGTTTATCACCCCCCGGCACTGACCCACATCGAGGCGGGGAAGCCGCCCAACGCGTTTGTGCGCGCATGGCGCAAGATTGGCGCGGGGTCTCTGCTGCTGAGCATCATGGTACACGCCGGTCTGGGCGTGCTGGCGCTGTTCATTGTGTTCACCACCGGGGTGATGGAAAAGCAGGTGGACTTCCTGCCGGGCGGCGGGACGGCGCAGGGCGCGCAGGCAAGCTCCGACCTGCAGCACAAGGTGCAGCAGAAGAAGCGCAGCTCGATCAACAAGTCGGCACCGATGAAGAAGCTGGTGAGCACGAGCATGAACTCGGCGATCACCCTGCCGGAGGCGCCGCCGGACTCGCTGGACATGCCGGATGTGAGCTCGATGATGGGAGGCGGGGCGCTGGGCGGGAGCGCAGGCTTTGGCATGGCCGGGATGGGTGGCGGCTTTGGCAAAGGGATGGGCATGGGGGGCGCGGCCGGGTTTGTGACGCTGCCACCGTCGATGCGGAGCCGGTGCTCGACGCAGGAACGTCTGGAGAAGCTGAGGCAGAACGGCGGGACGCCGGAGTGCGAGGCGGCGGTGAGCGCGTCCCTGGAATGGCTGAAGGGCAAGCAGAACGCGGACGGCTCCTGGGGCCGTGGCAACAAGGCGGCCATGACGGGCATGGTCCTGCTGTGCTACCTGGGCCGCTGCGAGACGCCCGAGTCCCCCTTCTACGGTGACAATGTGATGAAGGGGATCATGTACCTCATCGAGCTTGGCAAAAAGAACCCCTACGGCATCCTCTCTGACAACTGGCAGGGCGAGGCAAACGGGGGCAAGGGCGGCGCAGGCACGTATGAGCACGGCATTGCCACCTACGCGCTGGGGGAGATGTACACCCTGGCCCGCCTGGGGAGCAAGAGCCTGCCCGGCATGCGCGAGACGTTTGAGAAAGGCGTGAAGGTCATCATCGACAACCAGACCGCCAAAGGCTCCTGGGCCTACGGCAGCAAGGACCAGATCGTTTACAACAAGGCGGGGGGCGCAGACCTTTCCGTGGCGGGCTGGCAGTTCCAGGCTCTTAAAGCCGCCAAGAACACCGGCCTGAAGATCGACGGCCTGCACTCCTGCATCGGCAAGATGACCGATTACCTCCAATCCATGCAGACGAAGGACGGCGGCTTTGGCGGCACCAACCGCGACGCGCACTACAACCAATGGAGCCTTTCCGGCGTGGGCATCCTGGG
>CAZPSQ010000666.1:0-1532 GCA_964588755.1 uncultured Prosthecobacter sp. | reverse complement strand
ATTATAGCGAACTTTAGCAGGAACTCAAACCCCTATGACATGCTGCAGCCAGCAGTCCGCCAACAAACGATGACCGGCCGGCGTGGGGTGAACGCCATCGGCGGCCCAATACTCGGCCGGGGCCTGGCGCAGGGCATCGCGTAAAACACTTTGGAAGGGCACGAAAACGGCGTCAAAGGTGGTGGACAACTCGCGTACAACGGCACGCCGTTGATCCATCTCTGTAACCCAAGCCTCGGTGACGACGCCACAGGGCAGCACAAACGGCTCGCAGAGCACCAATTGGACGTTGGGCAACTGCTGGCGTGTATACTCCAGTAACATGCGGTAGACGGTGGCAAAACGTTCAACCTCGACGCCGTTATTATACATAAAGGTATGCCAAGTATCGTTGACGCCAATCAGGATACTGATGACATCCGGCTGGAGATTGATGGCATCGACCCGCCAGCGGGCATAGAGATCGACGACGCGATGGCCGCTGATGCCGCGGTTGAAAATTTGCAGCGCATCCTTGGGCCGCGCAGCAAGGAGCTGGGCGGCAATCAGGTGGCAATAGCCGGTGCCTAGGGCACTGCCCACGTTGGCTTGGGTCTGTTCCCGGTTACGCCCGGTATCGGTGATCGAATCACCTTGGAAGAGAAGTTTGCTGTTCGGGTTGAGAATAATAGTCATAAGGATTTTCTAGTCTGTTTATTTTATAAGAGATCAGCTTGCGGTGGGTGCCAACCCACACTGCTCCAGCGGCGACGCGCTCGTACAATATCAGGATGGTTCCTGTTTACTGCAACGACAGTGGTCCATCCAGTATACCAAACCGACAAGTGAAAAGCGAAAACACGCCACGATTGACCGGTTGTGGTCCATCATTTATGCTTTTAACCGCTCCATTCCCGGATCAAATTGCGGGTCATCGGCGACGACGACAGGGAAGCGCCGGTCAAAGTAGTGGACTTCCAGTTGGGTGCCCTTTTCGGCATAGGTCACCGGCAGATAGGCATAGCCCACCAATTTACCGACGCTGTAGCCATAGTCCACACTGGTGAGATAGCCAATCGCCTGGCCGTTGGCAAAGACCGGCTCCTTGCCCAACGCCATCGCATTTGGATTGTCAGATGTCAAGCAACAGAGCTGGCGGGTTACGTGATCTTTGGCCTGGAGAAGCGCGTTGCGACCCAAGAAGTCACCCTTTTTCATGCGCACGGCCCAGCCCAAACCGGCTTCAAAGGGATTGTACTCGGTGGTCAGGTCGGCGCCGACGGCGCGGTAGCCTTTTTCGACCCGCAGCGAATTGAAGGCGCCGCCACCCAGGGCAAAGATGCCGTGGGGCTGGCCGGCCTCCCATAAGGTATCCCACAAGTTCAGCCCATATTCGCTGGGGCAGTAAATCTCCCAGCCCAGTTCCCCAGCGTAAGAGAGACGCGCCGCAAAGGCAGGAACGGTGCCCAGCTTAAGCCACTGCGCGGTGAAATAAGGAAATGCAGTGTTAGAAACATTTTCCTCAGCCACATTCGCTAAGACAGCACGCGCCT
>CAZPSQ010000665.1:0-1533 GCA_964588755.1 uncultured Prosthecobacter sp. | reverse complement strand
CCGGCAATCTGCGCCAGCCGCCCGCGCAAGTCGGCGGCCAGGGCGCGCAAGGTGTCGAGGTCGTCGCCGTAGATCTTCAGCGCGATCTGGGCACGCACACCCGAGAGCAGGTGATCGAGCCGGTGCGAGATCGGCTGCCCGACGTTGGAGACCGCGGGCAGCGCGGCGAGACGTTGGCGAATGTCGGCAATGATCTCTGCCCGGCCACGATCGGACGCCTTGAGGTCGACGTCCATCTCGGTGTAGTGCACGCCCTCGGCGTGTTCGTCGAGTTCGGCCCGCCCGGTCCGTCGGCCGACCTTGGTCACCTCGGGAACCTCGGCGACCACCTGCTCGGCGAGAGTGCCGATGCGGTTCGATTCGCTGAGCGCGGTACCCGGGTTGAGCAGCACATTGACGGTCAGCGTACCTTCGTTGAAAGGCGGCAGAAAGGAGCGCGGGAAAAACGGTACGCTGGCAGCGACGACCAGCACCAGCAGCAGCGTGCCGATCAACAGGCCGCGCACACGCGGGAAGGACCAGTGCAGCAGGCGCGCGTCGACACGCTTGAGCCAGATCACCAGTGGACTGTCACCGGCGTGCAGCTGCTTCATGCGCGGCAGCAGGTAGTAGGCCATCACCGGCGTCAGCGTCACCGAGACGATCATGCTGGCCAGAATGGAAACGATGTAGGCGACGCCGAGCGGCGTGAACAGGCGCCCCTCGATACCGGGCAGGACGAACAGGGGCACGAAGACCAGGACGATGATCACGGTTGCGTAGACGATTGCCGAGCGCACTTCCAGGGTGGCCGCGGCGATCACCTCGATCACCGGGCGCGGCGTGCCGGCCACGCGGTTGAGCCTCAGGCGACGCAGGACGTTCTCGACGCCGACCACGGCGTCGTCGACCAGTTCGCCGATGGCAATCGCCAGGCCACCAAGGGTCATGGTGTTGATCGACAGGCCGAAGTAGCGAAAGACCAGCGCCGTGGCGAGCAGCGACACCGGGATGGCCATCAGCGAAATGATCGTCGTGCGCACGTTGAGCAGGAACAGGAAGAGGATGACGGCGACGAGGATCGCGCCATCGCGCAGCGCCTCCTCGACGTTATTCACCGAGTGCTCGATGAAATCGGCCTGCTTGAACAGGAACGACGGCGCTTCGAACCCTTCGGGCAGGCTCCTGGCGAGTTCGGCGACGGCGCTCTCGACCTCGCGAGTGAGCAGCACGCTGTCCGCGGCCGGCTGCTTCTGCACCGACAGAATCACCGCCGGCTTGCCCTGGAAGCTGCCGTCACCGCGTTTGATCGCCGGCGCCACCTTGACGTCGGCCAACTGTTTGAGGACGATCGGCTGGCCGTTCCTGACGGTGACCACCAGGTTCTGCAGATCCTCGATGCGCGAGCTGCGACCGATCTGGCGGATCAGGTATTCGCGGCCGTGCACGTCCAGGAAGCCGCCGCTGGTGTTGGCCCCGAAATCACGCAGCGCGGCTTCCAGTTTCTCGCGCTCGACGCCCAGCGCCTGCAGCTGTGCGGGGCGCAGCTCGACC
>CAZPSQ010000664.1:0-1559 GCA_964588755.1 uncultured Prosthecobacter sp. | reverse complement strand
GGGGCGCCAAGAACTACAAGTCCATCATCGCGATCGCTCAGAAAATCCCTGAAGACGCATTGCAAGAAGACGAGAAGCTGTTGCTCTGGTACGACCAGGCGCTGACGCGTACCGAGGCCGGGGCCTAATTGTGGAAGGAGGCCAATCTTTGATTGGGCATGACGTAGGCGCTTGGTGCTGGCACGCGCGCCACGCCGGGCCCTGCCGAGTGGTGGACAGGCAGGACATGTGGGGCGAAACCGCCTACCGCGTTTGGCTGCCCACCAAGGATGCGATCGTGCGTGCGCGTTCGCAGGACTTGGCCACGCTCGACAGCATTCAGCCAACGGTAGCACATATCCTCCACACCGCTGCGGCAGCCAAGCTGCTGGACGCCTTGGAGGACAACCTGCTGCTGGCGCCTATCCAGTCCAGCGTGGTCCCGTTGCCGCACCAGCTTTATGCGCTCAACCGTGCCATGAGCCAGCACCGCATTCGCTACCTGCTGGCAGATGAAGTGGGCTTGGGTAAGACCATCGAGGCGGGGCTTATCTTGCGTGAACTGAAGTTGCGCGGCATGGCCAAGCGCGTGCTGGTGGTGGCGCCCAAGGGTCTAGTGCGCCAGTGGCAGGCCGAGATGCGCCTGCATTTTGGGGAGAAGCTGCAATTCATCGACCCGGCAGAACTTGCAGCCTTCCGGCAATGGCGCAATGACGAAGAAAACCTCTGGCGGCTCCACGACCAGGTGATCTGCTCACTGGACTCGGTCAAGCCGATCGAAGGCCGCAAAGGCTGGAGTCTGGAGCAACTGAACAACTACAACCGCGAGCGGTTTGAGGATCTGATTTCAGCTTCGTGGGATCTGGTGATCATCGACGAGTCGCACCGCATGGGCGGCAGTACCGACCAGGTGGCACGCTATAAGCTGGGCGCCGCACTGGCCGAAGCAGCGCCCTACCTGCTGCTACTGTCGGCAACGCCGCACCAGGGCAAGACCGACCAGTTTTTGCGCCTGATGCAGTTGATCGACCGCGAATCGTTTCCCGATGAAGGCAGCGTCAGCCGCGATCGTGTGCGGCCGTTCGTCATTCGCACCGAAAAGCGCAATTCGATCGATGCTGAAGGACAGCCGTTGTTCAAGCCCCGCATCACCCGACTCCAGGCCGTAGCGTGGCAGGACCGGCACGGTGCCCAGCAACGGCTGTATGAGGCGGTCACCGACTACGTGCGCCATGGCTACAACCAGGCACTGGCAGCCAAACAGCGGCACATCGGGTTCTTGATGATCCTGATGCAGCGACTGGTGACGTCCAGTACCGCTGCCATTCGAACCACGCTGGAGAAGCGGCAAGCGCTGCTCAATGAACCTCAGCCGCAGGCATCCTTGTTCGACTCCACCGAGATGGACGAGTGGGCCGAGCTAGACGGTCAGAGCCAAGTGGACATCGCGGTGCAGACGTCGGGCTGGGTGCAAGAGAAGGCCGAGGTTGACCTTCTACTGACCCTGGCACGGGAAACCGAGGCACAGGGCACTGACGCAAAGGCCGAAGCCCTGTTGGAGCTGATCTACAAGCTGCAGC
>CAZPSQ010000663.1:0-1560 GCA_964588755.1 uncultured Prosthecobacter sp. | reverse complement strand
AAAGAGCACCTGCGCGTGGGCGGGGATGACGAGGACGCGCTCATCTCCGGTTACCTGGCCGCGGCGCGCGCTTGGGCGGAGCTTTACACCGGACGCGCGTTTGTGACGCAGACGTGGCAGGCGCACTTCGCGGGCTGGCCAGGAGATGGTTGCTTCGAGCTGCCCATGCCGCCGCTGCAAAGCATGACGTGGGTAACGTACACGACGGGGGCGGGCGAGTTGCTGACGCTTGACGAGAGCGCCTACCGCGTGGTGGGCAGCTGTGAGCCTGGGTGCGTGCTGTTTGCGTCCGGCCAGAGCTGGCCCGCAGAGACGCTGGACGTGGGGCTGCCGGTGGCCTTGCAGTTCGTCTGCGGGTATGGGACAGCGGTGGACGTGCCAGAGGGCGTGAAGCAGGCCATCCGCTGGCTGACGGGGCACATGCACGAGAACCGCGAGGCGGTCATCATGGGCACGGCCATGCCCCAGAAGGTGCCATTCAGCGCGCACTGGGTGCTCGACCCGCACCGCTTCAGGTACATCTGGTGATGCATGCGCATTGAGGAGGCGCTGGCAACCAAGCTGCGAGAGACGGCAGACGTGAGTGCGCTGGTCGGAACGCGCATCTACCCGACCAAAGCGCCGCAGAACACGACGACGGCGCACATCATCTACGACCTGCTGGGGGGCGCGGATGTGGCGGGACACGACGGCTGGGAAAGCCTGCGCACGGGGCGCATCTCGTACACCTGCCTGGCACCCTCCTACGGCGCGGCCAAGGCGGTGGCGGAGGCGGTGCGGATGGAGCTCACGGGCTTTCGGGGCGTGCTCTCCGGGCTGACGGTGAGTGTCCCGCAGGCGTACGAGGACGCCGACCTCTACGACGACCTGTTGGGACTCTACTTGGTCGTTGTGGACTTTGAGATGCACTGGCGCGGCTGAAGCTGCGCAACAAGAAAGAATCTGGAGAGGGGAGTAGCACATGCCTGGAGTCAGTGCCTTTGGCACAACGCTCAAGATTGGGGGGACGGCGGGCACGGCCGTGGTCGGCGTCACCAGCATCGAGGGACCGGGCTGGAGCGTGGACACGCTGGACGTCACATCGCACGACAGCGCCAGCGCCTACCGCGAAGTGGCGGCCAGCTTCATCGACGCCGGCGAGGTGACGCTGCGCCTCAACTATGACCCGGCCACGGCCACGCACAAGAACACGGCGGGCGGCCTGCTGCACCTGCTCACGACACGCGCCGCCAGCCCCTTTGCCATCGGCTTCCCGACCACGCCGGCGAGCGGCTTCACCTTCACCGCGCTGGTGACGGCGTTTGCACCCAGCGCGCCCTTCGACGGCAAGCTGGAGGCCAACGCCACGCTCAAAATCACCGGCGCCGTCACACAGTACTAACGGCGAACTACCTGACGCAAGGGCGCAAGGAGAAGCGCAAGGACGCCAGGAAAAGCAACAGCAGGAAAAGCAACAAGAACGGCAACGGAAGGAGGGTGACGCGCGGTGCAGTTCGCTTCGCAGTTCCTTGCGTTGTTCCTTGCGTCCCTGGCTTTTCCCTTGCGCCCTTGCGTCAGGCA
>CAZPSQ010000662.1:0-1582 GCA_964588755.1 uncultured Prosthecobacter sp. | reverse complement strand
GTGTCCACGACGAAGCCGTGGGTGATGACGGCCTTGTAGGGCGCGGCATTGCGCGCCACGACGCTCATCATGAGGCTGCTCTGGAACCAGCCGCGGTGCTGGTCGGTGGCCTCGATGTACATGTCGGCAGGGGCGTGCAGTTCCGGGTGGTGGTCCAGCACGGACACGTGGCTGCAGCCGGAGTCGATCCAGACGTCCAGCGTGTCATTGCCACGCTTCGTGTCCGCAGGCAGGCCCACGGCGTCCGCCCACCAGGCGTCGTCTTTTTCGAACCACAGGTTGGTGCCCTGCTTTGCCACGATGTCAGCCACCTTGTTGATGACCTCAGGCTGCATGATGATGGCGCCGTCGGCGGCATAGAACACCGGCAGCGGCACACCCCAGGTGCGCTGGCGGCTGATGCACCAGTCCGGGCGGCTCTCCACCGTGCCGTAGATGCGGTTGCGGCCCCAGGCGGGCATCCAGGTGACCTTGTCGATCTCCTCCAAGGCCTTGCCACGGATGGCATCGATCTTGATGAAGAACTGCTCCACCGCGCGGAAGATGATGGGCGTCTTGGAGCGCCAGCAGTGTGGGTACTGATGTACGTATTTCTCATTGCCCAGCAGCGCGCCCTTGCCCGTGAGGATCTCAATGATGCCTTCGTTGCTCTGGAACACGTGCTTGCCCACGAATTCCGGCAGGCCGCACTCGGCGGTGTATTTGCCATCCGCATCCACGGGGGAAAGGATCTCCAGCCCGTGCTCGCGGCCAGCCTGGTAGTCGTCCGCACCGTGGCCGGGGGCGATGTGCACCATGCCGGTGCCGGTGTCGTCCGTCACAAAGAGGGTGGTGATGACCTTCGACGTGCGCGGCAGGAAGGGATGCTGCGCCTCCTGGCCAGCCAGTTCCTTGCCCTTGAACTTCTTCGTGGATTGCGCGGCATCCAGCTTGAAGCCGGTGCTGGCCTCAAACGCGGCGATGCGGGAGTCCGCCAGGACCAGCTTCTCGCTGCGGCCATCCGCGTGCGTGAAGGTGCCCGCAGTGTAGTTAAACTCAGGATGCAGTGCGATGGCGAGGTTTGCAGGAAGTGTCCACGGCGTGGTGGTCCAGATGACGAGGTTGCCATCATCCTTCAGCGCGAATTTTACATAGATCGCCGGGGAGGTCTTCTCCTTGTACTCCACCTCGGCCTCGGCCAGCGCTGTCTGCGCGCCGTAGCTCCACAGGACGGGGCGCTTCATGCGATAGACGAGGTCTTTCTCCACCGCCTTGCCAAACGTGCGCAGGATGCCGGACTCGTAGCCCGGGTCGAGCGTCAGATACGGATTCTCCCAGTCTCCAAACACGCCCAGGCGCTTGAAGCTGTTGCGCTGGATGTCGATGTACTTGCGCGCCTCCGCCTCGGAGCGCGTGCGCACCTCCACGGGTGTCAGGCCTGCGGCGGACTTCACCACTTTGAACTCAATGGGCAGGCCATGGCAGTCCCAGCCGGGGACATAAGGCACGTGGAATCCGGCCATCGTCCTGGACTTCACGATCAGGTCCTTCAGGATCTTGTTCAGCGCGGTGCCCATGTGCACGTCGCCGTTCGCAAAGGGCG
>CAZPSQ010000661.1:0-1582 GCA_964588755.1 uncultured Prosthecobacter sp. | reverse complement strand
TTTTTTTTTTTTTTTTCAACCCTATACACCGCAGAATTCACGTAAAGTTCCATTTGGTGGTGCAAAATTACACAAAACGGTTAGAAGTCATTAATCCGAATTGTTTTGGATGATACATTTTCTTAACATTGGCTAATTTTGACCATTGGGATTTGCCCATTTTTTGTAAAATTCTTTTGTTATTGGTATGAGCATGATTGCCCAAAGTATGAAGTTGAGTGTGTGATGTTCTTTGGGTGGTGTATGGAGGTAGAGCGCGTATGTTGCCATTTGTATTGTTGTGATAAGAGCTATGGATTGGAAGCGTGTGATGATATTGAGTGCTAAGATTGGCACGAAGTACCATGTGTGGACTTTGGGGCTTAGTATGGTAAAACAGAGCAATATAGCTAAGGCGATAAGGAAGAATTGTGAGGTGAGTGTTTGAGTTTGTTGTTGTTTGGAGTGTTTGTACCAGAAGGCAGCAAGGGCAATGAGAGCTGCAAGACGTATGAAGGTGAGTAATGTGGGCGCTTTATGCCACCATTGTTGGATATTGAGCAGGGCGAGTAGTTCACGGATGATTATGAGTGGGGGCGAGTTGAAGTAAGTTCGGTTGTAGAATTGGAGGACATTGGCAAATTGTTGTAATGATTCGGGTTTATAGAGAAATGGCGCAGATATGGCGAAGAGTGAGGTTATTGCTGTGAGTATGATAATGATTTTGTTGCGCCATGTGAGTGTCCGGAGAGCGATGAGTGGCAATATGAGTACGATGGGGTAAATTTTGATTGCTGCCATAGCGCCTATTATTGTTCCAATTACTAATGCGAGCATTGGTGTTTGCGTCTGGAATAGTCGTGAGGCGATGATTGCCATGAGTATGATAAGTGGCAGAATCAATCCTTCATTGTGTGCTTGTCCCATAATTTCAATGACGGGTAAAGGGCTAAGAGCGAAGAGCAATACTCCTTTGTTGATGGAGTGTGATAGTATTGTTCTGGCTTTGGCGATGAGCGCAAAGGTTATTATTTCCATGATGAAGAGTATTGATTTCCATCCCATGAGAGCGGCGAACCATCCATCAGACCATAGTTCCCCTATCCATACGCCGACAGCAATCCATAGTTCTGCTAAGGGTGGATATATGGCGGGAAATTGTTTATATGCCATGAGGTTATAGCTGGCATTACGCAGATGATAATACAGTGGCGAATCGGCATTTGCTTCGAAGGGGTTCATGCCATGAACGGTGACATGTCCATACCATAGATAGCCGAAAACATCATCGGAAAGCCAAGGGAGCATGGGAAATAGAATCATTCGCGGCACAAAGAAGAGTATGGCAAGCAAAAGCAATGAGGGCATTGTTGTTTTAAGCATATTCCACAGCAATGCTGCGATGATAGAATGGACTGAGAGTGCAGCCAGAAAATAGGTGATGGACTCGGG
The DNA here is from genome assembly GCA_964588755.1 of uncultured Prosthecobacter sp. Taxonomy (GTDB): domain Bacteria; phylum Verrucomicrobiota; class Verrucomicrobiia; order Verrucomicrobiales; family Verrucomicrobiaceae; genus Prosthecobacter. Next base: position 151 of record CAZPSQ010000661.1, on the reverse strand, counting down.
ATTGCGGACGGGCGGTATGATGATGTATGCTGCATAGATAATCAGATAGAGCAATGCAAGGAAAAACGTCAGAAAAGGCGTAGATTTGTGTTGGAGAAATGTTGTCAGATATTTATTCATAGTAAAGTAATCAATCATGAACACAAGATTA
>CAZPSQ010000660.1:0-1588 GCA_964588755.1 uncultured Prosthecobacter sp. | reverse complement strand
AAGGTGGCGCGCACAAAAAAGCCGTAGACCAACAGCGGGTCGGTTCCGATATACCAGAGCACCACCGCACTGACCACAAACGCCACCACCACCGAGGCGACGGAGGTGGCGAAGGGCAGCCAGCGCGGGACATCTTCGGTGCGCTTTTCAATTGCAATCGAGATAGGGAATGCCATCGAGTCCCTCGCAGCTTTACGCAGTTGCCGGCGCGGCCGGCTTACAGTTGAACCGGTGCTGCCGGTTCACGGCTGAACCGGCAATACCGGTCCGCGGCTGAACCTATACTGCCGGTTCAGCTTGCAGTTTGGATTGGGGCGTGCCGGTCATCATCAGGCCGATCTCGCCGATGTCAAATGCGTCGGGTTGGACAATGCCCATGATTTGGCCGTCATAGATCACGGCGATGCGGTCGCTCAGGGCGATCAATTCTTCCAACTCCTCGGAAATGAGCAGAATGGCCGTGCCCGCCAGCCGCTGGGCCAGCAGGTGGCGCTGGACGGCTTCGACTGCGCCAACATCCAGCCCACGCGTCGGCTGCACGGCGACGATCACCTTGGGCGTCGTGTTGATCTCGCGCGCGAGGATCACCTTTTGCAGGTTGCCGCCGGAAAGTTTGCGCGCCAGGGTCTGCACGCTGGGGGCGAAGATTTCAAAGGTGTCTTTGAGCGAGCGGGCGTAGGCGTGCGCCGTGCTGTCGTCAATGGTGAGGCCGTTGCCGATCGGTGAGCTGCGGTAGCTCTTCATGATGACGTTGTCGGTGATGGTGAGGTTGGGCGAGGAGCCGACGCGCGTGCGGTCTTCGGGGATATGCGCCACCCCGGCCAGGATGGCGGCTAAGGGCGGCTGGTTGGCTACATCGATGTCGACAATGCGGATGCGCCCGCTGCTGCACTCGCGCAGCCCGGTGATGCATTCGGCCAGCTCGCTCTGGCCGTTGCCGGCCACCCCAGCAATGCCGAGGATTTCGCCTGACCGCACCTCCAGCGATAGATCGCTGAGGGCCGGCACGCCCTTGTTGTTGAGCGCGCGCACGTTTTCGACTTCCAGCACGACCTTGCCGGCGGCGTGGGGGGCTTTCTCCACCTGGAACACCACATCGCGGCCCACCATCAACTGCGCCAGTTCCTGCCGGGTGCGCCCGGCCATCGGCAGGCCCTGCGCCGTCACCCGTCCCTTGCGCAGCACGGTGATGCGGTCGGCCACCGCCGTCACCTCGTGCAGCTTGTGGCTGATGAAAATGATCGACTTGCCCTGCGCCACCAGGGAGCGCATCGTGCTGATCAATTCGTCGATCTCCTGCGGGGCCAGCACGGCGGTCGGCTCGTCCAAAATTAGCACGTTGGCCCCGCGGTAGAGCGTTTTGAGGATTTCGACGCGCTGCTGTTCGCCGACGGAAAGATGCCAGATTTTGGCGCGTGGATCGACGTGCAGGCCGTATTGCTCTTGCAGATCGGCGATTTCGCGCTCAAAACGGGGGAGGTTCATAAAGAAGCGCGGCCGGCGCAGGCCCAGCAGGATGTTTTCGGTCACGCTCTGGGTCGGAACCAGCATGAAGTGCTGATGCACCATGCCGATGCCTTTGGCGATG
>CAZPSQ010000659.1:0-1591 GCA_964588755.1 uncultured Prosthecobacter sp. | reverse complement strand
CGTGCCGCCGAACCATAACGCCGCCCAGTACCCGGCGAGCAGCAGCCCACTTGCGATGACCAGTTGCTTTTTGTTCAGCGACAAGCAGAGGAAAGCCGCCAGTCCGTAGGCAAGTCCGATGCGCTGCATCACGCCCATGATGCGCAATTCCGGCCAGTTGGTATGCACAAACGGATAAGCATTCAGTGCCACCCCGATAAGGAAAATCAGCCCCGCTCTACGAAGTATTTTCCGTGCAAGAGCGGGCGACAGTTTTTGGTGGTATTTTTCAAAAGAAAACCACGCCGACACCCCCACGATGTACAGGAAAAAAGGGAATATCCAATCCGCCAATGTGCAGCCGTGCCATTCGGCATGACGCAGTGGTGCAAACACATGCTCCCAATCGCCGGGCGTGTTGACGATTATCATCAGTGCGATGGTAAGGCCTCGAAAAAAATCAATAGCCAGATAGCGGCTTGTGGCAACGGTTTCGGACATTTTTTATGTCTTTTTGCAGTTCATCTGCTGTAAAGCGATTTTCAAATATGGCCAAGCCTCCCTGCGGCAAAGGCAAAGGACAACCCACCTGTGGCGATGACCACAGAGCGGTGTTTTGGCGTTGACCAATCAATTGAAAGGGGTAGTACGGCAGAATGAAGCCGACACGGGGGATGATTTACCGATAGTTTAGGTGCAAAACCTGAATTGCTCTTGCAACCTGATCATCCACCCGGCTTAAAAAACTTGCTGTTGACAAACAGCACGTCTGATTCCACCATTTGAATTTTGTTTCTTTTGCTTGCGCCGATGTGGCAGTATTGATAGAAGCCATTTTCGTACAGCAGTTCGAAAATCTTGTAAAAAGGCACGGCATTTTTGTAGAATTCGAGGTATTGCACTTCCAGATACAGCACCTTAACTTTTTCTCTCAGCGTTTGCAGCCCGCCTTGCAGCACGTTGTACTCGAATCCCTGAACGTCTATTTTCACGATGTGAACTTCCTCGCTGTCGGTAAAGTATTCGGCATACCAGCTGTCCAAGGTCAAAGAGTCCACCTGAATCGTTTTGGTCTCTGCCAACGCCTCTTTGATTTCGGGATAACATCCGCCGTAGAGCGCGTCGTTCGGTTGGAGACAAGAATTGGTTGAAGAAAAATCAGAGGTATGGAAATACAGTCTCCCGTTCGATTCGGCCAAAGCGATATCGAACAGATAGACATTTCTCGTGCCCTCGTACTTTTCGTACAATTCCCTGAAAATGTTCGGAGTCGGTTCAAAAGAAAAAATGGAAGCATTGGGAAAAAGTTTGCTGATGTAATCAATCGTTTGACCCGTGTTGGCGCCTATGTCGAAAAACACAACAGGGTCATTTTTGCCAAAAAAACTGAGCAGTATATCGTCCAGCCTCGGATGCAGAATCGCCAGTTTCGAATTGACAAAAGGAATCCGCCGAAGCATTTGCAGCAACGTCATGTCCGCATCATTTGAGCGTTTGAAAAAAGAAGGGGCAGGAATCAGGATTACCTGCTGTGGTACTTGTTGCTGTATTTTTTTCTTAGAAAGGGTACACATTTATCAAGTGAAGACCTCATTAAAGTTCTTTGACAAAT
>CAZPSQ010000658.1:0-1592 GCA_964588755.1 uncultured Prosthecobacter sp. | reverse complement strand
CCCCGAACTCGCGACGCAGACGGTCGACAATGATCTCCAGGTGCAACTCGCCCATACCCGAGATGATGGTTTGCCCGGACTCCTCATCCGTACGCACACGGAAAGACGGATCCTCCTGCGCCAGACGGCCAAGTGCGATACCCATCTTTTCCTGGTCGGGCTTGGTTTTCGGCTCGACTGCGACGTGGATCACGGGCTCCGGGAAAATCATCCGCTCGAGGGTGATCACGGCGGTCGGATCGCAAAGCGTCTCGCCCGTGGTCACGTCCTTGAGGCCTACACAGGCCGCGATGTCGCCGGCGAGCACCTCTTTCAACTCCTCGCGGTTGTTAGCGTGCATCTGCAGGACGCGCCCGATACGCTCGCGACGACCCTTGGTCGGGTTGTAGATGAAGTCGCCGGACTTGAGCACTCCGGAGTAGACGCGAATAAAGGTCAACTGCCCGACGTAGGGGTCTGTCATCAGCTTGAAGGCGAGCGCCGAGAACTTGGCGCCATCTGACGCCTCGCGGCTACCAATCTCGCCATTCTCCAGCTCGCCGGTCACCGGCGGGATATCGATCGGCGACGGCAGCAAATCGATCACCGCGTCGAGCATGCGCTGCACGCCCTTGTTCTTAAAAGCGGTTCCGCACAAACCCGGCTGAATCTCGCAGGCCAGAGTGCGCGCGCGCAGACCCTTGATGATATCGGCTTCGTCGAGGTCACCGTGCTCGAGATAGCGGTCCATCAATTCTTCCGACGACTCGGCCGCCGCTTCGATCATCTTGCCACGCCATTCGTCGGCCTCGGCTTGCAGCCCGGCAGGAATGTCACGATAGTCGAACTTCATCCCCAACGAGGCCTCATCCCAGATGATGGCCTTCATCTTGATCAGGTCGACAACGCCCTCGAAGTAATCCTCTTTGCCAATCGGAATGACGATCGGCACCGGATTGGCCTTCAGGCGGGTTCTCATTTGCTCCATGACCTTGAAGAAATCGGCGCCCTGCCGATCCATCTTGTTCACGAAGGCCAAGCGCGGCACCTTGTACTTGGTCGCCTGACGCCAAACGGTCTCCGACTGTGGCTGTACACCCCCGACCGCGCAGTAGATCATGCACGCACCGTCGAGAACGCGCATCGAGCGCTCGACTTCAATCGTGAAGTCGACGTGCCCGGGCGTATCGATGATGTTGATCCGGTGCTCGGGGCGGTCAAGCTGCATGCCCTTCCAGAAACAGGTCGTCGCAGCCGAAGTAATGGTGATACCGCGCTCCTGCTCCTGCGCCATCCAGTCCATGGTCGCAGCACCGTCATGGACTTCACCAATCTTGTGGTTGATACCCGTGTAGAACAGGATACGCTCGGTCGCCGTCGTCTTGCCGGCGTCAATGTGAGCGCTGATACCGATGTTCCGGTAGCGCTCGATAGGGGTTTTACGTGCCACAGTAATGGACCTTCACTAATAAAGAGCGACCGTCGCCGCAGGGCGGCGACGCTTTTGGTGTGACCTAGAAGCGGAAGTGCGCGAAAGCCTTGTTTGCCTCGGCCATACGGTGAATCTCGTCACGCTTCTTGACCGCACCGCCGCGGCTTTCGGAGGCCTCGAG
>CAZPSQ010000657.1:0-1593 GCA_964588755.1 uncultured Prosthecobacter sp. | reverse complement strand
GCGCTTGCCGGTGACGATGTCCTTCACGCCATCACCATCGATGTCCGCCAGATGCGCCGCATGCGGCTGGGAGAAGACGATGCCGTAATCGTTGTCCTGCGGCTGCTCGGAGGCCAGCAGCACGCGGCTCCAGTGTGGTGCGGCCGTCTCGGCTGCACCTGGCAAGCCAGAGGCTTGCCCTACTGCCTGCAAATACACCGCCACCCCATAGCGATGCGCCGCCAGGCTCGTGAACACATCGTTCTTCCCGTTGCCCTCAAAATCATAGGCGAACATCTGCGCCCCCCCGCCCACACCCGCTGCAAAGTTATGCTGGGTCCACTTGGCCTCGCCTGTGTTCTCCCACCACCGCCGCGCCTCCAGCAGGTCCAGCCTGCCATCCCCGTTCACATCGCCCACACCCAGGCCATGCGTGAACTTCGCCACCTTCATGTCATCCGTCACGGCCACAAACGCCCACTTCTCCGCCGGCTTGTCCCAGTTCGGCGCGAACCACCCAAACCTCCCGCCCGTGCTGCACACGATCTCCGGCTTCCCATCCCCCGTGATGTCCGTGAACACCGGTGACTCATTGTCCACCACATCCGCCACGATGTGCATCGGCCACGGCTTGTCGTCATGCACACCTGGGTTCAGGTACAGCCGCGCTTCCTTGCCCGGAAAGCCCAGGATCAGGATGTCGTTCTTCTGGTCGGCGTTGAAGTCATGCACATAGGCAAAGAAGTTGTCCGAATACCCATGGATGCTGAAAATCTTCGGCTCGTAATAGGCGTGTTTCTTCTCAAACGTCGGCCCCTCCCACCAGAACGGCCCGGCCACCACATCCGGCTTCCCATCACCATTGATGTCACCAATCGCCGCGCCTTCCGAATAAAAGTCCCCGTGGAGCTGCTGCCGCTTCCAGGTGATCTGGGTGGCCCCGTGGACCGTCGTGACCGCGACGAAGGCGGAGAGAATCAGGCTCAGACGTTTCTTCATGGTGGTGGGAAGACGGAAACGTCTATCAGAAACCCCGGCCAGCGGACAAGTTTTATGCTCCATCGGCCATTCGAGGCGATTCGGGAGCCGCCAGATTTTAACCACGGATAACGCGGATTTCACGGATCAGAAAGAACCACAGAGGACACGGAGGAGCACAGAGATTTGCTTTTCCGTCTCTGTGCTCCTCTGTGTTCTTTGTGGCTCTTCACCCCGTGCCCTCCATGCCCCAGCCCGTCATCATCCTCAGCGAAGCACCCATCCCCACCTCCCCCACGGTGTTCGAACCCGGCGAAGGCGCGGAGGCGCAGTTCCTCGGCATCGTGCGCGGCCTGGAGGATGGCAGGGCCATCAGCGGCATTGATTACACTGCCTACCGCCCCATGGCGGAAAAGATGCTGCAGGAGCTGGTCGATCATGGCGCGCGCCATCACGGCCCCCACCGCGTGCTCATCCAGCACCGTCTCGGCTTCGTCGCGGCGGAGGCGCCCAGCATCATCATCCGTGTGCAGACCAAGCACAGCGCCGAGGCCTTCGACCTCTGCCGCTGGTATTTGCAGGAGGTCAAGACCCGCGTGCCGATCTGGAAGCGGCCAGTATGGGCATAGCAAAAGG
>CAZPSQ010000656.1:0-1595 GCA_964588755.1 uncultured Prosthecobacter sp. | reverse complement strand
TCGACGCCCTGCGCCTCAGCGACAGCCCCAGCGCCAATTCCACCCTCTGGCCCACGCTGCAAAAAGTGAACTGGCATGCCCAGGTGGAGGTCCGGCCCGCCGCCATCACCCTGGCCACCGCGCAGCAGCCCGCCATCGTGTTCCAGCAGGTGGGCGCTGGCGCCGTCCTTTACATCGGCACGGATGAGCTGTGGCGCTGGCGCTTCCAGGTGGCGGACTTGTACCATCAGCGGCTGTGGATGCAGCTCGGCGCATGGATCGCCGCCCCGCCCTTCCAGATTGATCAAAAGAAAATCGCCGTGGGCACCGACCGCCTGCGCTACTCCCCTGGGGAGGCCTCCGAGATCCGTGTGCGCGTGCGCAATGACAAGGGCGACATCGTGGCCGACGCCCAGCCCCGCGCCTACCTCCTCCACGACGGCAAGGAAGTGGCCACATTGCAGCTCGAGCCCGACCCCACCCACGTCGGCATCTACCGCGCGCAGACACCGCCGCTGAAGGCAGGCACCTATGAGATCGCCGTTGCGGAAAGTCCCAGCGCGCCACGCAACGACGCACGCCTCTCCCTCCACGTGTCAGACACCGGCAATCCCGAGTGGGCCACGCTCACTATGAACCGCCCGCTGCTGGAAACCATGGCCGGCAACAGCGGCGGCCGCTTCCTGCGGGAGGAACAAGCTGCCACCGACCTCCCCGGCCTCCTGCAAAGCATGGACCGCAAGCAGGTCATCACCCAGGAGACCATCCTCTGGTCCAGTTGGTGGTGGTTCGGTGCCGCCATCCTCCTGCTCACCATCGAGTGGCTCATGCGGAAGCGCTTGAAACTGGTGTGATTCATCAGCACGCGTGGACCTCCCGGTCCGCAGTAGGTGGCATGCAGTGAACAGCGGCAGATCAGCGCCCCCCCTTTTCGAGTCGAACACCTGGGGGAACACAAGCGTCTCTTGCGCGGCGAAATTTTGCGAAAGCGGAAGAAGACCGCCCCCCTCTCTGACCTGCCCACAAGATCAGCGCACAGCATCACAAGCGCCGGAGAGAAGACATCCAAAAAAGACCGAGTGTGAGGCAGCGCGGGGGACCACTCCCCGCCATCGCCATCATGGAAGTCTTTGCCATCACCATCTTCATGAGCCTCGCCTTCGCGGTGCTCTTTGCCGTCCTCTGTTACGCGGAGCGCAGCCAGCGCCGCCGCCGTCCTTTTGAGCAGGATGCCCTGATGCCGCTGGATTCAGGTCCGCCCGTGCTGGAGCGCGCCCCCATTCGTGGAAACCGTCAACCCCGCGCAACCCAGGACGCATGAGCACCCCCTCCCCTTCCCTTGGCTCCAAAGTCACCATCGAGTTTGACGACCGCGTCGTGCGGCAGTTCATGTGGGCCTCCATTGCCTGGGGCTTGGTGGGCATGCTCGTTGGCGTGTTTGTCGCCGCGCAGCTCAATTTCCACCAGCTCAATGTCGCCTCCTGGCTCAGCTTTGGCCGCCTGCGCCCGCTGCACACCAACGCGGTGATCTTCGCCTTCGTCGGAAACATGATGTTCGCCGGCATCTACTACTCCACCCAGCGCCTGTGCAAGGTCCGCATGGCCTCGGACCTCCT
>CAZPSQ010000655.1:0-1596 GCA_964588755.1 uncultured Prosthecobacter sp. | reverse complement strand
TTTGCCAGCGTCAATCTTCGAGACGCGCACCTTCTTTGAAAGGAAGACTGCATGATTCCCCCAACGGGGATCCATCGAAGTCCATGAAAGTCAAAAAACCGTTTGTAAGCAATTAAATAAGTGTTTTATGGGGTTCGTCTAAGTCCATTGTGATTCAGACATCTTGGGGGTATCATTGCAACAGCGTACCCCAACCGTGTCGAACGTATACCCCCAATGCTCAATGACCTGCAATGCCGCACTGCCAAGCCAGCGCCCGCTCCCCGTAAGCTGTTCGACTTCGATGGACTCTTCCTGCTAATCACCCCAAGCGGTTCAAAGCTCTGGCGCTTCAAGTACCGGATCAAGGGCAAGGAGAAGTTGCTAAGCTTCGGCGCCTATCCGGGCGTTTCTTTGGCGCAAGCGCGGGCCAAGCGCGACGCGGCTCGGTCCCAGGTTTCGGCCGGCATCGACCCATCGGCTGATCGGCAGGAGGCGAAAGTTGCCAGCGCCACTGCTGCGGCCAATACCTTCGAGGTGGTGGCCCGCGAGTACATCGGCCAGCATTACGCCGGGGAGGGTGCGAAAAACCTTCTTGCCCGCGTCACTAGGCATGCCTTTCCACTACTTGGTGCCAAGCCGGTGGCCGACATCACGGCGCCTGACATTTTGACAGTGCTGCGCCGCGTTGATGCGCAAGGGTTGCGCCCGACCGCGCATCGACTGCATGCCGACATCGGCCGCGTGTTGCGTTACGGCATCGCAACGGGTCGGCTTCAACGTGATGTGAGCGCCGATCTCCGTGGCGCTATACCGGCAGCCCAAGGCGCGCACTTCGCGGCTTTAACCAGCCCGCCGGAGGTTGGCGCGATGCTTCGCAGCTTCGATGCTTTCAGGGGGACTGCGGTCGTCGGGGCTGCGCTCCGACTTGGGCCGTTGCTGTTCGTCCGCCCAAGTGAGCTGCGCTCGATGGAGTGGTCAGCCCTACAGCTTGATAGCGACCCCCCCGAGTGGCGATACCTGATTAGCAAAACAGACACGCCGCATATCGTAAGTCTCGCTCCGCAGGCCGTCGCAATTTTGCGCGCGCTTCAACCGCTGACCGGTTCAGATCGCTACGTTTTCCCGGGCGCTCGTGGGTCTGGCCGCTGCATGAGCGAATCAGCTCTGAGCGCAGCCCTTCAGCGCCTCGGCTTTGATACTGCGACGGAGATTACGCCCCACGGTTTTCGGGCCATGGCTCGGACCCTGCTGCACGAGGTTCTAGGCTTTGCACCGGAGGTCATAGAGCACCAACTCGGCCATGCAGTCGCAGGTTCTCTTGGAACTGCCTACAACCGAACACGCTTCCTCGATCATCGCCGCCGCATGATGTTGCGGTGGGCTGACTACTTGGATGAGTTGAAGGCCGGGGCAGCCTGAACCATCAGCTGGTCAAACTCTCGTCGTGATCGCCGTGGCCGCAGCCCCGGGCCTGTCTGGCGTGGACAACGGAGAAGTCGTTCGGTTGTGGTGCAAGTCCATGCTCTCTGCGGGTTCTCCAATGGCGCCTTCTTTCGCCAGACTCCCAACCTCTGCACCCGCTGGCGCGTCCGACTCATCCCCCGTCGTCTTCCG
>CAZPSQ010000654.1:0-1597 GCA_964588755.1 uncultured Prosthecobacter sp. | reverse complement strand
CCCTGAAAATGTAGTCGTTACACCCTGAATCTGATGCTTTTTGCCCTGAATTTGTAGTCGCAACACCCTGAAATTGACGTTTTTAGATAACAAAAACCTAATAAACAGGCTGCTTTTGGCGGGCGGAAAATAAGATAAAAGATTAAAATATATTGTTGTTGGGATTTTAGATTTTCATTTTTCAGAAACTTTAATCCAAAAAAGAAGGAATGGGGTGGGTTTGATTTTGGACGGCCTCGAGGTCGTAATTGGCGACGAGAACCTCGACGACGGGCGTTTTTTTCTTGTGATTGACGGTAACCATGCGGTCGATTTTCAGCGTGGGTCGGCGGTTTTCGGTTGCGTAACGTTCCAGTATTTCGGACGGGTAGTTGCTGAGTAAAAATTTGCCTTTGATGGTCGTCAGCAGTTGCAAAAGACGCTCAAAATCGGCTTCGGTATAACCCGAATAATGCCCCTGGTCGCAATTTATGTAGGGCGGATCCAAATAAAAGAAGGAATTTTCGCTGTCGCGGCGTTGGATTACTTGGAGGGCGTCTTCGTTTTCGACGTCCACGCGCTCTAATCTTTCGGTTATTTCGTGGGTGAAGTTCAGGCGTTTGAAATGAATTTTGCGTCCCGTGCTGCAAGCCGAGCGGTCGTACCCGTAACTACCCCGTAATTTTGAACCGTAGCTCATCGCGGTCTGCACTCGGAAGGCTCGCGCCACGCGCACCGGACTGAAAAGTTCGGGGTTTTTGAGTACCTGAACGCTAAAAGTATGGACGGCGCGGCTGTGGGGCGTTTGTTGCACCAGCCGTTGCAGCAGGTCGAACTCGGTTTTGCAGACGCGGTAAAAATTGGCGACTAGGTCGTTGGAGTCGTTCAAAACCTCTACTTTGCTGGGTTTTTTGCCGAAAAAGACGGCGGCACCGCCGCAGAACGGCTCGCAATACAGCCGGTGGTCGGGTATGAGTTTTAGAATGTACGGCGTTAAAGTTTGTTTTCAGCCGTAGTAAGTAATGGGCGTTTTGGCCGCAGGTTTGATGGTGTTTGGCAGCATTTTCGATATTTTATGTGGTAAAAATTATTTTCACCGTTGCAACATACGGATTCGTTTTGTCAATACAAGACGAAATGTCGTCGAAAAACGTCGATGGCGGTTCGGGTTTTTCGGAAAGAAAGAAAGGCTTGCCTTAGTTTTCAAACCAAGCGTCGGTATCGCCCGCTTTCAGGGCGCGGAAGTAATTGAGGATTAGTTTTTCTGTCTGGTATTCGCCAAACTCCTTTTCGTCTTTTTCTTTCACGATGGGAAAGGTGGAAAGTATGTACCGAATTTCGTCTTCGGTACAGCCGTACAACAAAAAATACAGCGCGTCGAGCCGCGCCATGCGTTGGCGGCGGTCGGTTTCGTTCCAGACAAAGGGTTCGCCTTCGTAGCCCAGGTCTTGGGCAAAGGGCTGCAAATCCCAAGCCGTATAAGTTAAAGGCAAAACCTGTTCTTTAACAAACTCGCCTACCGTTAGTCGTTTTTCAATATAGTCGCCGCTTAAAAGGCGGTCGTAGGCTTCGGGCGGAATAACGGGCAGTTGCTCTACAAGAAAAGTAGCGATATTCT
>CAZPSQ010000653.1:0-1597 GCA_964588755.1 uncultured Prosthecobacter sp. | reverse complement strand
CCAGATGAAGCAGATCCTGCCGGCTGATTTCGAGATCCTCTCCGGCGACGACGGCCTGACCCTGCCCTTCATGTCCGTGGGCGGCGTCGGCATTGTCAGCGTGGCGGCCAATCTCATCCCGAAGCCGATCAGCGAGATGGTGCAGCTGGCGCTCAAGGGCGACTACGCCTCCGCCCTGACGATTCACACCAAGTATTACCCCCTCTTCGCCGCCTTCCTGAAGCTGTCCACCAACCCCATCCCGATCAAGACGGCGATGGCGCTGGCCGGCCACTGCACCGACGAGCTGCGCCTGCCGATGACAGGCATGGAGCCTGCAAAGGTGGACGAGCTGAGCGCCACGCTGAAGAAGCTGGGCATCATCCAGTAAGTGTGGAGGCATCTCACACGCCCGCCGGCCCAGCAGGCCGCGCGGGCGTTTTTTTGGCCTGGGGCCCGGCGGGGATCAAGGTCGCATGGCACCCAAGATGCCAAAGGCCACGATGGCGAGGAGGAGGCCCAGCAGCACCCACACCACGATCGAGGTGCGCCGCTTCACATGCGGGGTCTGGAGGACAATGTCCCGGTATTCCGCAGACAGAACCCTGCGCCCCTTGGCACCCACCATGAGGTAGATGATATACGCGGCGATCACCATGCCGATGGAGCTGCTCGGAAGGTTCATGATGCCGAACACGATCGACACCCCCGCCCAGAGGGCGGCCACAATGCCAGCCCAGCGCTGCAGCTTGCGCAAGCCTCGTCCAACCACCGCTGTCAGCACAGCCAGCCCCAGCAAGAGAGCCAGCCACCCCGCAGTTTGCTTCTCGATGTTGGCCAAACACACAGCCAACGTGATGCAAAGCAGCAGTGCGGCCAGCCAGTACAAACAACCCACAGATTTGATGGAGGCCTCATGGTTGATGTGCTTGCGGCGGATCGCCTCAGCCTCGGAGTCCTGGGTCACCACCTCCGCTTTTGGAGCGGCATACGGATTGAATTCGTCCATGGGACGCCTTTTCAATGATCCCACGCTTTATTTCAAAGGATTATTTCTAAAACGCGCAGGCTGGACATGGGCCGCCGGATGAGCGTGAATAACCCCATGCCAACCCTCCGCCTCATCAGCCTGCTGGCGCTTCTAGGCCTGCCGCTGTCCCTTTCCGGCTGCACCTGGGCCAAAGGCAAGACCGGAGGCCTGTTGTTTGGCATGCTTTCCAAAAGGGCCGCCAAGAACAACAAGAAGACAGGCGAGTTCAAAGTCGTGGGCGTGATCGAAATGGTGAACCCGGAGCAAAACTACGTGCTCATCAATTGCGAGCAGCGGATGAACCTGGCGCCAGGGACAGAGATCCTTTCCCAAGGCGTGGATGGATCGCGGGTGAAGCTGAAGGTCACACCCGAGCGCAAAGGCAGCTACATCACAGCAGACATCGCGGAAGGCACCCCCCAGGTGCGCGACGTCGTGCTGCAGCAGATCAAGCCTGGCGACCTGCCTCCTGTGGCCGCAGCTGCGGCCACAGGCACGCCCGGCACGGAAACAGCCATCCCAGGCCCGCCGGTGAATTTGACACCGGTCATGCAGGCGGATTACATCCCCCCTCTGGACGCGCCGTTC
>CAZPSQ010000652.1:0-1599 GCA_964588755.1 uncultured Prosthecobacter sp. | reverse complement strand
CGCAAAAATTGCTACCTGACCCAACTGCCAGCCCCGGCTGGTTTCAACAATGACTGAATCACCCAGGCGTAGGTCTTCTATTGCACCGACCAAAAAATGGTAGATCTTTCCAACTTTATTAAATCGGATCCCCGCAACCTGGGGTGATTTTTTCTCATCATCCATTGACTTATCCTTCTATCTGAATCGTCATCGGTTCACTATTATTAAATGCCGCCACACTTAAGCCTGCGGCGATTTTTTCAGAAATTTCTGCAAAAACCTTTGCAGAGGTTGATTCTGGATCACTGATCACAATAGGAGTTCCAATATCTCCGCCAGCTCTTACACGTTCATCCATAGGGATAAATCCAAGCATTGGTACGCCTCCTAAAGCAGCCAGTTTTTCGCCGCCGCCACGCCCAAATATTTCCATTCGTGTACCATCTGGAAGAGTTAAGTAACTCATATTCTCGATCACACCGAGCATTTTCACGCCCGTGCGTTTCCACATGTCGATGGCTTTTTTCACGTCGATCAACGCAATATTCTGAGGAGTTGAAACGGCAACTGCGCCCGAAACAGGAACTTTTTGTGCGAGCGACAGCTGGATATCTCCCGTTCCTGGAGGCAGATCGACCAGAAGAAAATCGAGCTCACCCCAGTTCACATCTCGAAAGAACTGATCCATCGCTTTGAAGAGCATCGGGCCGCGCCAAACAACGGCTGCCGACTCTTCGATCAAAAAGCCAATGCTCATCAGTTTCATCCCGTAGCGAACCAAAGGTTCGATCCGATTTTCAGCCGTGACTTGTGGCTTTTGTCCGAGCGCTCCCATCATGCGAGGGATGGAGGGACCGTAAATGTCGGCATCCAGAAGGCCCACCTTGTACTTCTTCGAGAGGGCGAGGGCCAGATTGGTCGCAACCGTCGACTTGCCGACGCCGCCTTTGCCTGCCGAGACCGCAATAATATGTTTCACGCCGGGGATAGGTTTCTGCTGATCGAAGGGATTCGTAGGAGATGACATTGTTTCCTCTTGAGTTCAGAGCCGAGCGCCTTGGATAATCGAATTGTGATCTCGAGCCAACAAATATTCTACTTCGGTTTGCTTGTGGCAGCGTTCTTGGTGCTCCTTTTCTCTGTGCGCCGTGGACAAAAGCCGCCCACCAAGCTCAATCTCCGTGCGGGTGAGGGCGGCCCACGTGAGCGAAAGCCTGCGGTGCGAAATGGTGAAACCATTAGCAAAGAGGTCGAAGAAGCCCAGGCCTTGGCGCCCGGAGAGCGCTCGCTCAACGCTGTGTTCAACTACAACGGTCATAGTTTTGATGCTTATGAGGTCTTAGGTTTACCTGCCGGCGCCCGGCAGGCTCAAGTCGACGAGGCTTATCGCCGCGAGCTGGCCAAGTCTTCTGAGCAAAGCCGAGATTTTATCGAAACGGCGTACCGCACTCTGCGCGGTCGATGATCATTCGGCGCCCGCATCGTCTTCGGGATTTTCAGGAACTTTGATTTTCTCGCGCTCCATGGTCATCGGATCGAACGGTTCTTTGTAATCGGGTTTCAAGACACCGCGGTGGCACATGTAGCAGTCCGCCTTCGGGCGTTTGTCTTTGCCGT
>CAZPSQ010000651.1:0-1601 GCA_964588755.1 uncultured Prosthecobacter sp. | reverse complement strand
AAATCTTTTATAATAACCTTCTATCTTGGTGAACCAGTCATTCGAGATCCATTTATCCACACCCAGTATAAAGTGGGTTGCTTCTTCTGCCTTAAGTCCGTTTTCATACGCATTTCTCAGGTCAAAAAATGTTCTTCCGTCCACTAACTTTTCCAGACCCGGCGATTGATAATACATTCCAACTGAAGCTCTTAATGTAGTGATTGGATCCAGTGCATATCCGAAGTTTAATCTAGGAGCTAAATATGGAGTCCTGATTATCTGAAAATAATCAAGCCGTAAAGAAGGCTGTACAAAAAACTGATCCGTAAACTTAAACATACTCTGTCCATACAAATAAGCTCTGATATTATCTTCTCCCTGAAGATCAAAATTATCAAGCAAAGCAGATGCTGATGGGAAGTTTCTGATGAATGACCTGAATTGTTCGTCAATCTTAAGATTATAAATCAGATCAGTTCTTACAATGTCCACACCTCCACCGAATTCCTGCTCTGAATTCTTATTGAGCTTTATGGATCGGTTTCCCAGAGAAAATTTCCTGAACGTATACTTAGAATCAAAATCCAGTCCGAGAAGAGCACCTATCTGCCTTAAGCTGTCTCTCTGTTCCGGTGTATAATCTTCCCTGTCAATTAATGGATCAAGTATCTCACTGTTAAAATCATTATCACCTGTATTTCTGTACCAAGAAAGAGTTGTGCGCGAAACAAAATCCGGATTTGGAGTGTAATTCCAGCCTAATGCAAGTAAGTCATTTTTTGTTACGTCATTTACAGCAATGCTGTCTGCAGATTTGTTGTCATCTCCAGGAATAATATCAACTCCGTCATTGGAGAATACTCCGTTGATTAAAAATTTATGATCCTTAAAAGGACCGAAGGCAAGCTTGAACTGAATGTCTCTGAATGACGGGAAAGAAGAATTTTCAGTAATCAGTCCCGCTCTCTTTGCAAAAGGTCCGACTATCAGATCATAGTAAGTCCTTCTGCTTGAAACTAACCATGAGCCCGGCACATTGAACGGATTTTTTCCGTTGAATATTACATTCGCATTTGAAATGCTGATATTGATCGTCGATGAAAGATATTTCTGTTTTGTACCTTCCAGATTAGTGACATCAAGAACTGCTGAGAGCCTGTCGCCGTATTTTGAAGGAAAACCACCTGTGATTAATGTAATGTCTCTTAGTGTTTCCGGGTTGAACATGCTTACAAGTCCATACAATCTGTACGGATTAAATATTTCCACGTCATCCATTATAATAAGATTCTCATCAGGACCGGAACCTCTGATAATAAGCTGTGATGAGAAATCATTTGGCGCTGTCACGCCGGGAAGTGACTGTAAGGATCTTAATACATCTTCCACTGCTCCCGGAAGCATCTTTACGTTCTGCGGTTTCAGATTATAAAGACTCGTCCGTAGATCTTCCTGTCTTTGCCTGAAAACCCCCTCGACTTCGATCTCATCAGTGCTTACCAGTTTTTCTATAAGATATATATCTAGTATTTTGCTCTCATCTTTTTTTAATTCATAATTTTTATATTCATAAGAATTAAACCCAGGATTTTTAACAGTAATATTATATTTACCCGGAA
>CAZPSQ010000650.1:0-1611 GCA_964588755.1 uncultured Prosthecobacter sp. | reverse complement strand
AAATCACCGTCGAGCGCTTCGGCGACGACGGTGAGTCCGCGATTCTGCGAGAAGTAATCCACCGGCTTGACGCCGGGGAGTAGCAAGAGATCAATCACTGGCGCTATCCAGATCGATGTTCCGTTGATTGCGGATCAGTTCATAAATCACATCGGTCAATGCGGACATCGCTTGACGATCCGACTTCAAGACCAGCGTAGCGAGTTTCTGATGACTGGTTAGGGCGCGAACCACACCTTGCTGCACAGCCCCCGGCAGATTGCCCTTCATGGCCTGATCCCGCGTATTGCTCTCCACTTGCGCCATCACCACATCGTTCTCACGGGCAATGGAGGCGATCTGATTCACGAAGGCCACCTGATCGCGCAGCGGCGTAGCTTCGCCAAAGAGATGATTGAGCTTATCGATGATTTCGGTGAGGAAGCGCGGCGTATCGCCTGCGCCACCACCGCCGCCCGGCCCGATGGGCTTGAGTACGGGCGCATCACCTTCTTCGCCGGGCACATCTTCCTTGCCCTTGATGTCGAAGCCAGACAGCACCAAGCCCTTCAAGTCCACGTTCTCCGGCGTTTCGCCAGAGAGGCGCTTTTGCAGGAGCTTGGCGAAGGCAGCGAAATTTTCCAATTCCGGGTCGCCGAAGTCGATCAACTGGGCCACATAGGCATAAGTGCGGCAGAACCGTCCAAGGCCCGCTTTGAAGGCCATCAGCGTCTTGATTTGCTCGGCGTGCTCCTGCCGGTGATGGTCAGCCGACTTCATGCCCGACTGATCGTTTTGGCTGTGCGCCTTGTCGAAAGCGGCCTCCCAAGTCGAAATGGCTTCGCGCAGCATCTTCAGGCGTTGATTGAACAGCCGGGTCGGCCCTTCCGTCGCGGTATAGAGCGCCTTGTGTTGCGGTTCCTGGGCGTGGGTGATGTCGCGGATGGTCTTGAAACGCGCTTCCTTGAACGCTTCGAGGTCAGCCGCTTCGTACAAGCCTTGGCCGTCAAGCTGTTCCTTGATCTCATAGACCACGTTGAGGTCTTGCACGTCGTCAATCTGTGCCCCGTCGTCGTACATGGCAAAGGCGCGACGAACGTTCTCCGGGTCATTCACGAAGTCGATGATGAAGACTTCATCTTTGCCCGGTGCCATCCGATTGAGACGGGAGAAGGTCTGAACGATTTCGACATCGTTGGCGATCTTCTTGTCGACATACTGTGCCACCAGCTTGGGCTGATCGAAGCCGGTCTGGAACTTGTCAGCCACAAGCATCACACGATATTCAGGGCGATTAAAGGCAAGGCGCAAATCCTGACCCTTTACATCCGGGTTCATGCTTTCCTCGGTGTATTCCTCGTTCTCATCAACGATGAACACATCATCCTTGAATTGCTCGTCATCGTTATGCATCACCTGCTTGCCGGTCATCTTCCCCGAGAAGGCAATCAGCGAATGGATATAACTGTATTCGGCATGCTTGGCAATGTAGCGGTCAAATGCCTTCTTGTAGCGGATAGCGGCAGCACGGGAACTGGTGACAACCATCGCCTTGGCTTTGCCGTCCAGGCGGTGCGCCACGTTCTTGCTGAAGTGCTCGATGATGAACTGCACCTTCTGCGTGACGTTGGT
>CAZPSQ010000649.1:0-1613 GCA_964588755.1 uncultured Prosthecobacter sp. | reverse complement strand
CTAACAGAGTACAAACAGAGTCATACAAAAGAGAATATCGAAGAGGATAATACAAAGTACAGTTGTTTAGAAGTGTGGATTGATGAATCAGGTAGTCTTGGTATTTTATCCATTGCTCTTGATAAATATTCAACAATTGCTGAAATGAAAATTCACTTGGAAGGCAAATTTGATAAATTTGTTGAATTGTTTGACATTATCAGAACAAGGAAATTGGAAGCATTTGAAGTGAGTGGTCTCAGGGAAGAGAGTGAAGAATTAAATTGCTTCATTCTTCAATTACCATCAGTTTCATTTTGGAAAGAATTGAAGAGGTTGAATTTGGTTTACATGTCTGCCAAAGTCATTTCATCATTACTATTAAAATCATTTATGCCAAAATTAGAGGTACTTGAATTTTTTAACTGCTATTCTAATCTTGAAATTATTTCAAAATTAATTCCATTCAATTCAGTAAAAAAATTGTCAATTAATCGATGTGATCAGATGCAAACAAATGAAGGAGTCGAAGTTGTATGCAAAATACGCGGCTTGATCGGCGTTCGTCTTCAGGCGGAATGGGCCGTCTGTTTGAAGGACCCGCAGCATGGCTGGTGGCCTTTGTGGTCGTGCCAGCCCTCATCGTGGCAGTTCTTCTCCTGCCGCCGGTCAGCCTCCTTGACCGCCTGCAAACGCTCACCTACACCCGTATTGGGGTTAACGGGGGCGCAATCACAGATGCCGACGGCACAATTGTCAATTTCCCCGCCGAAGGGATCATCAGCAGCTTCCAAGCGCAGATTAAATCTACGCCGCGCCTGGATTTTGTCGAGGGGCAAGCCGGCAACGAGATGTACGAAGCCGCGCAGAACATGCCGGAAATGCTCGTCGTCAAAAGCCCGGTATACCATGTGGACATCCGGGGGCGGGCGCCGGCCCAGGCCGTGGTGACCGTTCCGATCCCCAACGACAGCCTGCCTTATGAGACGCTTTCGGTTTACGAATGGACCGGCAGCGCCTGGCAGCATGTGCCGGCCACCGTGCTCGCGGCCGAAGACAAGATCGAAGCCCGCCTGGATTATGTGCCGCAGGACTTCACCGTTGCCCAGACGACGCCTGATGTGCCGGCGGTGACGATGGACCTGGGCCTCAACGCTCAATTGCCGCAGAACGCCAATGTGACCAATGTGGCGCAGGCCGGTTTGCACCTGCGCGGCGATGGCGGTCTGGATGGGCAGGCTCCCGCCAACACCGGCAACACGGTGCCGGTTGTGACCAACGTCGAAGACCAGACGGTGCGCACGGACCTGGTCAACAACCTGCTGGCCGATCCGGGTCTCCTCGACAACCAGGTGCTCACATTGGAGCAGTTGGTCGTCGGCAACGGCTACCCCGGCCTGATTGTGGACTACCGCGGCGTTGATGCCGTGCCCAGCGCCCGCGCCGACTACGCCAAATTTATCGGCCAGGTGGCGGAGCGGCTGCACGCCGCCAACAAGACGCTGGCCGTGCGCGTCGAAGCGGCCACGCCTGTCTCCGCCGAAGAGTGGAACACGGGCGGCTATGACTGGCGCGCATTGGGCCAGGTGGTGGACACCCTGATCATCCCTGCCCCGGTTGACCCGCGCGCCTAT
>CAZPSQ010000648.1:0-1615 GCA_964588755.1 uncultured Prosthecobacter sp. | reverse complement strand
TACAGGTGTTGACCAGGCTGATTGACTGTTGGCGGCGGTTCAATGGCGACCACTACCTTACCTCTCGGCACATCGAAAGGGATGTGCAGTTCTAGCCCGGCGGATGCACTACGGGTATCCGGGAGACGGCGCATGAACCGGAATGCCAGGGTCGTCTCCACATCGCGGAAAGAGAGCGTATTCAACTCATCATCACCGAAACGTTCGGCAATGACCTGAGCCGCATTCTCATCCGCGTTGGCTTCATAGCCGCACCACAGGCAACGAAACTCAGCCTGGGAGCGGCGGTTCATCGAGGAACAAAATCCACAATGGGAACACTGTTGGCTGGAATAAGCCGGTTGCACTGAGCGGTAGCGAATGCCGCGCTCATCCAGCTTGAACTTGAGTTTGTCTCGCACATACCCCAACTGCGAAGCGCGCAAAGCCCGGTTCATCTGCCTGGATTTGAGACGCATGTCTTTGACCGTCAACCGTTCCAGCGCCACCTTGCTCCCCGATGGCAACTCATCCAGCATCCGATTGAGCGCACGGCCAATCTCGTTACGGGCAAAAGCTTCTGCTTTGGCATCGTTCAGTCTCACCGTGGGTTGGTTTTTGCGCTTCAAGCAGGCGTTGAGCTTCTGCTTGCGGCAGCGTTTGGTGTTGGCGCGTTCCACCCGGCGGCGCAATTCGGCGCTGACTTGACCATAACGCCGGCCTTCCGAAGTGGATACGATGGAGACCATACCGATGTCCACCCCAACCACCTGTGACGATGGGGGCTTTGGCCCGCTGCGCTCCACAACGAAAGTGGCATACCATTCGCCATCACGCCGGTTGAGCGTTACGCCGCGGCACAGTTTTGGGAATTGCGCCAATGTCTCATTGGCATGGTCATACATCCTGATCGGGATACGCACCGGATGCCCGGCTTCCAATGTGGAAATCCGTAGCCAGAAATCGAAGAGCAGTGTGTTCGATGGCTCTATGACCACTACATTGGTATTCGCCTGGATACAGATGGTGTGCAAGACCGGCGGATTTTCGCGCCCATTGCTATACCAGGACTGCACGATCCCACAGGCTTGCTGCTAGGCGCAGCGCTGCCAGCGATCCGAAAGCGGTGTGGAAATATCCTGTTCGGGAATATGCGCATATTTGTTTGGCTGGCGCACTTCATGGGCGATCAGCCAATTCACGTATGCCTGCACCACCCGCTGGTGTTCAGCCGCCAGATCATCCAACTTTTGCAGCTTGCCTGGATTAGCCTGGTCGAGTTTGAGATGGGTGATTGCCTTCCGGATGTTTTTCATCCGCCTTCACCATTTTGCAACTCCGCAATGATCCGCTCAGTCTTGCCCTTGGAGCGCCGCTGCCCGTACAGCCGGGCGCAAAAACTGGTCACGATACTGACGAAATCCTGAACCAAGTCTTCCTTCCCGTTCTCAGCCTGGTTGATCACCTCGATCTGCCGGCCCTGCATGGCGAGCAGTTGCTCAATGTAGTTGAACCCGAAGCAGGTCAGCCGGTCCTTGTGTTCCACCACAATCAAGCGGATCGCAGGATCGGTCAGCAACTTCAGCAACTTCGGACGGGTATCGTTGACCCCCGAGCCGATTTCTTTGACCACTGC
>CAZPSQ010000647.1:0-1617 GCA_964588755.1 uncultured Prosthecobacter sp. | reverse complement strand
TGAAGAGATAATGGGGGCAAGTGGGTGGATTTAACAGGGGCTAATGCGCAAAATGAAATTACCCGCAATGCAATGCTTTATGCTCCCCAAAATGATGTAGCAAGAGTAAAAATCACCCTTGAAGAAGGTTTTGGACTAGGGCCAGGAGGAGAATACACAGGCCAAATCCTTAATCAATCTTCCGCTCCAACATTTGAGGGATTGGCAGCAGGAACATACAATATCCGTGTCAAAGCCGAAAATGGCTGTATATCAGCTCCCACTGCTGTTACATTGACCAATCCCAACGCACCTGCTATCTTCAATGTAACAGGTGGTGGAGCTTGCCTTCCATACGGAGCTCCTATCAACCTGAGCGGTTCAGTCGTAGGAGTGAATTATTACCTTTTACGCAATGGTATTACAGTAAGCGGTACTGTAGCTGGGACAGGAGGAGCATTGTATTTTGCCAACCACTCAACTGACGGTACTTATACTGTTGTAGCCTCCAATGCTTCAAATGGCTGTAGTGCTCAAATGAACAATAGTGTGGTGGTCAGTAGTGGCACTCCACCAGCTGCCCCTACCAACAGCGAAGGGGATAAAATTTATTGTGCAGGGAAGCCCAATCTCCTTGGTGTTTCTGTAGGAGCAGGGCAAACCGCAGACTGGTACTCCTCTGCAACAGGAGGTACACCATTGAGCGGTGGTACTGGTGTCGTAAGTTTTGTTCCTCCCACAACAGGAGTCTATTATGTAGAAACACGCGATATAACCACTCAATGTAAAAGTACGACGCGTACCCCAGTGACATTACATGCGGCTCCTACACTTTCTATCACTGGTTCATCGTCGATTGGGTGCGAAAGCCCTACCGCACTTTTAACTGCTGCAACCAGCTCAAATTTACCCTCAAACATTCCAATAAGTTACGCTTGGAAAATGGGTTCAAATAGCACTATTGTGGCAACTACACCTACTTTCAGTGCTGCCCAAACAGGCACATATACCGTATCTTTATCCTATGAAGGGTGTACTCTTTCTTCTTCCAAAACAGTAAGCAATTTAGACCCTGAAATAACTCTTGCTAGTACTGCAAACTTAGCTTGTATAGGTGACTTAAGTTTGACGCCTACCATCACCAATACAAACGCCAATACCAGCTATGAATGGAGTGGCCCCGATGGATTTACCGCCACTACTTCTTCGGTAAATGTCTCTAAATCGGGCACATACACTATTTTAGTAAAGAAAAACGGGACAATTCCTTGCGGTGCAAAGGAGATATTCGTAGGAGATCGCCCTCAGACTCCTGAAGCTCCCGAGTTGATTGCCACTGAATTGAGTATTGACCCAGAAAATGCCTCCACACTAATTGCGAGGGGCTGTCCAACTACAGTTCGTTGGAGTTACATCTCAAACGATCCTATCGAGCCTAGTACAGCTCCAATTAATCAAGACCCTCAAACCGCAACGACTTCCGTTTCTATTGTAGAATCTGTAACAACGCCAGAATTACCACTTTCATTCCAAACAACATCATTTCAAACATCTGCTACTTATACAGCTTCGTGTATGGGAGCATGTGGATTGAGTACAAGTTCTCTACCAATCACGATATTCAAAAATATCTGTGGA
>CAZPSQ010000646.1:0-1618 GCA_964588755.1 uncultured Prosthecobacter sp. | reverse complement strand
TGCTCACTAAATTGATGTGCATCGGTGTCTCAAAGTCATTGACACGTTCCGGAGCAGCAGCGGGCAACAGTCACAGGGTTCTTTTCCGCGCTTGCCGCCGGCGTACTCGCTATCGTCGGTATGGATAAGGTGGTGAGCGTAGCCGACATTCCAGCCGCACTCTTTCTAGTCGCAATCGGCGTCTTTGGCGGCGTATTCAGCGCCAAGCAATATGAGCGATTCTTCGTTTGCATGGAGCGCGCTCGCCAATATCGGCTCGCCCTTCAAGAATCTGTCCCTGGCAGCAATATTATTGAATTGAAGCGCACGGCAGATAGAAAGGCGCTTGAGCGGTTTCCCCGACTTCATGTTTGGAGGCTCGGGGTATTTTGGGTCGCTTTGCACGCTCTCATTGCATCGTTCGGCATTTTACTTTTTGTACTAGCTGTTATCGGCGCTGGTTGCAATCCATGACGCCCAACGCGGCAGTCGAGAGGGACGGCCACAAGCTGCGCTGGTGGTTCCCTACGCTTCGCGCCGGCCGCCCCTCACTTCTACGTTGAACGTCTGCTTTCCTTCGCGCCGGCGGTCGGCTATGGGTCGGGTTGCGACCGACGACTCCTCGAGTTCATCGCCGGTAAGCCGACGTTGAAGGTTCGCTTCCCGTAAGCTGCCGCTCGCTGGTGAAGTTTTTTCGACCGGCAAGCGACGGTTGCTTGCGCCGAGCGACGTTCAGCAGCTCGGCCGGAACGGCCGTTCGCGTTTTGAGGCCGCGAACATCAGTGAAGCGCAGCAGCCGCTCCGTTCGGCCTGCGGGCTGACACCTCAGCGTGGCCGCGCTTTAGAAGCGTTCGACGAATTCCGCTGGACTCAAGATTGCCACCCCATGAAACGGATGCAGCACCCGCAGGTCACGGTCGCCAGTCACGATCGCGCGCGCTTCGCCGGCCAGCGCGACATCCAGGAACTTGTCGTCACGTGGATCCCGGCAGGCCTCGACGCGGTGGGTGATCGGCACCAGGCGTGAGATGCCGCCCAGCATCGCGATGAAGCGGCGGCGCTCATCGTGAGCGACGTAGCGGTCAAACTTGGGGCGTGAAAGCACCTCGACCAGTTCCTCCATCGTGGCCTCGGAGACCAGCAGGATGCCGCGCGCCAGCGCGTGATCGACTGCCTGCCCGGCGGTACCGCGGGGCACCAGCAGGCGGCTGACTAGGGTGTTGGTATCCAGCACCCAGGCCGCGGCTTCAGTCATCGGCGAGGAGTTCGGCGAGCTTGGCCTCGTCCATGCCGACGGCCGCCGCGCGCTCGCCGACCGCGTCGCAGAAGCGCTGGAACTCGGCCACGTTGAGTCGCACCAGGCGCTCGTATTCCTGCATCGACATCACCACCGCGACGTCGCGCTTCTGGCGCTGGATGACCACCGGCTCGCGGGCTGCCGCGTCGAGCACCGAGGCCAGACCCTGCTTCGCCTCACTGGCGCTGAAAGTGCGCATGGGAAGCTCCTTGAAATGTACAAAACGGATTTAATGTACGCTCCTCTCTGCCGTGAGGAAAGCCCCGCCGGACTGGCGGAGCGTGGCGTTCGACGAGTGACGCGCAATCCATGCAGCTCGCGTAGGTGGGGTGAATGAAATGA
>CAZPSQ010000645.1:0-1621 GCA_964588755.1 uncultured Prosthecobacter sp. | reverse complement strand
GCCTGTGGATCGCCGCCGACCCTGACGATGTGCTGTTGGATGAGCAGGTGCTGTCAGGCATGCGAGAACGAGGTTTTGAGCTGATGCCGTTTGAGGACTCGGTTGCGTTTCGCGCCGAGTATGAGGATCGGTATCGTAGCGCTTGGGACCGTGGCGAAGATGCGTCGGCCAAGGCCCTGGTGCTGCATCTGCGTGGCACAAACGTCAATGGCCTGCCTTGGGACTACCTGAGCCAAGCGCGCCGCGTCAGCCTTAGCCTTGCCAACCTTTTTCCGAAGCTCAGTTATCCCGTCGTTCGACAGATTGGCGCTGAACACCATGAGGCGCTGTTCGCAGCGCAGGCAAAGCATGCATCGCAGGCCCTGGGCGAGTCAGCGACCAAAGAGTTCGTTCTGACCCACATCTTCAAGATCAGCCCGCATCTGATCTCGCGGCCTGAGGACCTTTGGCGAGAGTTGCTGCGGTTGCACTACC
This sequence comes from uncultured Prosthecobacter sp., assembly GCA_964588755.1. Classification (GTDB taxonomy): domain Bacteria; phylum Verrucomicrobiota; class Verrucomicrobiia; order Verrucomicrobiales; family Verrucomicrobiaceae; genus Prosthecobacter. Next base: position 1,147 of record CAZPSQ010000645.1, on the reverse strand, counting down.
GCGACTCAGCTCTGCCGTTGGTCCTGGCAGACCATGTGGCGCACGTGCTTGGCGATCATTCGGCGTTCAAGGATCTACCGATCAGCGAGCTGTTTGCATCGAAGGGCACCTTGCTTCGTGTCGTCCAGGATGCTTGGTACCGCTACCTGTCGCGTCTTGGTTTGACGGGAACGCGAATCGGTGAGCCTGCACCACCAGACTTCTTTGCCAAGGCCGACGTGCCATTTGAGCACCCCGATGTTCGGGTGATCGTGGACACCATGTTCCTGGATGGTCTGCTTCACCCGCTCGCTGTTCAGGGGTCTGCTGTCAGCATCCCGGAATGGGCGAAGGTGGGCATCGTCCAAGACCCGCTGGCACTGCGAAATCTGGTCGCAGAAGGTATCAAGGGAATTCTTCAGTCGCTGCCAACGCTGGAATCGTCCTATCGCGACTGGGCGAACTTGTCCCGCCGGTACGGTGAGGTGCTTGCCCGATTTCATTCATTGGACACAGTTCGCGCCGAAGGGCTGAAAACCGCCATCGCAGAGTTGCAAGCCACCACCGACGAGCGTCTGCGGCAATGGGTGACCAAGCACTATGCCGACCTGCCATCGCTGCCAGTCGCCAAGGGGCCGGTCATGGTGCACCACGTGCCGCGCTTCCTTTCGATGCGACGTGGTGCAGGCGAGGCCAAGATTGCCCTGCTGGTGTTCGATGGTCTTGCCGTGGACCAGTGGGTTCAGATCCGCGAAGCCCTGGCTAAGCGAGCGCCCAAGCTCGGCTTCGAGGAAAGCGCGTGTTTTGCCTGGCTCCCTACGCTGACGTCGGTATCCCGGCAGGCGCTGTTCTCCGGACTCAAACCACGAGAGTTCGCGGATACGATCGAGTCCACCTCGCCTGAGCCGACGCAGTGGTCGCGCTTTTGGCAAGATCAGGGACTGCGCGCCAATGAGGTGATGTATCGCAAGGGCCTCAAGCGAACGGATCAGTTGGCGGAACTGGGCACGGCCATTTCAGCACCATCGATCAAGGTTGCGGGCATTGTGGTGGACACCATTGATGAGATCGTGCACGGCGCAGTGCTGGGCAAACGAGGCATCTCCACCCAAATCGAGAGTTGGTGTGAAAGCGGCTTCGTCGATCAACTGTTCTCGCTGCTGCTCGA
>CAZPSQ010000644.1:0-1624 GCA_964588755.1 uncultured Prosthecobacter sp. | reverse complement strand
TCTTCATCGACCGCAACGTGCGCATCGGCGTGCCGGCAGGCGTCGGCGAAAACCTCCGCGTACAGAGCGCGGGCGGCGCGATCTACCTGCGCGCGAGCAAGCCCATCCCACCCACGCGGCTGCAACTGCAGGACGTGGAATCCGGCGCGTTGATCCTGCTCGACATCGCCGCCGAGCCGGCGAAGCCTGGCCAGGCCGCGCTGGAACCGGTGCGCATCGTCGAAGGCGAAGCGACGCCTGCGCACTACGGTGAGCAGGCCGGCGCGTCACCGCACACCGACGACGATGAGAAACGCGATACCTCCGCATCAGGGACCACACCTACCCCCAGGCGCGAAACACCAGTGGCCGTGATCCTGACCCGCTACGCGGCACAGAACCTGTATGCGCCGCTGCGGACGGTGGAACCTGTCGCCGGCATCGGTCGCGTGAACCTGCGGCGCGATCTGCCGCTGGACACCTTGCTGCCCACGCTGCCGGTGCGTGCACGGGCGCTGGCCGCTTGGCGGCTCGAAGACCAGTGGGTGACGGCCGTGCGGCTCACCAATACCACCGCACGCTGGTTGGACCTCGACCCGCGCGCCCTGCAGGGTAATTTCGTGGCGGCGACGTTCCAGCACCCGACCTTGGGGGCAACTGGGCAGTCTTCCGACACGACGGTGGTCTACCTCGTCACCCGCGGGCATGGCCTGGCCCAGTCGCTGCTGCCGAGAATCGGCCGCATCGATACCGCCGTGAATCTGCCGCCTGCCGGGGCCGCCGGCACGATCGAGGGAGCCGGCGATGAAAAGTAACCCGCTCCTGAAGTGGCTCTTGATTCCGGTGGGGCTGCTGCTGGTCTTCGTCGGCATCAAGCTGTTCTCCGGCGAGCGGGGCGCCAAGCCCGCACTGGCCGGCGCCGCCAGCCAGCTCACGCCCGAGGAAATGAAGGCACTGGGCGTCGAGGGCGACACGCCGCGCGATACCGTCGCTACGCTGGTCGCTCAGGTCAAGCAGTTGCGCAACGAGCTGCAGACCGCGCTCACCGACAACAAAAACCAGAAGGCCGAGAACGAGCGCATGCGGGCCCGGGAGGGCGCGATCGACCAGCGCATCCAGACCGCATTGGACGGCGAGCGCAGCCGCCTACAGCAGGACCGCGAGCAGGTGGCCAACGACCGCCAGCAGACCCAGGGTCTGCTGCAAGACCTGCAGCGACGCCTCGACAGCCTCTCCGGCAAGGGCGGCCAGGCCGATCTGCCGGTCGGGCTTGGCCTGGAGGACGGCGACGGCAAAAACTTCGGCGGCAGTCAGAGCAGCGGCGTCCGCCCCAGCAGCGGTGGTGGCACGCGCTGGGTCGAGCCGGACGACGCGAAGCCGCAGGCCAAGACCGGAGGCACGACCGGCGGGCTGAACTTCCCGACGAGCTTCGGCCCGGCGCAGAAGGCCCTCTCGAACGCCGCCGATACGGCGGCCGATGCCGGCGCGCAGGCCGCCAGCGCGGTGCGCCCATCCGCCAAGCCGGTCTACACGGTGCCGTCCAACTCGACGCTGATGGGCTCGATCGCAATGACGGCGCTCATCGGCCGTGTGCCGATCGACGGCACGGTGAACGACCCGTACCCCTTCAAGGTGCTGATCGGCC
>CAZPSQ010000643.1:0-1625 GCA_964588755.1 uncultured Prosthecobacter sp. | reverse complement strand
GGAGACGCAGGAGAAGGCGAAGGCCCAGCGGGTTTTGAACTGGCCGATGGACTGCCACGTTTCCTTCAGGGCGGGCACCTGGTAGTAGCTGATGACGAGGACGAGGGCCAGGAGGTTCAGCAGCAGGCAGGGCACGCGGTTGCGGCGGAAGGCGGCGGCGATGGAGGGGCCGATTCCGATGCCGGGCTGTGAGGTGGGGGATGCGGGCATGCTGGGTTGGGGCATGCATTGGCTTTGCTGCGGGCGGGGTGCAACTGTTGAGTTTGAATGCAACGTCGCGATGCGTGAGCATCGTAGCTATCGTGCTCCTGCAAGATGGGCCCAGTGCTTTCGCCAACACGGAAGTGGTACGGACTTTCTCCGCTGACCTGATTGAGGCAACGCTCGGCTCATCTCGCAGGAGCGAGAATGGCTACTATGCTTCGCGTGAAGTGTGAGCCTTAGGACGCTCGTCCGCAGGCAGGAGTGCTTCCTACAGGGCAGCGCGATAGAGTTCCACAAACTCATCCACACTGGGCAGGCAGGGATTGAACTGGGCGGTCCACTGCTTGGCGGCCATCTCGGCAAGGGCTTGGAGGTCGGCTTCGGTGACGCCGTAGTGGCTGATGGTGGTGGGCATGGCGGCCTGCTCCAGGAGGCTGGTCATGTGCGCGGCGAGGTCGCCTGCGAAGTAGGTGGCGTAGATGGCGGCGATGGCGGGATCCTGCGCGTTGAAGCGGATGATGTGCGGGAGCATGACGCCGACGGCCTCGCCATGGACGACGTGGAACTTGGCGGTGAGGGGGTTCGCGCAGGAGTGGGCGGCGCCGAGCATGCTGTTTTCGATGGCGGTGCCGGCGTAGGCGGCACCGAGGAGCATCATGGCGCGGGCTTCGAGGTCGTTCGGATTTTTTAGCACGCGGCTGAAGCCTTCGTTGCAGAGGCAGAAGGCTTCCTTCGAGAAGAGGCAGGAGATGGAGGTGCGCTTGTTCGTGACGGCGGTTTCCAGGGCGTGGGAGAGGGCGTCCATGCCGGTGCAGACGGTGACGCGCTGGGGCTGGGAGACGCTGAGCTCGGGGTCGAGGATGGCGACCTTGGCGGCGGCCTTGGGATCGCCGCAGGCCATCTTCACGTGGGTCTCGGCATCGGAGATGAGGGCATAGCTCTGGCACTCGCTGCCGGTCCCTGAAGTGGTGGGGATGGCGATCAGGGGCAGCATGGGCTTGGTGGCCTTGCCGGTGCCCCAGTAGTCGTGCATGCGGCCGCCGTTGGTCAGAATGAAGTTGCAGCCCTTGGCGGTGTCCATGCTGCTGCCGCCGCCGAGGCCGATGATGAGATCGGTCTGGAAGGCGCGGGCGACCTCCATGCAGGCGGCGACGTCTTCGGTGCTGGGGTTTTCGCGGACGGTGCCGAAGATCTCGACGGTGAGGCCGGCCTCGCGCAGGAGGACGGCGGCGCGGTCAACGTAGCCTGCTTTGACGATGCCAGGATCGCTGACGATGAGGGCGCGTGTGCCCAGTTCACGGGCCAGTTCGCCGACACGGTTGAGCGTGCCGTTGCCGTAGATGAGGCGGGTGCGTGGCTGGAGGTCGAAGGGGGCGAGGGGCATTTGGCGGGAGCAGGGGATTCGAGGCCGGATCAAACAA
>CAZPSQ010000642.1:0-1626 GCA_964588755.1 uncultured Prosthecobacter sp. | reverse complement strand
CAAAGGCGCACCTTGAAGCCATCATCGTTATCCACGCTGAGTTTGATCACGTACCAGCGATCCAGTTGAAAATGGTTGCGGTCGATCAGCAGCGCACCGGTTTGCAAGCCAGAGCCGGTGTCATAGCGCAGCAGGGCTTCCGGTTGTCCGTTGTTGGGCTGGACAAGCACGCCGAAATACTTTCCGCTGGCGCTTGCCAGGCCAATTTCACCCTGGGCAGCCGCGCCGCTCAAGCGGAACTGCGCCACCGCACCATCTCCATTGCTCAGACTGTAATCCGTGTGGGTAATACTGACGTTCCAGTTACTTTGGGTGTTCTCGGCTTTTAATGCGCCGTCAAAGTCCACGTTGTAGATGCTGGCCTGGCCGGTCACACCGCTGGTTGCAGTCCAATGAGTGTTCTGGCTCAAAGGCTGCTCAAAGTCATCGGCATAATCCTGCTTCACGGACATGGTGTGATAGGGTTTGCCTTTGAGCGTATCGCTTTGGTAGTACCAGGTGACACCCGTCAGGCCGGAGGGATCGGTCGCCTGCGTCACCGCGTGCCCGCGATATTCACGCATGGCGCAAGTATACAGGCTGCTGCAATCACTCCCTGCCGCATCCACCGCTGCCGAGGTGTATTCCGTATTCGAGGAGGGATTATCGTAGCGATAGGTGGTGGTGTGGCTCTGTCCGGTGGCGGAATCCGTAATCGTCCTGGAGGTGACGCGATAGTATGTCGGGTACATCATGAATTGAAGTTTGAGAATAAAGCACCCATCCGCTTCGATCCGCAAGGTTGTTTGAGCAGGATCGAAATTGGTTGGCATATCCAGAGTTCCCTCTATATCTTTAAATTCAGTACCAATTATTATCGGCGGCTCTACCATATCCGAATATATCATTACTTGATTGGGACTCTGAAGGCTGGTATCAATGAAACCCCAATTGACGTCAGTCGTACCTACGTGAGAACGTGTTCGCAAATAGAAGCGGTATTGGCTACCCGGTTTGATCACATGCTCAGGGATGCTTCGATGGGCAATTGCAGCTTGACCGGGTACATTTGTATCTCCGATTTGCAGATAGGTTGTGGAATCGCATTTAACTGGTCCAGGATAGCCAGTTTCATATACCTTATACCAAAGGGTACCTATCCCAGGAGCACATTCTTGGCCAGTTGCCCCAAATTCCGTTTGCAAGGAGCGTAGCGCATCGTTGAAATCGTCAAAATAGGACCAGCGGGCATATTGCATCACCACCTGCCCGCCCAGGCCATTGTCCACTTTGGTCAGGTGCATGAATTCATCCACCCCATCGCCATTCTCATCGCCGTAATCAAAGGTGGTGGCAGGCAACGATAACGTTCCATCCCCGCTGATCTCCTGGAGCGAAGTCAAGGTCAGGGTGTGCCCGCCATGACTCCAATGGAAGCGGGGGAAGATCACGTTGGTCGTGGCCGTGTCGGTGGCGTAGCCAAAGATGTATTTGCGCACCAGGGTTGGCGCGGTCCAGGTCCCGGTGGGATCGTGTTCCACCCGGATTTCTTTCAGCCGCTTCGTGCCGTATAACATCCTGGCATCGGTTGTCGTCCAGGAGTTCTGGTAATCGGTGCGTGTTTCAGGCACAAAGTGAATGCGGTAA
>CAZPSQ010000641.1:0-1626 GCA_964588755.1 uncultured Prosthecobacter sp. | reverse complement strand
CGCCATCGGCAAACACCTCTTCAGCCAGCTCGCCCCTGGCCTGTTTGACTTCCGCATCGTCAATGCAGGAGGGCTTCACTTTGACGGCCCCGCCCTCATCTGCATCAATCACGCCTCCTTCCTGGACCCCCCCTTCATCGGCCAGGCCTTTCCGGACGCCATCCACTTCTTCGCCCGCAAGAGCCTGTTCAGCAACCCCCTCGCCGGTGCCATCCTGCGCAGTTGGCAGTCCATCCCCATCGACCGGGACAAGCCGGACCCCTCCAGCCTGAAGACCACCATCCGCCTGCTGAAGGGCGGCGGCCGCGTCCTCATGTTCCCGGAGGGCACCCGCAGCTTTGACGGCCAGCTCCTCCCCGCCGAGCCCGGCGTCGGCCTCTTCATCGCCAAAGCCGCCGCCCCCGTCCTGCCCGTGCGCATCTACGGCACCTACGAGGCCCTCTCCCGGAAGCACAAGCTCCCGCGCCCCGCCAGCATCACCCTCGTCGTCGGCCAGCTTTATCGCCCGGACCTCGCCAGCATCGCCCACCTCCCTGCCAAAGACCTCTACAAGCACCTCGCCGACGAAGTCATGGCCCGCATCGCTGCCCTGCCTCAGCCGTAGCCGCATCTTCACGCCTCGCCTCCTATGGCAAAAGGATCCTTTTCAACCACAGAGGACACAGAGAACCGCAGAGGAAATCCGGGAAGTAGCCGCGTTTGTCAAAAACGCGGGCGGGGTGAACTCCGCAGTCCTTACCGCCCACCATTCACTTGAAGCGTGACAGCCGCCCAGGCGCGCGGAATTCCGATTCCGCAGCAGCGTCTTTGCAGGCGGATCTTTGATTTCGGTCAACGTTCGGACAGAATCTGGATGTAATCCCCCACCTCGGCAGACCTGACTGCCTCACAAATCCGATTCACATACTTCGCGATTTCTCCGCGACGAATGAAAGGAAGCTCCACAATCGCGATCTTCCTGCCTTTAAGATTCTGCTGATAACGCAGGTTGTGGTCGGCAGTCAAAAAAACGTCAAACCTGCCATCAATCAGGGAAATCAGTTCGCCGTTTTGGATGCCGGTCCACCCCTGATATTGTACCGTGACCACATCGAACTCCGCCAAATGGTGGCGTAGAGGCTGCGGAAGATTTTCATCAAGAATGACTTTCTTCACGCGCCAATTGAAGGAAAAGGGTTGCGTCGTCCCGGCACACAGTGGGGAAATCTTGAAGGAACTCCTCCAGCGTGTCGCCTGCATCCAGGTAGTCCAAGAGAGTCTGAGCCATCACCCGGGTACCCTTAAACACCAAAGTGCCCCCCAACACCCTGGGGTCGGAATGCACCGGACTGTGATCTAGCGTGAGCATGTCATCAAAATACCGGATTCCCCCGTGAATGCCAGTCCATTGATTCGGCTTCGTTCCGCAATCACCTTGCCCCTGGGGCCGCAGCGGCCACGGATTATCAGCCCAGCTCCTCCTCATCGGAGGTGAATTGGAGCTCATTCAGATCCTGGCTGTAGTTCAGCGCCGCGCGGTCGATGCGGTCCGCCAGCCGGCGCAGTTGCTCCGGCCCCCCAGTTGCTGATGCCCGGGTAGTACCGCCGCGCGATCTCCCCCAGCGCCTTTTTCGTGGCGTTAAAAAC
>CAZPSQ010000640.1:0-1635 GCA_964588755.1 uncultured Prosthecobacter sp. | reverse complement strand
GAAATGTTCTGTTTTATTAATACAATCTCATTTGTCATCATTCATGCAGTTTAATAATTCTTCCTACTCCTTTTGTTCTTCCCTCCCTAAACAACAACTTAGAGCCTTCACGTAAAAACTCTGGCCGCTTGAGAAATCTAAATCGAACAATCGCTCGGTCCCCAGTTCTCAAACAAGTACGCTCACCAATCCCTACAATAGAGGCAGTCTGTCTAACAACCCCACAATGAAGCATCGATTGATAATTTAGGGTCATTGTCGTAGAGTGATACAAGACAAGCACCTCAGCATCAAACTCATAACAAGTACGACCAGTACAAACAGGACGATTAGGAGTATCAGGTGAAATAAGAGAAGGATGGTCTTTGCCAAGTAATACCATCCCTTTTCGAAGGATAGAGCGTTTAACTTTTTTAAGTGCAATTGAGCCATACTGTCCAGCAACTAAGCTTTCCACTTCCATTCTCTTACGTTGAATTCCTTTAATACTTGTGGTAATAAAAGAACCATCTGAAGAAGGACCAAGTAAAACAGTCTGACCAAGTGCGAGAGTTCCTTTAATCAAATTACCTGCAATCACAGTACCTGCTCCAGGAACTGAGAAATGCTCGTTGATTTCAAATTCAATCGGGAGTTCAGGATGAAATTTCATATGGGAAGGAAGTAAATTCAAAAATGAACTCAATAAAGAAAGCCCTTCACCAGAAACATTCGATACTTGAAAGATGGGGCACATTCGCTCAATCACCATACTCTTCATCAGACCAACAACATTTTCAATTTGTTTAATCATGACAGGAACCCTTCGACAAGAGTTTGACCGAAGTAGCTTATGAATTTGTCGAATATTTTCAGCCAAGACTTCCGGTGGACACATATCAATCTTTGTTATTACAATAAATACCGGAACATTAAGTGCAAAGACGAGTGATAAATGCTCTTTGGTCATCCCCACCAGTCCCATATTAGCACCGACCATTAGCATAGCAAAATCAGGAGCAAATCCAGTCAATCCAAACATTGTAGTCTTGAGATATTTCTCATGTCCAGCCAAATCAATAAAGTTGACAACTTTTGTAGCACGCATCCCTAACTCTTCCCAGGAGAGCTTGTGGTGAGCAGTGGAGGAGGTTCCAACACTTTCGATGCATTTGATAACATTTCCTCCCTGATCAAAGCACATGATTTCTTGCCCTATTGATGAGGTTCTTCCAGTTTCAATCTCGTGTTTATGTTTAAACAGCTGGATACGTGCTTTCCCACGACCATCGTCTAAAATTCCTTTTGTCAGGACACCAAGCATAGTACTTTTACCAGAATCAACATTTCCAACAACAGCAACACGTATTTCGATAAATTCTTGTGAGTCTTGCCAGTTATTTCGTATCAGAAAGTGGCCAGTAAAACAATCCTGTGTTCCAGAAGGCTCGTTTACGTATAAACAAGTGCAAAGTGCGCTTAAAAGATGCGCTTTCTTGGAAAGTTTATCGGTAAACTCTTGAAATGCAGGTTTGGATTGTATTCCAAATGTTTGGTCAATATGGATTATTGTTTCACCGTTTCCTTGAGACAAAAGTTCCGGTAAGTCGTCCAATATTTTTGACAGTGGGAAAAGATCCTGTCCTGACTGTTTTT
>CAZPSQ010000639.1:0-1638 GCA_964588755.1 uncultured Prosthecobacter sp. | reverse complement strand
TGCCGACGGGCGACGGGCCATTTCCGGTTGTTATTGTCAATCACGGCTATATCGACCCAGCTGTTTACAACACCCTTACCTACACGACGCGCTACGCCGATGCTCTGGCTGCGGCCGGCTATATCACCATCCACCCCAACTTTCGCAACTACCCGCCTTCGGATACCGGCCCCAACGAGTTTCGCACCGGCTTTGCCATCGAGGTGCTCAATCTGATCGAATTGATCCGCAAACAGGGCGGCCAACCCGGTCCATTGGTCAAAGCCAACCCGGCGCTGATCGGGCTGTGGGGACATAGTATGGGCGGTGGCGTTACCTTGCGCACCATTACCGTTAGTTCACATGTGCGCGCCGCCATTCTCTACGGCGCGATGAGCGGCGACGAACAGCGCAACCACGAGCGGATTATCTTCGTTAGCAACGGTGGGCGCGGGCTGTGGGCCGACGATGCTGCCCCGGATGATGTTGTCCTACAGCGTGTATCACCCAGCAACTACCTGGACCGTATCACCGCCGCCGTGGGCATTCATCATGGCGAGTTTGACGATCAGGTGCCGTTGGCCTGGTCCGAGGAACTGTGTGCGCAGTTGCAAGCCTTGGCCAAGCCAGTAGAATGTTACACCTACCCCAGCATGCCCCACACCTTTGTCGGCCAAGGCGATCAACTATTTATCGAGCGGACGATTGCCTTTTTTGACGAGTATTTGCGGGAAGGGTAGAAAATAGGGAAACAGGGAGACAAGGTGTGCGCTTGTTTACTATCTTGCTACTCCCTTCTATCTTCGCTAGGTAATTTTACTTGTCCACATGGTTGGGGCTTAAGGAAAATTCCCCACGGAAGATAGGTAAACAAGCGCATGCCCCTGATCCCCGAAGGTGCGATAATGATGGCTATAAAGGTCCTTGTGTTGTGAGCTGCATGCAGATAATGAACCGCGCTGATACCGTGAAAGGAGACTTACCCAATGAAATTCTTAGTCGAAAGTTCGTTTAAGCAAGTACCTACCCCCGAAATGCTCGCCTTGATCCCGGCGGAGAGCGCGCACGGGGAAATGTTAGATCGGCAAGGCGTGCGTTTAGCGCTCTATTTGGCCGCCGACCAATCGCGGGCGTGGCAGATTTATCAAGCCGACTCGCTAGCGGCCGTAGAGCAGATCTTGGCGTCGTTTCCGCTTCACCCCTATCTTCAAATGTCGATTACACCCTTGGCTGATGGGCCCAGTTAGGCAAAGGATGGGCATGCCAGTAGCCGAGCAGGGATATTGCGCCCCATCCCCGCTCGGCTACTAAACATCGCCACAGCAGGGGGCATAATGTACAAACGACGTTACAACATTCTACTGCCGACCCAGTTCGAACACTGGAGATCTAGATGATCGCCTATACAGTCGCGATGCTTTGAGTAAGGGAATTCGGCTATCGCCTGCCTGCAAGTGGATCGACTGCCAAAAGAATAGCGAAAACCGGTAACAACAACTGGCTTCACTTGCCAAACTGAGCCTGTTATCCAAGCCATAGGAGAACGCAGCAATGCGCTTAAGTAATCGGGTCGCGCAATGGGGTGGCGTAGCCTTTATGCTGGGCAACTTGCTCTTTCTTGTCAACAAGCTCAATGAAATGAGTCGCCTTTTCCTTTTT
>CAZPSQ010000638.1:0-1644 GCA_964588755.1 uncultured Prosthecobacter sp. | reverse complement strand
CCGCCGGGTGGGGCGCAGCCTGTGCGCAGCCAGGGCGCGCTCGTCACTGATGATGAAATCCACGCGCTGGTGGACCATTGCGTTGCCCAGGGCAAGCCCGTCTTCGACGTCAAGGTGGACGAGGAAAGCGGCGAGTTTGGCGACGAGGAAGGTGAGGACGGCGATGGCGTCAGCGCTGAGGAGCTGGACTGCCTGGAGAAGTGCCTGGAGGTCATCCGCCAGGAGAAAAAAGCCAGCACCAGCCTGCTGCAGCGCCGTCTCCGCCTCGGCTACGGCCGCGCCGCCCGCATGATCGACATCCTCGAAGATCGCGGCATCATCGGTCCTGGCGAGGGGGCCAAGCCGCGCGAGATCCTCGTCCAGATGGATTGAGGGCGCTGTGGTAAAAGCGGATTTGAACCACTAATAAAACAGTGATGTCAGCGTCTGATCAGGGGCCGGAATGAGTGTCGCTATTAGTGTCTGATTAGTGGTTTATATTCTCCCGTCAGCCCCATGATTCCCGCCTGCTTCGCGTCCGATCTTCCCGATGCATGCCGTCAGGTCCTGCTGGTGACCGCGCCGGATGGAACCTCCAGCACGGCCACCCTGCGCCTGCTGGAACGACATGATCTCCAGTCGCCATGGCAGCAGCATGGGGAGAAAATCCCCGTCACCATCGGTCGCAAAGGCCTTGCCTGGGGCCTGGGTGAGCATCGTTCCTCTGCCTCGGGCGGCCTTCGTGACAAGCGGGAAGGGGACGGCTGCGCCCCGGTGGGCATCTTCCGTCTTCCGCTGGCCTTTGGCGAGCCGCCCTCGGCGCCTGCCTCCTGCAAGCTGCCCTACCTGCCCATCACCAGCACACTCCTGGCGATCGACGACCCGCAGTCCCGTTACTACAACCAGATCATCGACTCGGCCAAAGTGTCCGCCTCCAGGCGTGACTGGACCGGTGCCGAGGTCATGCACCGCATGGGCGGGCTGTACCGCTGGGGCATCGTTGTGGCGCACAATCCGCGCAACCAGCCGGGCCACGGCTCCTGCATTTTCATTCACCTGTGGCTCAAGCCGGGCCACCCGACCTCCGGCTGCACCGCCATGAGCGAGGAAAACATGCTCCGGGTGCTCAAGTGGCTGGATCCCGCCAAGGAGCCCCGGCTGGTGCAGGGTGTCGCATCGTGGCCTTGTTGAGGTGGAACAGGGGATGTCCCGGCCGCGTCTTTCCCTCCTGCCCCGCAAGTCTCCCCGCAGACAACCCTTGCGCAATGGGGGCGGCCAGCGAGAATCGCCGCATGTCCGACCTCGCCGCCTTCCGCCCGCTGTTCGAAAACCTCAAGACCGAGATGCAGAAAGCCATCGTCGGCTATGACGAACTGCTCACGGATGTGCTGGTGGCCATCTTTTCCGGCGGCCACGTGCTGCTGGAGGGCGTGCCGGGCCTGGGAAAAACCTATCTGGTGCGCACCCTTTCCCAAGTGGTGGGGCTGGAGCCGGGCCGCGTGCAATGCACCCCTGACCTCATGCCGGCGGACATCCTGGGCACCCACATCGTGGGGGAGGATGAGAAGGGCCGCCGCACCCTCCGCTATGAAAAGGGGCCGGTGTTCAAGAATTTGCTGCTGGTGGATGAGGTCAACCGGGCCACACCCAAGACCCAGGCCGCCC
>CAZPSQ010000637.1:0-1649 GCA_964588755.1 uncultured Prosthecobacter sp. | reverse complement strand
TCGGTGCGACAGTGTCTGCGCAAGGGAACTGGATTTAGTACAGCCGAAACGCTTGTGTTGAGCACCCCCGAAACATCCCAGATGCGTGCAACTTGATCCCAGCCGCCACTGGCCAGTAGTGTCCCATCGGGACTAAAGTCGATTGACCATATTTCATCGGTATACCCTTGCAGAATGGTGATACATTTTTGACTTTGCACTTCCCAGAGGCTGATGGTTAGATCCCAACTCCCACTGGCCAGAATAGTGCCGGCAGGGTTGAAGCAGACACAGGTAATATCATGCACAGTACTTTGTAATGTGGCCATACACTGCCAACTCTCTGTATTCCACAATCGGATTGTCCGGTCCAAACTGCCGCTGGCGAGCATTGTTCCCGCCGCATTGAAGCAGATCGAGTATATCGCATCTGTGTGTCCGTCCAGAATTTGCTGGCAGTAGGCGCTATCTCCTGTTGAGTTGAGCGCAGCCGCAACCGTCCACAACCGAATTGTCTGATCACTACTCCCACTGGCCAGCAGCATGCCGTCGGGGCTAAAACAAAGTGAATTCACTTCATAGGTGTGTCCAAGCAGCGTACGCAGACACTGATGGTTGGTGCCGGTATGAGTAAGTACCGTTCCCATATCCCATAACCGGATTGTCAGATCATTGCCACCAGTAGCTAACAGCGTGCCTGCTGGATTGAAGCAGACAGCATTGACGTGACTTGTATGGCTTTGTAGGATGGCGCGGCAGCAGCCGTGATCACCTCTGGTGTTGAGTGCGGTCGCCACATCCCACAAGCGTACGGTATAATCATTGCTACTACTGGCCAACAGCATGCCATCGGGGCTAAAGTGGACACAGTTAATATCACTGGTGTGTCCAGTCAGTATAGCAAGACAGTGCCCACTCGCTACCTCCCACAGGCGTACAATCCCTTCATCGCCACCGCACGCTATCAGCAGACCGTCGGGACTAAAGCAAAGCGAGCGCAAGCGGCTTCTGTTTGCCGTACAGGTCAGCAACGGCTCGCCATTTTGAATACGCCAGATGCGCACTTCACCACTCAGCGTTGCCGCAGCTAGGTGCTCACCATTGGGGCTAAAGGTAACGCCCCAAAGCGCACCAAAGGTGTCTCTAAAAATGGTGTGAGAGAGATCTGCCTGATGGAAGTTCACCTCTTGGGCTTCCACCTGGCGCAGGTCAGCTTGCCACACAGCCAGTTGCGAAAAATCAAAGCTACGGAGATCACCATTGAGCTGCACAAGTAGGTTGAGCAGATTGCCAGCAGCATAGCTAGGTTGGCGCGACTGGTCGTGACGCAACTGTGCCAAAACGGTTGTGAGTTGCCCGACGGCCCGCGCTTGACCCCATTGCTCGACCAGCTGATTCGCCAGGGGCATCAGGATCAGGCGACGTTGACTCTCACGGACATAACTCTTGGCTTCTGCTTTGAGGAGCGCATAGTGCGAAAACAGTATCAGTTGTCTGCTGGTCAGCTCATCGTACATGCGCTCAATCAATTGCGCCGTTAGATATTCCAACACCACATTTTGCAGTGTGAAGCCTGTCTCCGTCCGTTCTACCAACGAGCGCTGGCGTAGCGCGCGCAATGCCTCCAACACCGTTTGTTTGGACGGTGGCTTCAGCAGATTAGTGCGTAA
>CAZPSQ010000636.1:0-1650 GCA_964588755.1 uncultured Prosthecobacter sp. | reverse complement strand
ATGGAGGACGGGTGAAAAGCTCAGGTCGCTACGACAACGTTTTTCCCAGCATTCAATTCAAGTACGACCTTACGAAACGCTGGCTGACCCGGTTGAGCTATTCCAATGGCATTGGCCGCCCGGATTTTGGCTCGATCATTCCTCAGTTGAGCGCCAACTACGAAACCGAGGTTTTGACCCGGACGAACCCAGGGCTACTGCCCCAGTACGTGGACAATTTTGATTACACGGTGGAGTACTATTTCAAGGGAGCGGGCGTGGTGTCGGCGGGAGTATTTTTGAAGGAGGTCTCGGACTTCATTTATCAGGACCAGTCTGACTTTGTCGGGTTCGGCCAAAACAACGGTTACGATGGGATGTATGAGGGCTTCAACGTCGTGACCTCAAAAAATGGAGGATCCGCCCGCTATCGTGGATTCGAACTCAACTACAGCCAGCAGCTGACCTTTCTACCCGGTTTCTGGCGCGGGTTCAGCGTGGGTGCCAACTACACTCAGTTGGAAACGAAGGGAAATTACGGCGGCACGGTGGCAACCACAGAGGTGGCGGGTTTTCTTCCGAAAACAGGGAACATGATGGTGAACTACCGCAATTCCCGCTGGGACATTCGAGTGTTGGTCAACTGGCGTGACACCTACCTGGTGGGTGTGGCAAGCAGTGCTGCCCGGCTCCGGTATCAGGCCCCTCGGACCACGGTCAATCTCAAGACTCGTTACACATTGTCATCGGCGTTTCAGCTTTTCTGTGACGTGGACAACATTTTTTCAGAGCTCGCATCCGAACGCTATTGGGGTGTTCCCGAACGAGCTGGGGAAACCCAAACGACTGTACCTAAAATTGTCGCGGGAATTCAGGGGAGGTTTTAAAATGAAGGAATTTTCAGATCGTCGCTCGTTCATCAGGCGAGCCTTTTGGGGCGGAGCGGGGGTGGGCACCTCTTTGGCGGGCGCAAGTGTTGCTTGGTCCGCTCCCAAGACGGACGGATTCACCTCGGAGAGAGATCAGACCAGGCAAACCTGCAGGCCCGTGACATTTTCTCTGAGCGAGGGAGCGGATCTTCCATTGCCGCCGGACAAACGAGTTCCCTACGGCTGGCGGACCTTGACGATTCCTAACGACCGCCGCGGATTGGTTCTGCGTTGGAACAACTCAGGCCCTTTTCAGGCGGATCGCTTTCGTTTCACGCTGGCTCTCGATGAAAGGGAGGAAAAGAAAATTGAAGTGGTCCTGGCCGCCTCGGGGCGGGTCCTAGGTACAGTCGATCTAAGATATGGATACGCCTGCCAACCCTTCGAGCTCCATCTGGCACCAAAGGAGACCGCTGCGGTTTTAAAGGAAGGAATTCGGATGCGGGTGCTGGACAATGCCTCACCATCATGGATTTTTGGTGAGAACCGACCGACAGGAGAGGGGCAGGCCTTCCTTCTTCCGCATCTCCTCGCAAAGGAGCCCCGCAGTCCGTGGAGTGCCGCATTCAGTCGTTTGTCGTCGCTGGCTTCGCTCCAGCCATTTGGGTGGCTGGAGGGATGTGTGCTTGAAGGTCTCTCGGAACTGGAAAAAAATAATTCTGTTTGGAGGCGGCAGGCGGGCGAAGCGATCGATCAACACCTGAATCTCTATTTTCCTGGAGATGACATGATCCTGGAGACG
>CAZPSQ010000635.1:0-1652 GCA_964588755.1 uncultured Prosthecobacter sp. | reverse complement strand
TGAATGCGCCCGGCCAGCGCCGCATAAGGCGCCCGCTCCAGTGTTTGCGCCAGTGCCGGATGGCCGATCAACCAGACCGACATCACATCGCGTGTATCAAAAGCGAAATTGAGAAAGGCCGGCAAATCGCGGAAGAACTCCAGCGGCAGATTCTGCGCCTCGTCGATGATCCACACCGGCACCAACTGGCGGCCATCGACCAGTTGCAGGATGCGCTCCTTCAGATCGCGCCACAGCTGCGCCCGCCGATAGCCCGCTTCCACTCCCAGCGCGCGCGCCAGACCGCGATAGATATCGAGCCGACCGAAATGCGTCTCCGCTTGATAGATCACCAGGTGGCGATGCGGATTCAGGCCTCGGGTCAGCTGGCGCAAGGCGGCCGTCTTGCCCACTCCCGGCTCGCCGGTGATCAGGCCGACTCCGGGCGAGTGCAACAACCAGGCAAAGCGCTCCGCCAACTGCCCCAGCGCACCGTCATCCCACAGCTCGGCCGCTTCCTTGCCCAGCGGAGAATGCCGCAAACCAAAGTGTTGGAGATCCATCTCATGCCCCCTTGTCGTCGTAGTATTGCTGATAGATCAGCTCAATCAGATTCGGGCCGCTCGCCGGGGGTGTCGCAGGCTCACTGGTCGCCGGGTCCGGCTGGCGTCGCCGGCGCGTGACGTTGGCCAGGGCGTCGAGCGGCGTCGCCGCACCGATCGCTTTCCCTTCCTCGACGCCGATCACTACCTCGGTGTGTGGGTCGACCACCAGAGACACCGTTTGACCGGAGAGCTCGAACGGCACCTCGAAGCGTTTGCCGTGATACGACACCGTGCCATCCTTGCGCACCAGCCGGGTGACGCGATGCTGGAACAAGGTATCGAGCTTCGCCGCCAACGGCCCGAGCGGGCGAATCCTGGACAAGTCCTGCTGGTAACGTGCCAAAGGGCTGAGGCCATCCAGACTGGCATGTGGGCGGCGGTGATAGACCTGCTCGAGCCAGGCCCACAGACGCGCGTTGAGATCGTCCAGGCTGGCGATATGGCGCTCGTCGAGTTCGCTGAGAAACTGATCGCGGCAGGTACGGTGCCAGCGCTCCAATTTGCCCTTGCCCTCGGGCGCGTACGGCCGGCAGTGAATGAGATGGATGCCCAGCCGGGCGCAGATCCCCTGCAAAGTTTCGGCGCGATAGGCGGCGCCATTATCAACGACCAACTTGAGCGGAATGCCGCGCCTGAGCACCGCCTGCTTGAGCACGCCTTCGATGTCCAGAGCGGTCTCGCCAGGGCAGAAGGCGCTGTGCGTGAGCAACCGGGAAGCGTCGTCGAACAGTGAGACGAGATAGCTCTTGGCGAGTTTGCCGCCGATCGGGACGCGTGGGCCGTGCATCACGTCGCCATACCAGATCGCCCCCGCGGTCGCGGCGACAAAGCTGCGTTTCTCTTCCGGCAGGCTGGCCGAGCCGCTGATTCGTGACAGACCGTGCTGCTGCAGCAGACGGTGAATGGTCGAGCGGGCGAGGCCGCCACGGGCGACGGTGCCGGCCGCTTCGAGCAATTGGCGAATCTGGCACAGCGAGCGCCGCGGGTTGTCGCGCTTGGCGGCAAGAATGGCGGCCTGGGTGGCGGCGGAGAGCTTCGATTGCCCGCGGTCGGCGCGTACCTTGGGCG
>CAZPSQ010000634.1:0-1653 GCA_964588755.1 uncultured Prosthecobacter sp. | reverse complement strand
TGGAAGCACCTGGAAGAATTATTCATGAAGTGGGTACAACGCGCATGGGCAACGATCCAAAAAAATCAGTCTTAAATAAATTCAATCAGGCCCATGAAGTGAATAATCTTTTTGTGGTAGATGGTGGGCCGTTTGTATCGCAAGCTGATAAAAACCCAACGTGGACAATCATGGCTTTATCGATGCGCACAAGTGAATACATTATTGAAGAGTTGAAGAAACAGAATATATAGTCGTTAGTCATTAGTACATAGTCCTGAGTAATTAGTAATTCATTCTAACTCAAGACTAACGACTAAGGACTAAGAACTCAATACTAATATTATGGATAGAAGAAAATACTTAAAAACACTTGCCGTTGGTTCACTTGGTGCTACTGCCCTACTCAACCAATCGTGCGAAACGCCAAAAGAAAAAACACCGGAGTTGCCTACGTTCACCATCGATCGTACCCCCGATGAATTATTGCGCGAACAAAAACTGTTAAGCGAAACTTTTTTCGATGAGCACGAAATGAAAACCATTCGCCTGTTGGCGGATATTATCATTCCGAAAGATGAAACTTCGGGTTCGGCTACAGAAGCCAAGGTACCGGAGTTTATTGAGTTCATAGTAAAAGATATGCCGCGCCATCAAATACCCATGCGGGGTGGCTTGAAGTGGCTCGATCTGCAATGCATGAAACGCTACAATGCCGACTTTGCCGCTTGCAGTTCAGCACAGCAAATTGAAATGATTGATGAGATAGCATATCCTGAAAAGGCAAAACCAGAACTGGCACAAGGTGTTGCGTTTTTCAATTTAATGCGCGACCTCACCGCCTGTGGCTTCTTTACTTCCGAAATCGGAATTAAAGATTTAGGCTACATGGGCAACAAACCCAACCAATGGGATGGCGTGCCTCAAGAAGTGTTAGACCAATATGGCATGAAGTATGATGAACGAACGCTGGCCGAGAGTGTGAAGTTTGATAGTTAAATAAGTTACCGGTTGCCAGTTAC
This sequence comes from uncultured Prosthecobacter sp., assembly GCA_964588755.1. GTDB lineage: Bacteria > Verrucomicrobiota > Verrucomicrobiia > Verrucomicrobiales > Verrucomicrobiaceae > Prosthecobacter. The sequence continues at coordinate 652 of CAZPSQ010000634.1, read as the reverse complement.
CTGTTACCGGGAACTGGCAACCGGCAACAAACAGAACCAGTAACCAGTAACCAGTAACCAGAAACAATCAACCACTATGACTACCCGTAGATCTTTTATTAAATCAGCTGGCCTTGCAGCCGCAGCAGTAACCATTGTGCCACGCCATGTATTGGGCAACGGCTACATCGCGCCAAGCGATAAACTAAACATTGCCGGCATTGGTGTGGGTGGCAAAGGTCAGAGCGACATCGCCAGTTTTGCTAAAAGTCCGAACGTAAACATTGCTTACCTGTGCGATGTGGACGATCGCAGGGCAGCCACCTCGGTTAAGAATTTTCCGAAAGCGAAGTACTATAAAGATTATCGCAAAATGCTGGATACCGAACACAAACACATTGATGCTGTTTCGGTTTCCACTACCGATCACATGCATGGTGTGCAAGCCATGGCCGCTATGAAACTGGGCAAACACGCGTATGTGCAAAAGCCTTTAACGCACGACATCTTCGAAGCGCGTATGCTCACCGAAGCAGCCAGGAAATATAAAGTAGTAACACAGATGGGTAACCAGGGCGCATCAGGTGATGGTGTAAGACAAATGCGCGAATGGTACGATGCCGGATTGATTGGCGATGTTCACACGGTGTATTGCTGGACCAACCGCCCCGTA
>CAZPSQ010000633.1:0-1655 GCA_964588755.1 uncultured Prosthecobacter sp. | reverse complement strand
AAACTAATAACTTTAATAATGGTGTTTACACATTATTAATAAAAACCGAGGTTGGAATATTAAGTAGAAAAGTTGTGGTTGAGAGATGATAGCATTAAAAGCACATATATTAAGTTTCATGCTTTTACAAACTTTAGTGTTTAAAACTCAAGTAGCAAATCATATTGCTAATGGGGGGTTTGAGCAATATCATAATTGTAATCCACCTTACTATGGTACATTAGCTAAACACTGGATGTCTATAGATTCTGGCTTAAGTTACAGTGGTGAATACGCAAACGTTTGTAATGGGGCTATACCTAATCAAGGAAATACAATATACCAGTATCCAAAAACTGGTAATGCATTTTTAATCACAAATTTTTATTGTAATGATCCCGTTTGTGGAAATCAAAAGAGAAGTTATATAAAAAACAGAATGAAAGCAAAACTTGTTAGTGGTAAAACATATTGTGTTAAATTTTACATTAACATAACAAACTTTTCACCTTACGGCAGTGACGGCTTTGGTGCTTATTTTGGAGATAATACAATTGATACTATAACTAAAAGTAATATTCCTTTAACCTATTTAACGCCTCAAGTTCAAAATCCAAACGGTAATATTATTACAGATACATTAGGATGGGTTGCGGTTACAGGTACTTTTGTAGCAACAGGTATAGAAAAATATTGTTTGCTGGGTAATTTTAAAACAGATATGGCAACTAACATAGCAACTATCAACCCATTATATTTACCGCAAAAGTGGACAGACTTATGTATCGACGACGTCTCCTGCATCCCCATAGATTTACCAGCCTTTGCCGGTGCAGATATTTTTGGCATACCCGGTAACACAGTTTATATAGGCAGGCCACAAGATGTAGGCATAGATGAGGCATGTTTATGGTATAATTTAACAAATACAACAACCCCCATTGCCAACGCCGCAGGCTTTACACACACCGTTGCAGCCATTACACAAACCTATATGGTAAAACAAGATATTTGCGGTGTAATAAAATATGATACGGTGGTGGTGTATGCCAGTGCGGTAAGTATTAATAACGTCACGCTGAGCGGAGCCGAAGCGTGGTTTAAAGTATTTCCCAACCCAGCTAATGAAATTTTAAATGTTGAATTAAAAATGATAAATGAAGAACTATCAATTCAAAATTTATTATTTATTATTTATAATTCATTGGGGCAAGTAATAAAAAAAGAAAAATTAGAATTTAAAAACAACACTGCTACAATAACTACCAAAGAATTACCAAACGGAGTTTATACACTGCAAATTAAAACAGAATATGGAACCTTAAACAAAAAAATAGTAATTGAACGATGACAACGAACGGCCTCATAAAATTTAGCGTTAAAAAATTAAGATTGATTTTAAGCGTAGGCTTGTGCGAAGGCGGGGCGTTGCATCTCGCGCAGCGCTTAGCACCGTCAGCAAAATCAATCTTAATTTTAGCAAAATTTTATGAAGTCTTGATTTTTTGTTTCTTTTGTATCAAGACAAAAGAAAGCGTGAGAGTAAACCTAAGCGGCGTTTACACCCTACAACTAAAAACAGAATATGGCGTACTAATGAAAAAGTAATAATTGAACGATGATAAGTACGAGTATATATTTACCAATTACACTAGGCGGCTACATAAGTGCGACCT
>CAZPSQ010000632.1:0-1656 GCA_964588755.1 uncultured Prosthecobacter sp. | reverse complement strand
GAATATGCACCGAATGTAACACGCCGGGCAGCGAAAGGCAATCAAGCGTTGGTTGAATCGCGATTCAAGCGCAGGTTGAATGGAAGGATGGATCGAAATGCCCCGACCGGTTAGCGGTCGGGGCATAATTTGAAGCCGAAAACTACGTTTTACTCGTAGCGTAGGGCTTCGACCGGTTCCAGACTGGCGGCGCGGTTGGCGGGATACAGTCCAAAGAACAGGCCCACCGCGGTGGAGAAGATGGTTGCCAGCAGGATGGCATCGATGCCAACCGCGGGGTTTAGCTCGGTGCCGCTGGCGGCGGCGACGCGCCCCACGGCAAAGGCGATCAGCCAGCCCAGACCGATCCCAATGATCCCTCCGATCATGCTGAGCAGGGAAGATTCGGATAGGAATTGGATGAGGATATCCCGGCGGCGCGCCCCCAGGGCTTTGCGCAGGCCGATCTCCCGCGTGCGCTCGGTGACGGATACCAGCATGATATTCATAATGCCAATCCCACCCACCAGGAGCGAGATGGCGGCAATACCGCCCAGGAACACAGTCAGCACACCGGTGATGGTTTGCGCCGTCGCCACAAAATCTTGCTGCGAGAAGACGGTAAAGTCATCTTCGCCCAGGGTAATGCGGTGACGCTGGCGCAGAATCTCCGAGGCTTGCTGGCTGGCAAGGCTAACCGAATCCGCCGAAACGGCCTGGATGAAGATCACGTCCACGCGTTCGCGCGCGCGGCGCAGCAGCCGGGTCTGCGCGGTGGTGAACGGCAGCAGGATGACATTATCCTGGCTGCCAAACGAGGAGCCGCCTTTGGGCGCGAGCACGCCGATGACGCGGAACGGCTGGCCTTCGATACGGATGGTTTCGCCGGTGATGCCTTCCCGGCGGTTGAAAAGCGCATCGGCAACGTCGGGGCCGAGCAGCGCCACCGACGCCCGTCCCAGCAGGTGATCGGCGTTGATAAACTCGCCTTCGATCAGTTCGTAGCTGCGCACCACGGTATAGTCTGGGGTGACGCCGGTAAGCTGGGTGTTGGTGGTCTCGCGGTTGTAGGATACCTCACCGTTGCCCTGGATCACCGGGGCGACGGCTTCGATATCCGGGGCGACAAATTCATCGCGCATGGCCTCCGCGTCGTTGAGGGTCAGCGGTTGGGGGTTACGCACTTCTTCGGTCATGTTACCCTGAAAGATAAAGATCAGGTTCGACCCGATACCGCTGATGGAACCGGTGATGGTATTTTGCGCGCCCTGGCCGACCGCCAGCATGGCGATTACGGCGGCGACGCCGATGACAATTCCCAGAATGGTGAGGCCGGAGCGCAGTTTGTTGGCGCTGAGCGACTCGAGTGCCTCGATGATTGCCTGGCCGATGTTCATGCGTCCTCCAATAAGCCGTCACGCAGGTGCAGCACGCGGTTGGTCTGCGCCGCGACACCCGGATCATGGGTGACGACGATCACCGTTGTGCCCCGGTCTTTATTGAGGCGCAAGATCAATTCCATGATCTCCTTGCCCGAACGCGAGTCGAGGTTGCCGGTGGGTTCATCCGCCATGATGATGGCCGGGTCGTTGACCAGGGCGCGGGCGATAGCCACGCGCTGCTGCTGCCCGCCGGAAAGCTCGGTGGGTTTGTGGTGCACCCGCTCCGAAAGACCGA
>CAZPSQ010000631.1:0-1657 GCA_964588755.1 uncultured Prosthecobacter sp. | reverse complement strand
GGCCCTGGAGAATTCCACCGACCATGACCTGAAGGAATGGATGACTGAGATTTATAAAAGTTTGTACTACTTCATCCAGTTGCTACAGTATTTTCTCAAGGAGAATCCATAGGCAGTGTCCCACAGCTTTGATTTCTTACCGGCTGGCTTCCAATGTCTTAATCCCTCCAGAATCCGGCCATTCTGGCCTTCGCCCTGCTCCGAGGGCCGGGGATGTCCCGGCCCCACATCCTCTTTATAAACCCCAGGCTCTCATCCCGCCTCCAGGGCCGGCCCAGAAACTTACCCTCCGTCCCGCTCTTCACCACCGACTCCTCCAATCCCGCGACCTTCCAGTGCCAGGTGGCCTCTGACTTCCGGGCCTTGATCCGGAACTTCTTGTTCAGATTATGGTCCACCGCAAAGATGCTCACCCTCTCGGCCATGTGGTTCGCCTCCCGGGAAAATCGAGTCCCCTCCCTCACATGATTGGCCAGGTCTTTGCGCAGCTCCCGGTCCATGTAGTTCACCCCCAACAGGGGACTGTGGAAGGTCCGGGGAAGTAGGGAGCTGTATTGATTGTGCACATAAATACCTGTCTTAAAGAGACTTGCCAGCTTCTCTGAAGACCTCAGAACCCGGGGGTACACCGGATGCTCATCGGTATCCAGCACCACCGCAGTTCCCGGAGCAGCCAGCTTCTCCAAGGGTTCCACCACAGCCCTGGCAAAGGACTTCCCCAAGGCCCCTCGGGCGGGCTTCCATTCCCTCTCCCAGAGGTCTCTCTTTTGTTTTTGGTCCGGAGACATCCGGCCCTTTCGTCTGATGGTCTGATAGTCCCAGGTGAACATCATCCGGCTGGAGGACTCCACAAGGATGTTCAAATGTCCGGGATGGTACTGGCTGTGGGTGAAGGTTTCGAATCCGTCGGCACAGTAGGTGCCCCCAAACCTATAGGAGTTCAGAACGTGATGATGCTTGTCCAGGGACCACTTGGCCAGACGATGGATTTTGTCGGCGATGGTGGTGGGAGAGACCTTCAGCTGCCGGGCTTTGGCTCTGTCGGAGCAGCAGGATCGCCCGATTTCCCGGATTTCGGCCCAATCCAGACGCCTTTTCGAGAAGTAATGAAGATCGAAGGTCTGGCGGGAGAAGGATTTGAGGCAGGCGGAACAGCGGAACCGCTGAACAAGGCCATGGGCATGGGTGGAGTGGTATCCGGCTTTCCGGAACCACTTATTTGTCTTTCCCTGAAGGAAATAGGAGCACTGTCTGTTCGGACAGTGGGGTGGGACGAAGTCCCTGTCGATGGTATCCACACCACATCAAAAGGGTTTTGAGGGCCTTCTGCTTCGATTTCAAACAAGGTACTGGGAAAAATCAAAGCTGTGGGACACTAAGTTAAGTTTTTATCTCCAAGCCTTTTTCGGTTATTTTTATCATCCTCTCACGAAAGAGGGTCCCGGCAGCCTTCTTGAAATCTTTTTTACTCATGCCCAATCGGCTTCGGATTTCTTCCGGTGGGGATTTGTCATGGAGGGGCAGGAAACCGCCAGCCTTTTCCAGGGCCGAGAGGATGGTTCGCGTGTGGACATCCATGTTGGTCTGAAAGTCTGGACTCCGCAAAGTCAGGTCGATTTTGCTGTCGGGACGGATATTTTTAATCCACCCCCGGAGC
>CAZPSQ010000630.1:0-1666 GCA_964588755.1 uncultured Prosthecobacter sp. | reverse complement strand
GCCAAGGAAGGCTTCGACTGGATCTGGTGCGAGCACGCGCTAACCGTCGGCTATCGCGCCAGCCTGACGGAGATCGTGCAGATCATCGGCCGCGCGACCCGCGACGCGCCGGGCAAGACACGTGCGCGCTTCACCAACCTGATAGCCGAACCGGACGCTGCCGAAGAGGCCGTCACTGAGGCCGTCAACGACACGCTGAAGGCGATCGCGGCCAGCTTGTTAATGGAGCAGGTGCTCGCCCCTCGCTTCGAGTTCAAGCCGAAGAATGCGGAAAGCGGACCCACGCCCGGATTCGACTACGGACAAGGCGGCTACGATCCGGCCAAATCCAATGTCGGCGTCAACCTTCAGACGGGCCAAGTACAAATCGAGATCAACGGGTTGGCCGAACCGAAGAGCGAATACGCCGTGCGGATCTGCCGGGAGGATCTGAACGAGGTGATTGCCTCGTTCATCCAGGACAAGACCGCCATCGAGCGCGGCCTGTTTGATGAGGAGCTGGTACACGAGGAGCTGACGCAGGTTCGCATGGGCAAGATCATCAAGGACAAGTATCCCGATCTTGACGCCGAAGATCAGGAGGCCGTGCGCCAGCACGCCATCGCCGCTCTCAACCTCACGCAACAGGCCAAGCGGCTTGTCACTGAAGGCGATGGAGACGGGTCGCCCAACACCGCCCTGATCGCCGGCGTGCGCCGCTTCGCGATGGACGTGCGCGAGTTGGACATCGACCTCATCGACCGCATCAACCCCTTCGGCGAAGCCTACGCCATCCTCGCCAAGACCATGAGCGAGGACAGCTTGAAGCAGGTCGCGGCGGCCATCTCGGCCAAGCGCACGACAATTACTCCTGAGGATGCCAAAGTGATCGCCAAACGCGCGGTTGAATTCAAGCGCGAGCGTGGGCGGGTTCCGTCAGTCACCTCACCGGATGCTTGGGAAAAGCACCTAGCCGAAGGCGCGGCCGCCTTCATGCGTTTCAAGGCTGAGGGTTGCTATGAGTAACTCCGATCTTGATGAACTCGCTTCGGAACTGGCCGAGTTCGCGCCGCCCGAGAAGAAGGGCGGACGCCCGGCCAGCGAGGAGAGCGTCATCGCTGGCTTCGAGGAAATCCAACGCTTTACTAAGCAGTACGGGCGTGCGCCGCAGCATGGTGAAGACTGCGACATCTTCGAGCGCCTTTACGCCGTGCGGCTCGACCGCTTGCGCGCGCTCCCAGATTTCCGTGCCCTGCTTGAGCCACTGGATCATCAGGGCTTGCTTGCCGGGGCACCGACCGTTGCCGCTTCGGCGGATGAAACGATCGACATCGACGACCTGGCCGCCGAGCTGGCGGATGTCGCTGACGCGGACGACATTACGGTCCTGCGCCATGTTCGCACCAGCGCCAAAAAGCGTGCCGCCGAGGAGATCGCGGATCGCAAACCATGCGAGGATTTCGAGACGTTCCGGCCCCTGTTCGAGCGCGTGCAAACGGAAGTCAAGACCGGTTTGCGCCAGTCCAAGCCCATTGAGGCGGGCCGCCGTGCGATTGAAGCGGGTGACTTTTTCGTTCTCGATGGCATCACACTCTACGTCGCCGGGGTCGGTGAGCCTCTGAAAACCACTGCCGGGGAAGTGGACCGCCGCCTGCGCCTCATCTTCTCCAACGGCACCGAGAGCAAT
>CAZPSQ010000629.1:0-1669 GCA_964588755.1 uncultured Prosthecobacter sp. | reverse complement strand
CACGGTTAACCACGGTCTCGCTGCCGAGATTGTCCATCATCGCCTTGGCGACCTGGTCGTTGGTGCGCGACCAGATGTCCACTACCTTGTTGTAGCGCTCACCCTTGGTCACCAGCCCGGAGGTGTACTGATCGTCAATTTCCTTGACTTCCTGCTCAGCTTTCTCCAGCAGTTCAACTTTCTTGGCTGGAATCTTGAAATCCTCGAAGCCGATCGAAGAACCGGAACGGGTGGCGTAATGGAAACCGGTATACATCAACTGGTCGGCAAAGATGACCGTGTCTTTCAACCCCAGCCGTCGGTAACACTCATTGATCAGTTGGGAGACGGTCTTCTTTTTCAGAACCTGATTGACCAGGCTGAAGGGCAAATCCCGGGGCAAAATATCGTACAGCAACGCCCGACCAACGGTGGTGCTGACTCGATATTGGACGGGCGCCCGCTTTAGACCGGCGCCGCGCAGGCGGCTGATCCGATCGGGATCGACGCAATCGCCAACCGCGCCGATCCGCCGACCGTCCGCATCGAGCACCTCCCGTGTGAACACGGGAGGACTTAGCTGCTCAGCCTCGGCGGATCGCATGATGGTCTCAATATTGGACAGAATCTCTTCACGCAACAGGCGGACTTTGATCCGGGCGTGCAGCTCCACCTGCCGGTTCTCGTAGGCGCGGTGGACTTCCCGGACGTCGGCGAAGATCATACCCTCGCCCTTGGCGTTGATCCGCTCGCGGGTCAGGTAGTACAGACCCAGAACCACATCCTGCGAGGGCACGATGATCGGTTCGCCGTTGGCCGGGCTGAGGATGTTGTTGGTGGACATCATCAGCGCCCGCGCTTCCAGTTGCGCTTCAATCGACAGCGGGACATGCACCGCCATCTGGTCGCCGTCGAAGTCGGCGTTGAAGGCGGTGCAGACCAAGGGATGCAATTGAATCGCCTTGCCTTCGATCAGCACCGGTTCAAAAGCCTGGATGCCGAGACGGTGCAGGGTGGGCGCGCGGTTCAGCATCACCGGATGCTCGCGGATCACTTCCTCCAGAATATCCCAGACCGCCGGCTCCTCGCGCTCGACCATTTTCTTGGCCGCCTTGATGGTGGTGGCCATGTCCCGGTATTGCAGCTTGCTGAAGATGAACGGCTTGAACAGTTCCAGCGCCATTTTCTTCGGCAGCCCGCACTGATGCAGACGCAGGGTCGGGCCAACCACGATCACGGAACGACCGGAGTAATCCACCCGCTTGCCGAGCAGATTTTGACGGAAACGACCCTGTTTGCCCTTGATCATATCCGCCAGCGACTTCAAGGGCCGCTTGTTGCTGCCGGTAATCGCCCGCCCACGCCGACCGTTGTCCAGCAGCGAATCCACCGCTTCCTGCAACATCCGCTTTTCGTTGCGGACGATTATGTCCGGGGCGGAGAGTTCCAGCAGCCGTTTGAGCCGGTTGTTGCGGTTAATCACCCGACGATAGAGATCGTTGAGATCGGAGGTCGCAAAGCGCCCGCCATCCAGCGGCACCAGTGGCCGCAGGTCGGGCGGCAGCACGGGCAATACGGTGAGCACCATCCACTCCGGCTTGTTACCCGAATGGAGGAACGATTCCACCAGTTTGAGCCGCTTGGACAGCCGCTTGAGCTTGGTTTCCGAGCTGCACTCCAGGATTTCCTG
>CAZPSQ010000628.1:0-1669 GCA_964588755.1 uncultured Prosthecobacter sp. | reverse complement strand
TGGGCTTTGTCGTACCGCTGACCGTGGTGACGCTGGTGGTGGTGGTAATCCGCCGTCCGGCCGCCGACGGCGGGCCCACTTGATTGCGACCATCGCCCAGCGGTTACGCGAAACAGCCGCTGCCCTCTCCGAAGAGCGGGTGTCGATGCAAAACCCTGACGCACGCCCAAGCGTCAGCAGCACACGGCACTTTGCTGATATCGAGGGCAGGGCCTTGCCTCCTGCCCGCAGATTGTTAAGTCCACGCCCTTCCGTCCAATCGGTAGGCCGCAATGCATACGCAGATTCCCCATCGATGCAAAAGTCGCTCGCGAATGGCGGGTTCCTGCAGGAAGACTTCGCAAAGCCCTCGATTCAGCGACCGTCCGGTCAGGGTCGGAACCGGGCGTAGCGAAACGATCGAAGCCGCCGTTCGGAGTGCTTGGCCACCGGACGGCCGGTAAAGGATCCATACCGGCCGTCCGCACAGTGTTGCGCCAATGACCGCTCCGGCCGAGTTGCTGGCGTAGGCTTTCCGGCAGGTTTTAGAGCCAAGCAGCCGTTAAGATCGCTGCTCCGACGGATAGGCGACCGGCCGCAATTGGCCGATTGTACGCATCCGGCAGTTGTGCCGAAAGCCGCCGTTGGCCGGGCAGGAAAACAATCAGACTTCGAGCAGCCACGAAAGAGTCTGAAATGGAATCTAGTCACCCCCAGGAACCCTGGAACAAAGGCAAGCTGATCGGGCAGAAGCCACCGCTCAAGCCAAAGGACATCTGGGCGATCCGAATTCGGCTGCAAAACGCGCGTCAGGTTCGAGGCCTGGCGATGTTCAACCTCGCAATCGACAGTAAGCTACGCGGGTACGCTCGGGTGTCTTCCTGACTCATTGAACGGACGGCGTCAGCCGTTTCCCGAGTTAGGCGTTAAGTCACCACTACACACGAACGGAAGACAATGAGTTTTTCAGTAGCGATTGCCGGGTCCGGCGTGTTCGCCAACAGCACGCCGATTGCGCAGGAAAAGCAGCGACAGCAATTCATTACTGCCCTGCGGGCCGTGGCTGCGATTGTCATTCTCTGGCACCACTTCGCGCTCTATCCGCCCTTGCGGCAATGGGCGGCACCGCTGCTTGGCGATATCCTCGATTGGCTGGAATTCAACGCTCGGGCGACGCAGGTTTTTTTCGTGGTGGGCGGCTACGTCATGGCGCTCAGCACGAGCCGGCAGAACTGGAACCTGAGATGCATGCGTTCGTTCATCGTCCAGCGCTACCTTCGGCTCGTCATCCCCTATCTCGGCGCCATTGCGCTGGCGGTTTCGAGTTACCTTGTCGCGCGTGGCTGGTTGCCCGATTCCGTGGTCGGAGAACCCGTCTCTTTGCCGCAACTCCTCGCTCACCTGTTCTTTCTGCAGGACATTCTGGGTTACGAGCAATTGTCGGCCGGCCTCTGGTTCGTTTGCATCAACTTTCAGCTTGGCCTCGTCTACGCCGCCGGATTGTTGCTACGCGACACGCTCGCCGGGGACAAAGCTCCGTTCGTTGGTCTCCTCGGCTGGCTGTTGGCGGCCTTTTCGCTGTTTTACTTCAACCTGAACGAAGCCTGGGATCACTGGTGGCTCTACTTCTTCCCCTATTTCTTCATGGGTATCGTCATCCAGCGCGCGGTGCACGTCGGCGGAAGCAGTC
>CAZPSQ010000627.1:0-1681 GCA_964588755.1 uncultured Prosthecobacter sp. | reverse complement strand
GCCGGCCTCATCCATCCAGTTTTCCAGCAAAGACACTGGCGCCACAACCAGCATTGGGGCGACATCAAGGTCCTTCTCTGCAAGCCAAGCCATGAAGGCCAGGAGCTGGAAGGTCTTTCCGAGACCCATGTCGTCTGCCAGCACCGCACCGCGCACCTGGTGCTCGGCTTGGGACTTGTACAAATGCTGCAACCAGGTAAGGCCCTGCCGCTGATGTGGCAGCAGGGTGAAGTCACTGCTCAGACCAGGAGGGTCTTCAGGCTCGCTTGGAAGCGCCAGTAGAGCTTCGCGCCGCTGCTCTTCGTAGTCGACGGCCTGAATGTTTGACCGAAGAATGAGCGTCTTCTTCGCTCCGAGCTTCTCTTTGCGCTCCGCTGCCTGCCGCTCTGGGTCGAATTTCTTGTGCTTGACCTCGTCCAGCACCTCATCAAAGGTGCCTGCAATATCCTTGGCCTCTTCGAGAGGCATCGGCTTAGGAAGCCAGGGAACCTCAAGCGTGTCTTGGCCTGCCGCCTCGGCCTTTGTAATCGCTTCCCGCAGCTTCTCGAGCGCATCCTTCGTGGCTGGAACAGCAATGGGCTCGGTGTCACCCTCGGGGGTATATGCAATTAGGGGCAGTACGTTCTCGGGGAACCAACCCTCGTCGTCTTTCTTCTTCGTGATGTAGGGGGAGTAGTACGGCTTCTCTACCCCGATACCCTCAATACGCGATGAGTACGCGCTCAGGTCATGAACCTGGGCGTAGGAAACCATGGATTCCGACTTACGCCGCTGCTCCAAAGCCGCTTGCAGGTCCGCGAGGTGACTCGGCGTCTCCCCTTGGAGTTCTAGGTCGTAGCCGTTCCAACCCAGCAATTGGAACCCTTTGGACAGAGATGTCTCAAGGCGGGCGACGAACTTCGCTAACTCCTCATCTGTCAGCCACTCTGTCTCCGATGAGGCAGGACCGGCAGCGCTCGCAGACTCAATGAGGAGCCCGACCCGCAGTGGGTAACCGGTTGCGTCGCGCCCGATGTTCGGAACAAAGCGCTCATACTGCAGCCCCGCGCTCTCCCGTGCCTTCTCGAACTGCCCCTCATCGATGACGTCTTGAGCGTCTGGACCGAGCGTTGCGAAAGGGTTGAGGATGAAGGCCTGAGCGCGAGACCCTGCCACGCGTCTCAGCGGCAGCCGCTTTACCTCCTGCAGAACGGTCTTGACCTGAGGAGTGATGAGGACCTGGACAATGCCCTCTTGGGTGACGATGTCGTAGCGGTCGAGAACTTCCCGTGAGCTGTCAAATCGCTCAAACCAGTCAGGAGGCGCCCCGGCAAAGGAGGGTTCAATCTCTATAACGCTATCATCGGCGATGGGTGCCGACTTCCTCAGTCCGATGTCAAGGCGCTCCGGCGTGAGTACAACTGAGCGATGCAGGAAGTCGTCAAGCCTGGCGCCGGCCTTCAAAGCCAGACTACGGATTCGCCCCCAAGTCTGTCGGTGCACCTTCTCGTTGCGCTGGTCCGGCGCGCGCCTAGAAAAGGCGACTACCTCGGTGAATAGCTCCCAGTGCTCAGGCCGCATGAGTTCGGTCTGATCATCCCGAACGAGCAGCGCCCCCAGAACCTCGGGTTGCTCGACGAAATGCTGACCCGGGCGCCATCCAGAGACGGCGATGGAGAAATCATCGTCGGTCAATGGGTTC
>CAZPSQ010000626.1:0-1682 GCA_964588755.1 uncultured Prosthecobacter sp. | reverse complement strand
GCTCAGTCGCCCCTGTCGTGGGAGCAGGTCGAAAAAATTGTCGGCAGTCGCCCCGTCGCCTACGATAAAAATTCGGATCAACACTATGACGTGATTTCCGCATTCATCAAAAGCGTGCGCGGAAGTGACCCTGATGCGGCTCTCTATTGGCTAGCACGGATGGTGAAGGGCGGGGAGGATCCCACCTTCATTGCGCGTCGATTGATGATCTTGGCCTCGGAAGATGTCGGCAATGCCGACCCCCGGGCTTTGCAGGTGGCGCTCGCGGCGGCCCAGGCGGTCGAACTCATTGGTTGGCCCGAGGGTGGTATCAACCTCGCTCAAGCGACCACCTATCTTGCCATGGCTCCTAAATCGAATCGCTCTTACGCAGCCTACAAAAAGGCCCTGGATTTCGTTGAAATGACAGGTTCACGCCCTGTGCCTCTGCATCTGCGTTCAAGTAAGACTGAGCTCATGAAGTCGATTGGTTACGGCAAGGGCTATGAGTATCCCCATGATTTTGCCAAAGGCTGGGTCGATCAATCCTATCTTCCAGAAGGTCTTGAGATGCCGAAACTCTATGAGCCTTCGAAGCTCGGTTTCGAAAAGACCATGCTCGAATACGAAGCGTGGCGAAAAGCGCAGAAGCCGACATCGGAAACATGATCCAAATTTAATTCAAGCTGAGAACTTAGAACATTCGTTGGGCGCAGAGACAGACGCAGGCCTCGGAACCTTGCACCGTGTACGAATGACGGGTGTTCGAAGGAATTTCCACTCGATCTCCCGGTCGAAGCAAAACTTGATTGCCGGCGACGTTCGTCAAAAGCTCTCCGGCTAAAACCACGCGCACCTCAGCAAAGGGGTGTCGGTGATCTGGAATACGCATGGCCGGAGAAAAGACCTCCTCGAAAGGATCGAGTCCCTCTTGCTCAAGAATCAGCCGAATTTGATCGGCGGTGGGGGTGAGTGCGGCTTGCCAGCGTGTCATGATCATGCCGGCACACTAGCTCGGATTCATCTCGCTGAACAGTCATGACATCTCGCCCTGAGACAGTTTCTGATTTGATCACCTCGTTCTGAGACGGCGGCCGTCTCAATCGAGATCAACAAAAAGGAGCGAGGACCGGATTTCACCTTTCGGGGCTTGCAATCGTTAAGTCCTTTCAGGCGATCGACGATAACTTTGGTGAGAGCAGCAAGCCCAAAGCAGGAGGGCGTTTTGAGCGAGTCAGCGATGTCACACAAACCATCCCAGCTTCTTGAGGAAGTCCTCACGTACGTGGATCACTCAGGGGGGCTTAGTTCAAACGTGACGGAAGACGGCACGATTTTCATTCAGCAGGCCGCTGACGGAAAAGTGTTTCGTTTCCAAATGACAGATCTCAGCGAAGTGCTGCAAAGGACCGACGGTGACGGCAAGAGCTTTCTGCAGATCAACTTCGGCAATGGTCATAAAGTTTTGTTTACAGACACGCTCGTGGGATTCAAGCCTCGCGACGTGATGGGCCTGGATATGTCAAAGCTCCCAAAAGTCGTGACGACACCTGATTTGTTGAGCGTCTTTGAGGCCATCGAGGAATCGCTTTCCTCCGAACAAGTTCATCAGGACAATGAAGTTGAAATTTTAAAGAAAGTTTTTCAGGCGATTCTGACCGGCGGTGAGCAAGCGGGCTTTGATCTCGCTTTTGAACGTCGTT
>CAZPSQ010000625.1:0-1684 GCA_964588755.1 uncultured Prosthecobacter sp. | reverse complement strand
GACCTCGATGTTCTTGATCGTCACCGGCGGCTCATGGATGCCCAGCACGCAGGAGCCTTCGCACGGGGCGGGGCACACGCGGCCGGTGAACTCGGGGAAGTTGTTCGTCTTGTGCAGGCGGTCCAGCGCCTCACGCCACAGGCCGCGGTAGATCAGGTCGTTCCACTCGGGGATGAGGTTGTTGATCGGGCAGCCGCTGGCCATCCCGCTGATGAGGGTGCCGCTGTGGCAGAAGGGAATGCCGCAGTCCATGCAGCGCGCGCCCTGCTTCTTCAGCCGGTCTTCCGGGAGATGGAGGTGAAACTCCTTCCAGTCCTTGATGCGCTCCAGTGGTGCGCGGTCGGCGGGGAGTTCGCGTTCGAATTCGATGAAGCCGGTTGGTTTGCCCATGATTGCTTGTCTGTGAAAAAGTGATGTCTGCTGTCTGTCTGGTTCTGTCGTGTGCGGGTCGTGGCGTGGCTTAGCTTCCGCCGATGCGGGCAACGTCGCGTGCGTTGGCCTCGAAGGCGGCGATCAGGGCGGCATCGCCCGTCAGCCCGTCGTCCGTGGCCTTTTTGATGGCCTGCAGGACTCGTTTGTAGTCCTTCGGCATCACCTTGACAAACTTCGGCACCATCTGCTCCCAGAGGGCGATCACTTTAAAGGCTTTCTGGCTCTTGGTCAGGTCGGCGTGCTTTTTGATCAGGTCATAGAGCGCGTCGATCTCCTCCTTCTCCTCCAGTTTTTCCAGGCCCACCATGCTGGCGTTGCAGCGGGTGGCCGAGTCACCGGACTCATCAAGAATGTAGGCCACGCCGCCGCTCATGCCTGCGGCAAAGTTGCGTCCAGTGGTGCCCAGCACCACCACGCGGCCGCCCGTCATGTATTCGCAGCCGTGGTCGCCCACGCCTTCGACCACGGTGTCCACACCACTGTTACGGACGGCGAAGCGCTCGCCCGCACAGCCGCGCAGGAAGAGCTCGCCGCCGGTGGCGCCATACAGCGCGGTGTTGCCGGCGATGATGTTGTCCTCGGCGGTGAAGGTGGAGCCGGCTGGCGGATACACGATGATGCGGCCGCCGCTCATGCCCTTGCCCACGTAGTCGTTGGCGTCGCCTTCGATTTCGAGCGTCACCCCTTTCGGAATGAAGGCGCCCAGGCTCTGGCCCGCGCTGCCCTGGAAATGCAGATGCACGGTGTCCTCCGGCAGGCCGTGCCAGTGGTTCTTGGTGATCTCGTGGCCCAGGATGGTGCCGACGGTGCGGTTGATGTTGCGGATCGGCAGGGTGGCCTTGACCTTCTCCCCCTTCGTGATGGCTGGCTGGCACAGCGGGACAAGTGTGGTGATGTCCAGGCTCTTCTCGATGCCGTGATCCTGCTTCTCAGAGCAGAAACGGCCCACGCTGGCGTCCACGTTTGGCTGGTAAAGCAGCTTGGAAAGGTCAATGCCGCGCGCCTTCCAGTGGTCCACCGCCTGGCGTGCCTCCAGCACGTCCGTGCGGCCCACCATGTCCTCCAGCTTGCGGAAGCCCAGCTGGGCCATGAGCTCGCGCACCTCCTGCGCGATGAAGCGCATGAAGTTGACGGCGTATTCCGGATCACCGCTGAACTTGGCGCGGAGCTGCGGATTCTGCGTGGCCACGCCCACCGGGCAGGTGTTCAGGTGGCACACGCGCATCATGATGCAGCCCAGCGTCACAAGCGG
>CAZPSQ010000624.1:0-1687 GCA_964588755.1 uncultured Prosthecobacter sp. | reverse complement strand
GGTCAGTGAGTTAATTAATTTAGCAAGCTTAAGTTGAAAAATGAAGGCGTAGCGAAAGCGAGTTGTAAAAGGCGTTAGTTAAATTAATTAAACCCGAAACTAGGTGATCTAACTATGAACAGGTTGAAAAGATAGTAAAATATCTTGGAGGACCGAACTCGTGTCTGTTGCAAAAGATTGAGATGATTTGTGGTTAGGGGTGAAAGGCCAATCAAACCTAGATATAGCTGGTTTTCTGCGAAATTTATTTAAGTAAAGCATTATATTAATTGTATTAAGGGGTAGAGCACTGGTTGGATGATGGGGATTGAATAGATTCTACTGAATTCAGATAAACTCCGAATACTTAATTACAAGATATAGTAGACAGACATAAGGTGATAAGATCTTGTGTCAAGAGGGAAACAGCCCAGATTATAAGCTAAGGTCTTTAAATTCTAGTTTAGTGGATAAGGATTTATGATTACTATTACAACCAGGAGGTGGGCTTAGAGGCAGCCATCCTTTAAAGAAAGCGTAAAAGCTCACTGGTCTAATAATTGAAAAATGTTTTATGAATCCAAAAATGTATAGAGACTTTAAAACTAGATACCGAAGCTATAAATTAAATTTATTGCAAAATAATTTAATGGTAGCAGAACGCTCTGTATGCTTTTGAAGATAGATTGAAAAATCTATTGAAGGTATCAGAAATGAGAATACTGACATGAGTAACAATAAATAATGTAAATAAACATTATCGCCGAAAATTCAAGATTTTCTACGATAGGTTAGACCTCGTAGAGTTAGCCGGTCCCTAAGATGAAGGTGAAAACTTTAGTCGATGGGTTACAAGATTAATATTTCTAGGCTTGTTTGTTAAAGTGACGGAAAGTTAGAGAGGATTACTACTCATATTTTTTGATAGAACATTTCTCTTATCCTCTAATTTTTCCCAGAAAAAACTTAAACAATTATAAACCGTATTAAATCCGACACAGGTGAATTGGTAGAGAATACTAAGGCGTATGAGACAACAATGTTGAAGGAACTCGGCAAAATGACTCTGTAACTTCGGGAAAAAGAGTACTCTACTACGACGTGGTGTGGACACTGCTTAACAGCCTGGAATCACATTGCTAGTAATCTAGAATTACACCGTAGATGAGTGTCACAAAATCGGGGGTAGCGACTGTTTAATAAAAACACAAGACTCTGCAAAATTGAAAAATGATGTATAGGGTCTGACACCTGCCCGGTGCTGTAAGGTGAATAAAGAAGATGAATGTTAAATTTGTTTTTTTAATAAGCCTCAGCAAACGGCGGCTGTAACCATAACGGTCCTAAGGTAGCGAAATTCCTTGTCGGGTAAGTTCCGACCTGCATGAATGGTGTAACGACTTCCCCTCTGTCTCCAACATTGACTCAGTGAAATTGAAGCTTCCGTGAAGATGCGGAATATTAACAGCTAGACGAGAAGACCCCGTGCACCTTTACTGTATTTTTACATGGTCTTAAAAAAAAGAATGTGTAGTATAAGCGTTAATTTAGGATACCTTAACGCAAGTTAATCGTTGAAATTCAAGTGAAATAGCGCTCTTTCGCTTTTTTAAGACTAATTTAAAAAATTAACTTTTTTAGAAACAATGTATGAAAGGCAGTTTGACTGGGGCGGTCGCCTCCTAAAGAGTAACGGAGGTGTGCAAAG
>CAZPSQ010000623.1:0-1696 GCA_964588755.1 uncultured Prosthecobacter sp. | reverse complement strand
TATTTAGCATATTCTTATGTTTGTACCATATAACATCTAAATCTTTAGTTAAGTAATAAATTGATGTATCGTTTGATAATGTAACATTTCCATTATTACACATGTGTAAATCCACTAAATTATCTGGAACAAGAGGTGTTTTTATTTTGCGCGGAAATTGCCAAACAACATTACCTTTTCTATCTAAAGCGCAATTATATTTATCTAACCACACAATTCCATATTTATCTATTTGCTTGGTATTATAGGTTTGTGAAATTTTATATTTAGCAGCATCATTATATTCGTTTTTTAAAATTGAAAAAATATATTCTGAACTTTTATTGATTATTTTATTTTTATTATTATAAGCTAAAGCGTGCCATTTGTATAATTTCCCAAAATTTAAATTACTCACAATACTAATATGACTAGAATCAGTAATAAAATTAGTCGAAATTGCTTTATTTAATGCAACTGAATCGTATTCAGAAATTATAATTTTATACCAAACTGCTTCTTTAATTGGCGAATGTTTAATTACAATTTGGTTGTAATTAAGGCTGGTATTAGGTTTTGGAAGGACTTGAGCGAAATAATTACTAAAATTTATTTGGAACAAAATAATTAGGAAAATAGGTTTTTGATTAAATTTCATTATGTAAATTTATTAAATTAAAAATATTTTTTGTTTTGATTTTTACCTAAATTGATTTAAAAAAAAATATAATTTGTTAATTATCAATAGATTATAGTTCCGTTGAGTAAAAGTAGCTTTTCAATTATTAAAAAAATTTGTTTTTTTTGTCGAAACGCCTAATTTCGTTAAAGAAACAAAAAGTTACACTAATTAACATTTATATATATGAAAAACATTAAAGCAAAGTTTTTTTTCTTATTTGTACTACTTGCTATAGTTAATGATACTATTGCACATTCTGTACAAATTGCATATTGTGTAAGCTGTAATGGTAACCTGCGTATTTTTGTTGAGCATTGGCATGGTACTGCTAATCCAAGCTCTACTAATATGACTATACAATTAACCATTAATGGTGTAAGTAACACACAAACTAACCCACCAGTTGCAGGTGTAATCAATGTGCCATTTGGCTCTTTACCTGGTTGTAGTACCCCTATTACCTACGCAGCAGGGTGCCCAGGTAATCAAAACACTTATAATGATTGGGTATATTACGATTATTTTGGAATTCCTGCAGGTGTACCTTGTTCTTTTACAATTTTAAGCGGAAATAATTCATTTACTTCGGATGGTTGTGGTATGTACCCTTTAACTGTAAACTTTACCGTACCTCCAGCAACTACAGGCGGTTCTGCATCACCAATTTGTATGGGTCAAAATTTACCTGCGTTTGCATTACCTGCAGGTACGCCTTGGACAAATAGTAATCCTGCTATAGGAATTCCAGCTTCAGGAACAGGTCCTGTTGCAGCAACTCCAGCTACAGGTATTGGTACAAGTGTTTTCTCATATACTAATGGTTGTGGTATTCAACACACAACTTTAACAGTTAACCCAGGTTTACCATCTTCATATACTCAAAGTTCTGGTGGTACTGGTGTTTGTTTAGGCTCCCCTATTACATTTAACAATACAACACCTGGTGCGGCCCATACTTATACTTGGGCAATGGGTAATGGCACTAATTTTACTTCTACAAATGTTAACTATACCTATCCTGCCCCTGGAACATAC
>CAZPSQ010000622.1:0-1703 GCA_964588755.1 uncultured Prosthecobacter sp. | reverse complement strand
TCCAGGATGGCGGTGCCGTTATGGCTGAAAGCGGCCTTCAAAAGTTCCTTCACCTGCTTGGGATCACCGGCAAACGAACGCGCCACGAAGGTCGCGTTCGCCACCAGGGCTTCCATGCAGATATCGACCGGGAGGAACTGGTTGACGCCCTGCTTCTTCAGCGCGAGACCCTTTTCCGCGGTTGCCGAGAACTGGCCTTTGGTAAGCCCATACACGCCGTTGTTCTCAACAATATACACCATGGGCATGTTGCGCCGGATGAAATGCTTGAACTGCCCCAGGCCGATGCTGGCGCTGTCGCCGTCACCGCTGACGCCAATTCCCTTCATGGTGATATCGCCATACATGGCTCCCAGAGCCAGGGAAGGCATACGCCCATGCAGGCCATTGAAGCCAAACGAGCGGTTCAGGAAGTAGGTGGGGCTTTTGCTGGAGCAGCCAATGCCGCTAAATTTGATCACATCTTCCGGCACCAAATTGAGTTCGTAGCAGGCGGCGACGATCTGGCTGGCGATGGAATTATGGCCGCAGCCCTGGCACAGGGTACTCGGCAGACCGCGATAATCGTTGCGGTTCAAACCAACCAGATTTACATTTTTTGGAGCAGCAACAGATTGTTCCGTCATGGTTATTTTTCCTCTCCGCCCAAAATCTGCGCCTTGATCCAGGTAGCAGTCAGGGGCAAGCCATCCATGTGGGCCGCGTATTTCATCTTCAAGGCTTGTTCCGGATTGTACAGGGTGAGCAGTTTCTTCAACTGTCCATCCCGGTTCATTTCGATGACATAATTGGTATCGTGCCGGGCGATGAAGTCGATCACCTCTTCGGTGAAGGGCACGGCGCGGATGCGCATATAGTCGGTAGGAACGCCGTCAGCGGCCAGCAGGTCGCGCGCTTCCTCTACCGCGGGGTCGACCGATCCGTAGGCGATGATGCCAATCTCAGCGCCATCCTGGTTACTCACAATGGGGCGGGGAACGTACTGCCGCGCGATTTTATATTTCTTATCGATCCGCTCGAAAACGCGCTCCCAAACACCCGGCTCTTCACTGTAACGCCCATATTCATCGTGGCCGGTGCCGCGCGCAAAGTAGGCGGATTTCGGGTGACGGTTACCCGGGATAGTGCGGTACGGAATGCCGTCGCCGTCGATATCCAGATAGCGCCCGTAATCACCAGCGCGCTCGTCCAGCATCTTCTGCAGATCTTCCTCCCAGAGCACCTTACCGCGATCCATGGGTTCATCTGGGTAGGCAAAGCGCTTGCACATCCACTGGTTCATGCCCAGATCCAGATCGCTCATCACCATGACCGGCGTTTGCAATCGCTCCGCCAGATCAAAGGCGCGCCAGCCAAACTCGAAGCATTCGTCCACCGAACCGGGGAAGAGCATCGGCACGTTGGTATCGCCGTGGCCGATAAAGTGCGCGAAAAGCAAATCGCCCTGAGCGGTACGAGTCGGCAGCCCGGTGCTGGGTCCCACGCGCTGCACGTCCCAGACCACCACCGGCACCTCGGCATAATACGCCAGGCCAAGATACTCCGCCATCAAACTGAGGCCCGGCCCTGAGGTGGACGTCATCGAACGCAGCCCGGAAAAACCGGCGCCGATGGTCATGCCAATGGCCGAGAGTTCATCTTCCGCCTGCACCACGATGTAGGTATTCTTGCCGGTTTCCGGATCCTGTCGCAGTTGGGGCAGG
>CAZPSQ010000621.1:0-1703 GCA_964588755.1 uncultured Prosthecobacter sp. | reverse complement strand
CTTGATGTGGCGCACCAACTCCACGGCCTCGTCGAATTGCTCCGGCGTCAGCGGTGGCGTGGCGGTGTCATTGATGAGCGGGAAGCCCCGATAGCGCGTGGCCAGGTTTACGAGGTAGTAGCGGGAAAGGTGCTCCCCTTCATCCGCCAGAAGGCGAACGGCCTGCGTGCAGAGGCTGGTCCAGAAAGCGAAGTTCGCCTTGTTCACGCTGTTGTCGAGAAGGGACAGATAGGCGCTCTTGAAGGCATCGGCCTTCATGACGAGGATACCATTCACTACGTCGCGATCAATCTTCTCCACGGCCTTCCAGGCATTGAGAATGCGCAGGCACTCCGCGTCAAAGTCTTCGCCCAGGCCTTTCAACTTGAGGGAAAGATCCAAGTGGGCATCGGTCTGGCCCGGATGCGTGTCGGGCACGATGTCCACCGCGTAAAGCGCGGTCTCGTACAGCATACGCAACTTGTGGTTGACGTTATACACCTCCAGGTTGTTCAGCTCGGCGTGAAACTCTTTCCACGTGGCATACTGCACCATCTCGGTGTTCTGGTCCACCATGCGCGACCAGTAGTTCACGTATTCCGTGATGTAGTTGTTGAAAACCTGATTCTTTTCCTGGAAGCTGCGCTGAAGTCGCTCGATGTCCGGCAGGGCGTCTTTACCGAGCTTCTCCTGGCCAAGAATCTCTTTCATGTGGGACCACAGCGTGAGAAGGTCGTACACCACTTCGGTGTTGAAGCCGTCGTCGAATTGCTGCATCTCGCCCGTCGGCGTGAGGGGAATTTCGGGGCGTTCCAGCCACTGTGCTTCCACCCGGGAGGCTACCAGGCGCGCAAAGTCGGAGGTATTGATCGGGAGGGCTTCCACAATCTGGGCGACTACCTTGAAGCGCTGCTGGCGATAAATCAGGGCCAGCATGGCCTCCGCGGCCTCCCGACCGCTGTTGAAGCTGTCGGAGTTCGTGTCGAAGTCGGCAATATTACGCACGCTCTCGTCGAAGGCCTTCTGGAGTTCTTCGAGGTCGAGGAGATAGTCGAAAGGATCGTAGACGTCCTCACCCACGACATAGTCCGACTCCTGGAGAAAACCATAGACGTGGTTGCGCAGTTGGTAACCGCGCATGTCTTGAAAATCGGTCTTCGCGAGGAATTCACGGTCTGCGCGCAGCGCATCGAAATCCGCGAGAAACTTCTCGACCGACTGGGCCACGAGCGCGTCCGTCGAAGTCTTGTCGGCCGCGAGGCGGTTCTTCACATCCTGAATATGCAGGCCGGTTTCATCCACCTTGATCGGGACGACCTTATCGAGCTCCTGCGTGAGTATCCGATAATCCTTATTGACCTTATCCTGGACCTTCTCGCGCTCGTCCTCGCAAAGTTTCTTGATGTCGACTTCGCGATCCGTGAAGAGACGGGCGATGACGTCGTCCAGCGCCTTGCGCTTCTCGGTCAGCTTTTCCACGTCCTCGCGCCACGATGCAAGAATGACATCGATCTCGTGAACGCTGTCGGGGCTTCCTCCTTCCTGGGCATTCTTCCAGAGGAGAGACTCGGCATCGCGAAAATCCGTCAGCGCCGTGAGGAGTGAGCGGAGATCGGCAAAAGCCGCGCCCTCGGAAACATAGGTGTCGGTGTGTTTCTTGAATTGAGCGGTACCGCTGTCGACCGCCCCATGCAGGCGTTCCTTTGCTCCTGCTTCGAAAAAGA
>CAZPSQ010000620.1:0-1706 GCA_964588755.1 uncultured Prosthecobacter sp. | reverse complement strand
AACTTGCCCAACGTATTTTAATCGAAAATGATAATAAATTGGCAAACATTGCAAAATTAAATATTAATGAACTTAAAAAGTATAGAGGTGTAGGTACAGTAAAGGCAATTAATATTATTGCTGCTTTTGAAATTGGAAGACGCAGAAATGATATTGAACCAAATGAAAAAAATTCAATAAAAAATACAAAACAAGCATACGAAATTTTTAAACCTTTTTTAAGCGATTTGCGACATGAAGAATTTTGGATATGTATGTTAGATAAAGCAAACCATATAATTAAAACAGAAAATATAAGTAAAGGTGGAATATCTGCAACTATAGTTGATATAAAATTAATTTGTAAACGATTATTAGAATGCAATGCAACAGGAATAATTTTAGCACACAATCATCCTAGTGGTAATTTAAACCCTAGTGCAGAAGATATAAAAGTTACTAAAAATTTAAAAGAGGCAATTAGTATGTTTGAAATTACTTTATTTGACCATATAATTGTTGGAGAAAATAACTATACCAGTTTTGCTGATAAAAATTTATTATGATAAAAATTGTAACTATAATTGGCGCACGCCCTCAAATAATTAAAGCAGCAGCTTTAAGCAGAGCTATAAAAAACAAATTTAATAATTCAATTTCAGAAATTATTGTTCACACAGGGCAACATTACGATGAAAATATGAGTAATGTTTTTTTTACTGAGTTAAATATTCCACAACCCAATTATAATTTAAATGTAGGAAGTGGAAGTCATGGTAAGCAAACAGCTAAAATGATTGAAGGGATAGAAGAAATTTTAATTAAAGAAAAACCAAATGCAATTGTATTGTATGGCGATACTAATTCTACATTAGCTGGAGGTATTGCTGCAAGTAAAATTCATGTTCCTGTTGTGCATATAGAGGCTGGTTTACGTTCATATAACAAAGCTATGCCCGAAGAAGTTAATAGAATTTTATGTGATCATATTAGTACTTTATTGTTTAGTCCTACTAAAACAGGTTATAGTAATTTAATAAAAGAAGGTTTTAAAGAAAATAACAAATCGCCTTACAATGCTAACAACCCTAAAATATACCATTGTGGCGATGTGATGTATGATAACAGTTTGCATTTTAGTTCAGTTGCAGATAAACAAACTAACATTATAAACAAGTTAAATCTTACCCCTAATAATTTTATTTTAGCAACAATTCATCGAAATAATAATACCGATGAGCCATTAAGATTAAACGCACTTTTTGAAAGCTTACAATTTATAAGCAAAACCAATACTGTAAAAGTAGTTTTACCGCTTCATCCTCGAACTGCAAAATTATTAGAACAAAATTTAAATTCTGAACTTTTAAAAGAAATAAAAAGTAATACAAATATTATTATAATTGAGCCCGCAAGTTTTTTAGAAATGATTGCGTTAGAAAAAAATTGCAAGTTAGTTATGACAGATAGTGGAGGGGTACAAAAAGAAGCATTTTATTTTGAAAAACCTTGTGTTATTTTACGCCCTGAAACAGAATGGATTGAGTTAGTTGAGTGTGGCACTGCAATAATTACAGATGCAGATAAAGAAAAAATAATAACAGCATACAACACATTAATTGCAAAAACAAATTTACAATACCCAAAACTTTATGGTAATGGTAATGCCGCCGAGTTTATTTGTGAAGAAATGATTAAGTATTTATAAAAATGAGGTAATATTATTT
>CAZPSQ010000619.1:0-1709 GCA_964588755.1 uncultured Prosthecobacter sp. | reverse complement strand
TGGGGCCGCTGCGCTCGCCGGATAATAAATGACAATCTTTCCGAGAACCAGTCTGTCCGGGCAGCCCGGACCTGCCAGTTTATGTTCCAGGAGTGCTTTTAACTCCTTGACCACTCTCTGAGCAGGTTGGGTCCATTCCGTGACTCAATAATACTTCACCAGCCCGTTCTTCCACAGGGGCTTCAGCTCATCCACGGAGGCGTCGATGAGGGTGGTGCCGTTGTGGGCGATGTAGAGCCATTTTTCGCGGGTGGCCTCGCCGATGATGACGAGTCCGGCGGCTTCGGCGGCGGCGACGTGCTCCGGGGCGACCTCGACGAGGAGGCGGCCGGGAGTCTCGCCGAAGAGAAGTTCGGCGGTGGTGAGGCCGGGGGCGGCGAGGGGGAGCTTGTCGGTGGCGACGCGGAGGCCGGCCTTGCCGGAGAAGGTCATTTCTGCCAGGGCGACGGCGAGGCCGCCTTCGCCAATGTCGTGGGCGCTGAGGATGGCGCCTTGTTTCACCAGTTCGTAGTAGCGGCGGTAGGCGGCCAGGGAATCCGCCTCGCTGAAGTCAGGACCGGCGTCGAGGCCGGCGCCCTTGCTGTATTTGGCAAAGATGCTGCCGCGCAGGCCGGCGCTGGCCTTGCCGAGGATGGCGATCTTGCTGCCAGCACGGCGCAGGGACGCGCCGACGACATGGCTGGCGTCCTCCAGGATGCCGAAGCCGCTGAGGAGCAGCGTGACGGGGATGGAGACGGGACCTTCATCCGTGATGAAGTAGTTGTAAAAGCTGTCCTTGCCGGAGACGAACGGCGCGGCGTAGGCGATGGCGGCCTGCGCCATGCCCTTGGTGCATTCAACAAGCGCTCCGAGCTCCTTTTCCGCGTCGGGATTGCCCATGCAGAAGTTGTCCAGAATGGCGATGCGGTCCGGATTCGAGCCCATGGCCACGAGCTGGCGCACGCACTCATCCACCACGGCGCGGCCCATAAGGTGCGGGTCCGTCTTGCCCCACTCGGGCAGGAGGGCGCAGGCCAGGGCGACGAGCTGGCTGCTGCCATCCACGCGGACGACGGCACCGTCCTGTGGGGCGTCGCCTGCGGCACCGGCGAGGGGCTTCAGAACGGTGTTGCCCTGCACCTCATGGTCGTATTCGCGGATGATCGGCTCGCGGGAGACGATGGCGAAGTCGGAGAGCAAAGTTTTGAGAGTGGCGGTCCAGGATTCGGGGCGCACGGGCACCACGGGCTGCACATTGGCCGGGGTGCGCCACTTGCCGCGCATCTCGCGGCGGGGGGCCTTGTGGAGGGAGTCCACGTGGAGATCGCACACGGTGGTGCCGTGGTGCAGCACCTTCAGGCGCTGGGAGCCGTCGGCCTTGGCCAGGACGCAAAGCTCGGTCTGGTAGATGTTGGCCAGCTCCTGCATGGCGGGGAGGTCCGCCTCATTGATGGACATGACCATGCGCTCCTGGGACTCGCTGATGAAGACCTGCCAGCTTTCCAGGTCGGGGGCCTTGAGGGGGCAGTTTTCCAGCCACACCTCGCCGCCGGTCTCGCGCAGCATTTCGCCTGCGGCAGAGCTGAAGCCGCCCGCGCCGCAGTCAGTGACGCACTGGATAAGGCCCTTCTCACGCGCGGCCAGCACGAAGTCGGCGACTTTCTTTTCCTCGATCGGGTTGCCGATCTGCACGGCGGTCTGGTCCTCTTCGTGGGAGTCGGTGGTCAGCT
>CAZPSQ010000618.1:0-1710 GCA_964588755.1 uncultured Prosthecobacter sp. | reverse complement strand
ATTTGTTTAGCCCAGTAAGGCTTGAGTGCTACCGTGCCATAGCTTTTGAGGAAGCCTTCGCGGGCTTTTTCGGCCATTTTTTGACGTTGCTTGGGCGTGGAGCTGATAATCTTGTGCATCGCGTGCGCTACTGCGTTCTCGTCGCTTAAGGCGCACTTTTGTCCGGGAGTGTAAAATTGTGGCGCGCCGTTCCACGGACGGTCTGCTTCATGATATTCGATGGGGAAATAACCACCCGGAGCAATCAGATCGCTATGGCCGCCCCAGTCGTTCGTGCACACAGGCAGTCCCGCCATGATCGCTTCGGCGATGGGAAGCCCCAAGCCTTCGGCCAAAGATGATGAAATGTAACAATCGCTTTGAGTGTACAGCCGAAGGAATTCTTCGCGCGGGAGTTTGTCGGTGACAAATTTGATATCCTCTCGAAGACTGACCCAGTCTTTGTTGGGCGAGGTTTTGACGATGAGCTGCGCTTGGCCAGGCAGCGGGAAAGCCTTTAGAAAGCCGTACATTAGGAAGTGAATGCCCTTCCGCCAGATGGGTTCTCCGACAAAAAGAAATTTGAAAGGTGTACTGGCAGCGTAGTTTGTTTTTGGCGGCGCGGCTTCGCGGTCAAGGGCGGGTGGCAGGCGCAGGATGGGTTGTGTAACGCCGCTTTGGCGAAGCAGTTCGCCTACATGGCGGGTAGTTACCCATATCTCGTCATAGCGGTTGTACAGCTCAACCCACGGTTCGGGAAGGCGCGAAAATTCATAAGCAGGTAATAAGATATTTTTGGCACCCGGGATGACATCGCTGCGGTAGCCTAAGTAATTCCAGCGCACGTCGGGGACACAGTTGGGATCGGTAAGGGGAAGGCCGGGGGCGGGGAGAGTGTTGTGGAAAAATACGGCATCAGGATATTGCGTGTATAGATCCTTGCGGGCGGCAGGTGTTGTCGGGAGGTCGTGCTCAAGAACGGAGATTCCCTGCTCTTCAAAATTTTTTCTGAAATACCCGCCGATGACTTTCCAGCTGTGGATAGCGCTGTTGTTGAGGATGATAGCCAAAGGCATGCCCGAGTTTAAGAGTGCGCTTGGGCAAAATCAAGGGGTGACTTAAGCGAAAACGCCTGCCAATGTAGGCCCGTGCGGCACGGCTGAGGTGTCGAGCCCCATCCTTGCCAAGGCTCCGGCGGCCAGGCGCACACAGTTGTTGCAGCTGCGCTCGTCGGGGTACAGCTGAGGCATGCTGGCCACATAGAGCCCCGGGATAGGGGAGTCGTAGCGCGGGAGGATTTGCGAGAAGTTGAGATTGTTGACGGGTGCCGCGGTAAGCGTGCGAAAGCAGTGTGCGTTCAAGATGTCGGCATCGGCGAGCGTAGGTGCACAACGTTTAAGGGCAGTTAAAAATTCGGCGATGATTATTTCTTCGGGCTGTTGGGCGAGGGGGTGGGTCAGTTCGAAGTAGCGAGAGAGGTAGGCGACGTGTCTTCCGCCGAAATTTGACGTGGGGATGAGGTTGGTGTGCTCGATAATCCCGCCGAAGGGAAATCCTTCGTCGGCGACGTTCGTCCAATAGATCTTGGATAAGGGATGGGAGGTTTCAACGACGACGCAGAGCGCACCGAAGTATTCGATACGCTTGAGCTTTGCGCTGTAAGTGGGATTTTGTGCAGCTACAAGAGGTGCTAGAACAGTCGTCGGTGTGGTAAAAAGCATTTCGTCTGCG
>CAZPSQ010000617.1:0-1710 GCA_964588755.1 uncultured Prosthecobacter sp. | reverse complement strand
GGCGGCTCCGTGGCACGCGAGCTCAAGGACAACGAGGCCATGCTGCGTGAATGGGACCAGCACCCGGACTATGACGACTACTGGAAGGACGAGGACGCCTCGCTGCATTTCGACAAGATGAACTACCCCTGCTTCACCATCGGCAGTTGGTATGACTTCATGGTTCAGGGCAGCGTGAAGAGCTTCCAGGGCCGCAAGGCTGGCGCGCCGCAGCAGTTGGTGCTCGGCCCCTGGCTGCATGGCCGCCTGAACAAAGGCAGCAAGGTGGGCGACCTCGTCTATCCCGACAACGCCACTTGGCCGGAGGTGGAGCACATGGTGCGTTGGTTTGACCACTGGCTCAAAGGCGTCGGCAATGGCGTCGAAAAAGAGCCTGCTGTCCGCTATTACGTCATGGGTGCCGTGGGCGAGCCTGATGCCCCGGGCAACGTCTGGCGTGAGGCCGCTGACTGGCCGCCGCAGGTGGAAAAAACCAGCCTCTACCTGCGGGAAGACGCGGCATTAAAAGCCGCCGCGCCCACAAGCGCCTCCAGCGGCACCAGCTACGATTGCGATCCTCTGAAGCCCATGGAGATCGCCGGTCGCAGCTTCCCTGGGGCCAAGGACGCCCAGGCCTTCGAGCAGCAAAAAGACGTGCGCACCTGGACCACCGCGCCTTTGACCACGCCGCTCGAAATCAACGGGGCGGTCGAGGCCGAGCTATGGGTCAAATCCACAGTGAAGGACACCGACTTCATCCTGCGCGTTTCCGACGTCTATCCCGACGGCCGCAGCATCCTGCTCATGGACTATCCCATGCGCGCCCGCTACCGCGAAGGCTTCGAGAAGGAGGTGCTGCTGGAACCCGGCAGACCTGCCAGACTGAAGTGGCGCATCGGCTGGACCAGCATCATCCTGAACAAAGGGCACCGCCTCCGCGTCACGGTCTCCAGCACAGGTGCCCCGCTGTATGAGCCAAACAACCAGACCGGCGGCCCGCAGTCTGTGGACTGGATGAAAAACACCCAGGCAGGCACGCACACCATCCTCCACGAAAAGGACCACCCCTCCCTCCTTCTGCTGCCAGTCATTGCGCGCTGAGCCGTTCGCGTTTAGCAAGCGGCCTCTCATGCGTATTCTTCACACGGCAGACTGGCACCTCGGCGCACGTTTGGTGGAGCGCGGCCGTCTGCATGAGCATGCCCAGTTCACCGACTGGCTGATCCAGACACTGCGCACGGAGAAGATCGACGCCATCCTCCTCAGTGGTGATGTCTTCGACGCCGCCAACCCGCCCCAGGATGCCGTCAGCCTGTACTTCGACTTCCTGAAACGCCTGACCGACCTCAAAACGGTCCGCGCTGTGATCACCGGCGGCAACCACGACTCCGCCTCCCACCTCAACGCGCCGCGCGAGCTGCTGCGGCGCTTCGACGTCCATGTCTTCGGTGAGGCGGGCGACAACTTCGTGGACCTCGGCGGTGCCGTCGTGCTGGCCACGCCCTTCCTGCGGGAGCGCGACCTCCGCAATGCCAGGGCGGGGGAGGCCATGGGGGAGGTGCATGCCCAGGTGCGCGGCGCCATCCATGCCCACTACGCCGGGCGGCTGGACGCCTGCCGCACCCTTGCCCAGGGCCGCCCCGTCATCGCCATGGGGCACCTCACCGTGCTCGGCGCCACCACCAGCGACAGCGAGCGTGACATCCACATCGGCAACCTCGGCGCCGTCGG
>CAZPSQ010000616.1:0-1717 GCA_964588755.1 uncultured Prosthecobacter sp. | reverse complement strand
ATCGCGATTCTCCGCCCCAAGGCCGTAGGTGACCCACGCGCCCATGCTGGGCCGCCCGCCCTGGCCAAAGCCCGTGTGCTGAAACATCTGCGCCGGCGCGTGGTTGATCTCATTCGTGTGCAGGGACTTCACCACGCAGATGTCATCCGCCACGGTGCCCAGGTGGGGCAGCAGCTCGCTCAGCTCCAGGCCGCTCCGGCCATGGCGGTGGAATTGGAACTCAGTGCCCGCCAGCGTCATCTCCCCGCCGATGAAGGCGAAGCGCCTGCCCTTGGTCAGCTCCTCCGGGCACTTCTGCCCGTCCATCTTTTGCAGCAGCGGCTTGTGGTCGAACAGGTCCAGCTGCGAAGGCGCGCCGATCATGTGCAGGTAGATCACATGCTTGGCCTTCGGCGCAAAGTGCGGCCGTGTGGCCGCTGCCACATCCGCCGCAGGCAGGTCCCGCGCCAGCAGCGACCCCAACGCCAGCGAACCCAGCCCCACGCCAGACTGGCGGAAGAACTGGCGGCGCGAGACGCTGAGAAAGTCCGGAGCGGCAGTGGTCATGACGCCTGTGAAACGACGGCATGCGGACACAAGTTTCGGAATTTGAGCCTCAGCTTTTCCTGCCAAGGCAGCGCGCCACAAAGATCAGCACCAGCGTCGTCAGCGCGCCGGTGGCGTCGGCAATGAGGTCGCGCATCGTTTCGTGGACGCTGTGCTGGATGTGCGTGTGGTGGATCACATCCATCGCCAGTTCCATAAACTCCCAGAACAGGCCCACGGTGCAGGCCAGCGCAAAGGTGAAGAGATGCCTCGCAAACGCCGTCAGCGCACCAAGCCAGGACGCAAAGCAGTCCAGCCCATGCCAGAGGAAGTACGCGATCGCCACGCCACCGCTGTAATGCATGACGAAGTCGAGCGGCTGCCGATAGGGCGTGAAGTAAATGATCCGGTGAAAAATCAGCACTGCCACGGGCGCCCAGCCAGCACGGAGCAAAAGCTGGAGGAGCTGCTTCATCATGATCATGCCACTCACATCTCCCACTTCACCTCGGCCGTCTGCTCGCGGCCGTTGCGGTCGTGGTACTTCACGTGCCCGTGCTTGGCACCGTATTCATACACGCACTTCGTCACCTTCACGTCGTAGCAGCAGTATTCGGCGATCTTGGCCACCTCTCCCTGCTGCCACCATTTCAGCGCGTCCAGACCGTCGGCGGTCTTGCCCGCCCCCAGGGTGGCGGCGGCCACGGCGTCGAGCTTGATGCGGTGGCCCAGGACTTTTTCGAGGTCGATCAGCATGTCCAGGCTGCGCAGCTGGTCGCGAAAGTCGAAGATCGTGTGGCCCATGAGGACCTCGTAGTCGAAGCCGATGTGGTTGAAGCCCACCACCAGGTCCGCGCGCTTCAGTTGCTCGATGAGCGCGTCAGCCTCATCCTCCGTGTAGATCATGTACTCGTTCAGCTTCGTGCTGAAGGTCACGGCCACCGAGATGCCCATCTTGTGCTTGTTCCCCCAGCCACCCACATCATTGGCGGTACGGCGGGTTTCGAGGTCAAAGAAAACAATGTCTCCGGGCATGATCGCGGGAAAGGCACACAGGCTCGAAGCCTGTCACACAGGGGTCGGATCAGCCAATACGGTAAACGATGCGCGCCTTGTCCATGTCATAGGGCGACATCTCGATCTTCACGGCGTCGCCGATGACGAGGCGGATGAACTTCTTGCGCATCTTGCC
>CAZPSQ010000615.1:0-1721 GCA_964588755.1 uncultured Prosthecobacter sp. | reverse complement strand
TGGGTGCTTCATCGGCAAAAATGGTGTGAATGTACAGGCTTTCGCGGCTCAGGCCAAAGTTTTCTTCAGCATTGGCTAAGGCCGAGGCCAGTACCTTGCCCACCTGTCGCGCGGCCCCCTGCGGCAGAAACTGCAGGGTGGTCAGCGCTTCAACGGCCGGCTTGCCGCGGACAAGGTTCACCACCAGGCGTACCTTCTGAGCGGAGATGGATGTATTTTTGAGTTGAGCGCGGATATCCGTAGCCATGGTTTACTTGCCTTTCGCCGAGGAGGATTTCTCGGACACATGACCGCGGAAGTGCCGCGTGGGTGCAAACTCGCCCAACCGGTGGCCGACCATGTTATCAGTAACATAGATCGGCACATGGCGGCGGCCGTCGTGCACGGCAATTGTGTGACCTACCATCTGGGGGAAGATCGTGCTGTCGCGGCTCCAAGTCCGCAGCACCTTCTTCTCACCTTTGGTGTTCATCACTTCAATTTTTTTCAAAAGCTTGGGCTCAATAAATGGACCCTTCTTGAGCGAACGTGACATTTTTTACTTCCTTTTATCTACACGCTATTCCGTAACAGTCGCCCTACTTGCGGGTCGCGGCGCTGCGGCGGCGCACAATATACTTGTCCGTCGTCTTATTGCGGCGGGTCTTCTTACCCAGGGTGGGCTTGCCCCACGGGCTCTTGGGGCTGGGCATACCAATGGGCTGGCGGCCTTCGCCACCACCATGCGGATGGTCGCGCGGGGACATTGCTGTACCGCGTACCGTCGGGCGGATGCCCAGGTGACGGGAACGGCCGGCTTTGCCCAGCTTCACATTGCTGTGATCCAGGTTGCCCACCTGGCCGATGGTGGCGTAGCACACCTGGCGCACCAGGCGAACCTCACCCGAAGGCAGACGCAGTTGCGCGTAATCGCCTTCTTTGGCCAGCAGTTGCGCGGCGGCTCCGGCAGCGCGAACCAACTGGCCGCCCTTGCCTTCTTGCAACTCCACGTTGTGAACCATGGTACCGACGGGGATATTGGCGATGGGCATGCTGTTGCCAGGGCGAATGTCAGCGCCGGGGCCAGCAATCAGAGTGTCGCCTACACGTACGCCCTGGGGGGCCACGATGTAGCGCTTTTCGCCATCGGCATAGACCAGCAGGGCCAGGCGAGCGGTGCGGTTAGGATCGTATTCGATCGCCGCGACGCGGGCCGGAACCTGCAATTTATTGCGTTTGTAGTCCACCAGGCGGATGTACTGCTTGTGCCCGCCCCCACGGTGGCGCATGGTGACGCGACCGTAGTTGTTGCGACCGCCCTTGCGGCGCAGGCTGACGATCAGCGAGCGCTCGGGGCGATCTTTGGTGATTTCTTCAAACGTATATCCAGTCATATCACGCTGACCGGGAGTAATTGGTTTGTAAACTTTAACGGCCATTACTCAACCCCTTCAAAGATCGGAATTCGGTCTTCTGGCGATAAGGTAACAATCGCCTTTTTATAACCCGCATTCCGCACCATCAGGCGGCGGCTACGCGCACGGCGGGTGCGCTTAGCGGGGGCATTGATCACATTCACCCGCAGAACCGTCACATCGAAAATCTTCTCAATCGCATCCTTGACCATCCCCTTGGTGGCATTGTCTGCCACTTCGAATACGTACTGATGCAGATTGCTCGACTGATAGTTGGACTTTTCAGTCACCAGCGGGCGGCGGAGTACATCGTAAATCGTGCTCATG
>CAZPSQ010000614.1:0-1730 GCA_964588755.1 uncultured Prosthecobacter sp. | reverse complement strand
TGTTACCTGCTGGCGTTTTCTTCGGTCTGTATGTCGCTATAAAAGTAACTAAATTTTTTTTAATTCTTTGTATCTTTCAAATGCACTTTTTGTCAATTCTGTTAGTTCTTCAAAAAGCTTGTCATCTATGTCTTTGAAGTTAAAACAAGATTTACCTTGCATTCTGTTTTTGAGTTCTTGGCTTATGTCGTCAAACAATTCAGGGTAATAATAAATCGGCATTAAATGAAAAGCTACATACGATTTCTTTATCTGAACTGCTCCAAAAAATTCTGCTTTTTTGTTGCTTTCAGTTGTTGGTGTGTTTAGGTAATAATTGTCTGCCTTATCGTGCAATATGGATAATTGCAATTCATATTGGCTTAAAATTGATTTCAGTTTTTCAAATGTTTTGCTATTGTCCATTTGATTTGAGTTTGTAAAGTTTATGTCCTAATAATGTTGAGGGAATAAAAACAAGTAAACCAACTACAATAAACCAAGTTGGGTGAGGCAAAGAGAAAAAGTTGGCTACTGCTGAAAGTGTCAAAATACAACCTGCAATAATGGGAAGTTTCTTGTTATCTGACTTGCTAATAAGTTTTATTAAAAACCCACAAAGTAATGAACCAATTACCCAACCTGCTAAAACCAATAACCAAAGTGAAATTGGCTGATTTTCGTAAAATGCTCTTACTGCAATAGTGTTTTTGTAGTCCAAAGTTGTTGGTGCTGGGTGCAGATTGCCATTAATGGTTTCGGCAATTAAGAAAGTTATTATGGCTGTTGCCAAACCTACAACTACTGAAAGAATATTTCGTTTCATATTTTTATTTTATTAAATGAACTGCAAAAGTAGTCCAACTTTTGTGGCGGAAATTGTAAAAATGTAACCATCATCGAAAAGGGATAAAATGTGGGACAATTTTCATCGTTGGATTTTGCTCTACCAATTTTACATATTCGGTGGGTTTTATATTGGTAAACCTTTTGAAATCGTTGTTAAAATGTGCTTGGTCAAAATACTCTAACTCGTAAGCAACATTTGTAAGTTTATCTGATTTTGAAGAACTAATAGTTTTTAATGTTGTCTGTAATCTATTCAAAGACGATAGCATTTTTGGCGAAACACCTGCATATTCTTTTGACAGGTTATTCAAGTGTTTTCGTGAGATATTAAACTGTTTACAAATTTCATTTATAGATAAGTTCGTTCGGTTGTCCAATAATATTTCTATGGTTGAAATAAGTTTTTTGTTGGGTAGTTTGTTTGTCAATAATTTGCGATAGAGAAAATTCTCAACGAATAAGAATTTTTCGTTCAAAGATTGGGCCTCTTGTAATTGTTCCCAAGTTTCGTTTGCTTCCTTGTTGAAAATGTTGTCAAGCGAAATATAATTGTCAGTATAATAGTGTAATGGGTCGTTAAGAAAAATAAATGCTCCCAATGTTTTAAACTGAACCACCAACATTTTGCTTGTTCCATAGCTTTCTACATTTGTTGGTTTGGTTTGAAGTCCTGCAACCCAATGTTTTTTGTAGTCAATATATTTTGTAAATTCTTTGTCAGTAAAAAGTTTAAAGCTGTCTTCAAGATTAAAAATTAAACTCATAGCGGTTTTAGGAAGTCCTGTTCCTTTGTTATTTCCTTCAATATAAATTATACTGTCAATATAATTGTCAAGAGGAAATTTCGGTATGTGTTTTTGATAAATCATTTCCGTCTGTTGAGGTTTGTCGGTGTCGTTCGG
>CAZPSQ010000613.1:0-1735 GCA_964588755.1 uncultured Prosthecobacter sp. | reverse complement strand
GCGTTCTTGGTCACACTGGGCACGCGGCGGCGCTTGCGGGAGCAAGCGCCCTACCCTTTGAGCCCTACCCTTTGAGCCCTACCTTTTGCGCCCTGCCCTTTGCGTCAGCCTTCAACCACTTTCAGGCCTGCGCCCTCCATGCAGCCGTGCATGACCATGCCGGTGAGGGCGGTGATGCCGAGGCGGTCTTTGGGCTTGGCCATCCACAGGGAATCGCGGGTGGCGATGTCCCATTCCAGGTGGAGGTATTCGGCGATGACATTGGTCAGGCTGAGCTGGAAAAAATGGCCCACGGCAGCCCATACGACGGCGATGTGCCCGGCGCTGCGGCCATCCCCCACGGCCTCGCGATACCGGCCCAGCACGGCCTGATAGCGGGCGTGCTGGGTGGATTTCAGCAGCACGGCACCGGCTTGCAGGCTGCGGCGCGAAAGCTCCGGGGGCAGGGCCACGGACAACCCGGCATCCACGGCCAGCAGCCCGTCCAAATCACCAGCCTGCGCGCATTCCCAGGCTTCTTTGAGCGCGGGGCCGAGGGTGTCCGGCAGCACGCCGTCGGCAAAGTCCATCCACGCGAGCTGCGCCGGGCGCGGCCTCCCCGCCACCATGAGCTGGCTGGTGCGGGCGCGCACGCTGCCCAGCAGCCACTTCACCCACTCCAGTCCACGGGCCCAGTCCTCGATGATCTGAACGTCCGGCAGGTTTTCATCCTGCGGCGGGGGCAGGAGTGTCAGGGATGTGAGGTGCGGCCGTTTCATCATGTCGTCACACACGGGGCCGTCCGCGCCGGGCGGCGGCCGCATTCAAACCATCGTTGCAGGAGAGGATTCATGGGGTGAATAGTACGCCGCCTCGCCGCCTTGCGCGACTGGAATACTTTTCGTCATGGAAGCCTCCAAGCTTGACACCCCCTCCCCACGCTACGCCTGCCAGCGCTGCGGCAACTGCTGCCGCTGGCCGGGGGATGTCCGCATCACGGACGAGGAGGTGACGGGCATCGCGGCCTTTTTGAACATGCCGGAGGATGAGTTCATCCGCGACTGCACCCGCCTCAACGCCAACCGCACCGGGCTGAGCATCATCGACAAGCCGGACGGCAGCGGCGCGTGCCTGTTCCTCGACGGCTTGAATGTGTGCCGCATCCAGCCGGTGAAACCGGTGCAGTGCGGCGGATTTCCCAACGAATGGCGCTTTCCTGGCTGGAGAGATGTTTGCGAAGCCATCGAGATCGGCTAAACACCCCTGCCCCCTTTTTTCCCTCTTTCGAATGAAGCCCCAAACCATCGTCACCCTCGACCTCGAAGGCGTTCTTGTGCCTGAAATCTGGATCGCCTTTGCTGAGAAGACCGGCATCCCTGAGCTGCGCCGAACCACACGCGAGGAGCCGGACTACGATGTGCTGATGAAGGGCCGCCTCAAAATTCTGGACGAGCACGGTCTGAAGCTGCCGGACATCCAGGAAGTGATCGGCACACTGTCCCCACTGGAAGGCGCGAAGGCCTTTCTGGATGAGCTGCGCTCCATCACGCAGGTCATCATCCTGAGCGACACGTTTGCGGAGTTTGCCCAGCCGCTGATGCGCCAGCTCGGCTGGCCGACGATCTTCTGCCACCAGCTCGACGTTTCCGCCGAGGGCCGCATTGTGGACTACAAGCTGCGCCAGCCGAACCAGAAGCAGAAGTCCGTGGCCGCCTTCAAGGGCCTGAACTACCGCGTGCTGGCGGCTGGCGATTCC
>CAZPSQ010000612.1:0-1737 GCA_964588755.1 uncultured Prosthecobacter sp. | reverse complement strand
AAAATATAGGAGCGCAATTTCGCTATCGTCAGCAAATAGCGCTGTTATATCTTCTTTCAACTGCTTGCGACTGACAGCCGTTTGTTGATCGACCGCAGTAACCTGTTTCACATCGAAATTTAGTTGGCCGTCCATGTGGCGCATAAGTACCTGGCTAACTGCGTATGCATCATTGACGCAGCCATACAGGTGTCCGGCGTTTGGGTAGAAGTTGATGCCGACAACCAATGCTTTTTTCATTACCGGCCACCGCCAATCAATTTTTTAAGGTTTTCCCAAGTCCAGGTGTAAATTTTATCTGTGGATTTCGCTGATTTAGGCTTCTTGCATATTTTGTTGGAATAACCTTGAAGTAAAAAGTAGGGTATATTTTCTTCCTGAGCGATGCTGAGTTCGGCGCTAACACCTGTAGCCGTATCCGTATGTTCACCACAAATGACAGCTACGACATCAACTGCTCTAATACGAACGGTAGCTTTTTTCTTCCAATCCCCAGTCATGGCCTCTTTTATTGACCAATCGGCCAGCTCAAAAGGGCTGTCGGGGTGTTTTGCTTGCCCGACCAGAAGGGTTTTTAGGGATTCATCATGGTCGTAGTCAAAGCTAACAAACACACGTTTTTTTGCCATTTTTTTCTCCGTTGAGGATGGAAATAAAGATAGAACTGTGTGGGATGTGGGATGCGGTTTAATAAATTACAAGATGTGTCCGACGAAACATCCTACCGCTTTACCCCACATTCACCGGCACGAGCGTCATCGTGTCGTTGCCGAAAATGTCGATCACCTTGACGGCCACGGTGTAGCGTCCTGGCCTGTCGTAGGTGTGTTGGGCGGTTGTCAGCTCCAGGTCGCGGTTCTGGCGGGTGCGGAAGCTCTGCCATTCGTTCTCGAAGATGTAGCCGCCCGTCCAGCGTTCCTCGAACTGCGGCAAGGCTATTTCACCCTGCGGCGGTTCAAAGCCAGGCAGCGAGGCGATGCCGCCGAGGCCCGATCCCACGGCAACCTTGATGATTTCCTTGCGCTGCAGGTAGTCGAAGTCCACGGCCCAGTAGTCCACCCAGTCCGTCCAGTGCTTCGTCAGACGCTCTCTGTTGACGATTCCGGCCTTGCTCTTGCTCACCTTGTAGAGCTGCCCCTGTTCGCACATGACCTCGCTCTTGCCTTCTTTCATGGCGGCAATCGCCGCTTCCGCTGCACCCTGCGTGTAATAGACGGAGAAGTCGGTTAGCTCGATCTTGACCGCCATCTTGTGTTTTTTGTCATAGCGAGGCGTGGCTTCGACGAAGCTGATGTCGTGGAAGACCACCTGGCCTTTGTCCACGGCCCGCTTGTCGAACACTTCGGCAGGGATGTATTTCGGCGCAAGGTCAATGCCTTTGCTGCGCGCCTCTTCCAGCACGGCGGGGAACAGCCCCATCTCGAACTCGAAGGCCAGCACGTCCACACGGGACGCGCCGCGCTTGCGGCATTCGGTAATGACTTCCTCGACGAACAGCCGCCCCACGGGCAGGTTGATCGGGCCGATCACCACCAGCCACCCGTTGCGCGCCCCGTGAAAAAAGCCGTCCTGCGCCTGCGTTCCTTCGTTGCCGCCAAAGCCTGTGGCCTTGTAGGCGCGCAGGATCAGTTCGCGGAACTCGCTTTCTTTCTGGGCGAGAGCTTGCGCCTTCTGTGCGCCCGTCAAGCGCCCGCCCACGTTCAGATAGGCTTGCCGCTCGTAGCGGCCAAGGTTCAG
>CAZPSQ010000611.1:0-1762 GCA_964588755.1 uncultured Prosthecobacter sp. | reverse complement strand
CAACTCCTCGACGATCTTCGCCTCGTTCGTCGTCAAGGCCTCCGCAATCGGCGCGAACTCGGCCTGCAACGCCGCATCCTCGGTCTGCGCGGCCAACTGCTGGGCCCAGTACATCGCGAGGTAGAAGTGGCTGCCGCGGTTGTCGATGGTGCCGAGCTTGCGGCCGGGGGAGCGGTCGTTCTCCAGGAACTTGCCGTTGGCGGCGTCCAGGGTGTCGGCCAGGATTTTGGCCTTGGTGTTCTTGAAGGTGTCGGCCAGATGCTCAAAGCTGGCGGCCAGGGCGAAGAACTCGCCCAGGCTGTCCCAGCGGAGGTAGTTCTCTTCGAGGAACTGCTGCACGTGCTTCGGCGCGGAGCCGCCGGCACCGGTTTCAAACAGGCCGCCGCCGTTCATGAGGGGAACGATGGAGAGCATCTTGGCGGAGGTGCCGACTTCCAGAATCGGGAAGAGGTCGGTGTTGTAGTCACGCAGCACGTTGCCGGTCACGGAGATGGTGTCCTCCCCCTTGGCGATGCGCTCCAGGGAGAAGGTGCAGGCGTCGGCCGGGGCGAGGATGCGGATGTCGAGGCCGGTGGTGTCGTGGTCCTTCAGATACTTCTCCACCTTGGCGATGATCTGGGCGTCGTGGGCGCGGTTTTTGTCCAGCCAGAAGATGGCTGGGACGCCGGTGGCGCGGGCGCGGTTCACGGCCAGCTTCACCCAGTCCTGCACCGGGGCGTCCTTGGTCTGGCAGGCGCGCCAGATATCGCCAGTGTCCACGTCGTGGGAGAAGAGCACCTTGCCGCTTTTGTCGGTGACTTTGATGGTGCCTTTGCCGGGGACTTCGAAGGTCTTGTTGTGGGAGCCGTACTCCTCGGCGGCCTGGGCCATGAGGCCCACGTTTGGCACGCTGCCCATGGTCTTGGGGTCAAGCGCGCCGTTCTTCCTGCAGAAGTCGATCACGGCCTGGTACACACCGGCGTAGCTGCTGTCAGGGATGACGGCGAGGGTGTCGCCGGTCTTGCCCTGGGCGTCCCACACCTTGCCACCGGCGCGGATCATGGCGGGCATGGAGGCGTCCACGATGACGTCGCTCGGCACGTGCAGGTTGGTGATGCCCTTGTCGCTGTTCACCATGGAAAGCGCGGGGCCGTTGGCATATGCGGCCTGGATGTCGGCCTCGATCTCCGCCTTTTTGTCGGCAGGCAGCTTGTCCATCTTGGCGATGAGGTCGCCAAAGCCGTTGCGGAAGTCCACACCCAGCTCTTTCAGGGTGGCGGCGTGCTTGGCGATGAGGTCCTTGAAGAAGACCTCCACGGCGTGGCCGAAGATGATGGGGTCGCTGACCTTCATCATGGTGGCCTTCATGTGCAGGGAGAAGAGCACACCGTCGGCCTTCGCCTTGGCGATCTGCCCGCCCAGGAAGCTGACGAGGGCGGCCTTGCTCAGGAAGGTGCCGTCGATGATCTCGCCCGCCTTCAGCGGGGTGCTTTCCTTCAGCACCTTGGTGCTGCCGTCCGCGCCCACGAACTCGATCTTCACATCTGTGGCCTCATCCACGGTCACGGACTTTTCGTTGGAGAAGAAGTCGCCCTTGCCGCCCATGGTGCCCACGGTGGTCTTGGAGTCGGCGGACCACTTGCCCATGGAGTGGGGGTGCTTCTTGGCGTAGTCTTTGACGGCCTTCGGCGCGCGGCGGTCGGAATTGCCCTCGCGCAGGACGGGGTTCACGGCGCTGCCCATGACCTTGGCGTAGCGGGCCTTGGTGTGCTTCTCGGCGTCG
>CAZPSQ010000610.1:0-1777 GCA_964588755.1 uncultured Prosthecobacter sp. | reverse complement strand
AGGATCAATGCCGAGGCGTTGAGGGCCAAGGCACGCTGGACGACCACCCGCGGATACACCGAGGTCTGGTCGACCGAGCCCTTGAACAGCGGCTCGTAGGCCAGCGCACGGTGCTGGCTGTCCATGAAGACCACCGCGAAGACTTCGTTGGGCTCGGCGACGAGCTTCAGACGCAGGTAGTCGCGCACGGCGGCCGGACTGGAGAGGCAAGGCCCGGCCTTGAAGATGCGGTGCTCCAGCAGGGTGATGGCCTGCTGGATGATCCAGTCCTCGTGCTGGGCGGCGATCAGGGTGAGCGACTCCGGGCGGGAGTCGGTAACGATGCAAGACATGGCGAACCTCCGAGGGATAAAGGGGGAGGACGCCCACCCCAGGGAGGGCAAGCCCTCCGGGGACGATGGGAATGGGAACAAGGGAACAGCGGCATCCGCCACCGCTCGCGCAGCAGCTGTTCGCGTCGAGGGATGCGAAGCGAACGGGGTCGATCAGCGCGGCCGAGCCGCGTCGTAGCCTTGAAGATCGTGGCTACCTGGGCATGTCGCCGATGGGCTCGGCAGGCATTTCCTTCGTTGACGGGGCATCGGCGTCACCCGCAGCCAGCAGGTCGATGGCCGACAGCAAGGCATCACCGTCGACCGGCCCGCGCAGCAGCAGCGTCTTGCGGGATTGGCGGTCCTGCAGGCGCAGCGTGGGCGTGGCGGCGATGTGCTGCTGGGCGGCCTCGGCAGCCTGTGCGCGGATCACCGCATCCGGCCGCTCGGAGTCGAGGCACTGCTGCGCGTCGGGCGTGAGTTCGGGGTAGCTCAGCCCCTCGGGTATGCCCTGCCCATCGCCGCGCGTATGGGCATAGACCCACTCCGCAGCCTGCCAGAACGCGGCGTGGCCGCCGGCCTGACCGACGCACTCGACCAGGCGCGCATCGGCGGATGCCGCGGGCTCGTGCATCGAGAGCGGCAGGTGATGCCACTGCCAGGCGACCTCGGGATGTTGGTCGATCCAGCGTTTGAGCACGGCGAAGTACGCACGGCAGAACGGGCATTCGAGGTCGGCGTACTCGACCACCGTGAAACGCGCATCCACGCGGCCGTAGCGCCAAGGTGGCCCTGCGGGCGCTGATGAATCAGGATCGACTTGAGCCGCAGTGGTGACAGGAAACGTCACGCCAGGATGATGCACTCCAGATGCTGCGGCATGCGGACGCAGGAAAGCCCACACAGCCGCAGTGAGCAGCAGCGCGGTCGCCAGCAGTCCAGCGAGGAAGAAGCGGGAACGGACAAAACGAGGCAAAGTCATCGCCCCCTCCTTCACGCCAGCGCATCGAGCGCGAGCGACTCGATGCCGCGGGCGCGGTCGATCTTCTCGGCCACCTTGAAGGCGGCATCCAGTTCACCGATGCCGTACTGCTGCATCAGCTGATAGCGCTCGGCCTTCTCTTCCGGCTCGGTCTGGGCCAGCGCCAGATAGAGGCTGGGGGGCACCGCGCGGAACAGCACTTCCATCGACTTCGAGAGGATCACGCCTTCGGTGAACTTGCCGGCCTCCTTGCGGGCGGACAGCATCAGCGCCTTCTGCGCCGGGTTCAACTCGCGGAAGCGCGCGATCTTCTCTACCTCATCAGGCGGCATGGAGAGGCAGATCCACCATTCGATCATGTTGAGCATCGGTTCGGCGGCCTTCGGTAGGTCGTCGATGTTCTGGGTCGCCAGCCAATACCAGGCGCCGAGCTTGCGCCACATCTTGGTGATCTTGACCACGTAAGGCGCGAGCAGCGGGTTCT
>CAZPSQ010000609.1:0-1782 GCA_964588755.1 uncultured Prosthecobacter sp. | reverse complement strand
GGTGGCAAGCCCAGTTGCCCGCGCCAGCGATTGACGTTTGCGAGTTCGCCACCAACGCGACCACCGAAGCGCGTGACCGCGACCTCCACGGGTCCGGCAGGATCGGGCGCGATATACGTCGCCAGCCGCATCTGCCGCGGGGTTGGGTCCTCAGTCCAGCCAGCCGGAACAGCCCACTCACGGCCGGGCTCTTTCGCCGGGCGGGCCGCAGCTGGCCCGGACTCAGAGACCGACTCCGATGCCGCGGGAACACTCTCTACGCCCTTGCCGATCGTGTGTTCCTGAATTCCGACCCGCTCACAGCCCCCGAGCATGAGCATCGCACACCCAGCGGCGAGGCAACACGCCAAGATCGCTCGCACGCGCTGGTACGGGAACAGAAGGCGGCGATTTTCGAGGTCGATCCTCATCGTGCTAAGCCTATTCCACATCTCCGGTGCCGAGGGCATCGAGTGGGACGGGGCCGATGCGTCTGGATCACGAACTCTTCGCGCCGTTTCTCGGGGCGAGTCGAGCTGAGCTTGGCCGTCTGCATCCGCTCCTGCATGGAGTCGCTGGCGATCAACGTCGAAGGACTCGCCGTGAGATCGTCGCCCCGAGGCGTCACCCCGCCTAGGCGTAAGTAGCGCCAGGGCAAAGGCACGCAGCGTTTCAGCAGTGCCGCGACGCTCCGGTGGACCGTGAGGCCCTGCCGATCCAGCTTCAGGATCCTGACCGAACTCGTCGAATGTCGCGACCACATCCCACTCTGGCGATGGAGCCGCGGACACCCAGCCTCTTCGACTCGCAAGTGAGCGGGCGGCCACACCCTCGTCCTCCCGTGTGGCGTCCCGCCTGCGATCAGAAACCGCTCAAAACCCAAACATTTTCATACAGAGCAGCTTCATCGAAAATCCACCCGAGCGATTGACAGTGGGATGCTTAGTCGATATCTTTATCCAGATATCCGCCTAGGAGACGGTCATGGGCCCCCAAGACAGTGTAAAAGCGAGCTCCTTGTCCAAAGCCGCGACGGATGGGAATGGCACCGAGGAGTGGCACCCGCCACAGGACGGCGGACTTCGAGAAGCGGGGAAGGCCTTCCTCATCGCGTGCCTCCTGATGGCGCCGATACTGGGGTTTGGGGGACGCGAGGTTTACAAGACGTGGAGGGGGCAAGAGGACGCGCGGCTTGCCGCGATCAAGTATGGCCGAGCCCATGCGGATCTCGTCGCCTCGCCAGCCCTCCCGTTGTTGTCCGTCGAAGATGCAACGCACGGTCGCGATCTGTTCGCCGGAGCCTGCGTCGCGTGCCACGGTGCCGATGCGCGGGGCGTGCAGGGGCTCGGCAAGAACCTTCTCGAAAGCAACTTCGTCGCTACGCAAGACGACGAGCAGTTGAAGCAGTTCTTGATCACTGGCCGGCCGAACGCCAGGCCCGTCGGCATGCCCCCAAAGGCCGGGCGAGACGACCTCACGGACGAGGACCTGCGTCACCTGGTCGTCTACATGCGAGGGCTTCAGGACCCAAGACGCATGCCGGAACTTCCGGCGATGGTGACCGATGCCCCACCCACGGCGGCGCAGCAGGACGCGGCGCTCGCGGCGGCGGGCGGAGACAAGGAACTCGCCGGGTACATCGCGAGCGGGAACAAGCTGTTCCACAGCTCGTGCATCGCCTGTCATGGCAAGGGCGGGGTGGGCATCGCGGGCAACGGCAAGGCGCTCGCCAACAACGAGTTCATCCGGTCGCTCGACGACGACAGCCTGCTGGCCTTCATCAAGCAGGGTCGCTCGCCCTCG
>CAZPSQ010000608.1:0-1783 GCA_964588755.1 uncultured Prosthecobacter sp. | reverse complement strand
CCTGGGCCATCGCGAAGATCAGGAGACGTTCGCTGCAGCCGAATGCGGCAGCAGTACTTTTCCGGAGTACCGCTGGCCCATTGGCCTGCGGCGAGCGTCTCCTGATCCACGCTATGTCCTGGGTGTTATGCGGAGGCCAGGAGACGCTCGTCATGCCCTGGGCAGTCGCGAAGATCAGGAGACGTTCGCTGCAGCCGAATGCGGCAGCAGTACTATCCCATCATCAGCGGCGGCGGTGCCGGGCGCGCGTCAAAAAAAAATCCGTCGGACCGGGCTGATCCGACGGATGTTGCTTTGCGGCACGGAGGATGCCACCGCGCGCGAAGCGGCCGGCCGCGCCTAATTAAATTAATAAGGCCGGGACACGATCACATAACCGCGGCCGGAGGGGCGGTACCAGGTGTTGCCGTGGGTGTGGTAGCGCACGCCGCGATACACGACGGGGCGGGCACCGCGTGGCAGCACCACCACGCCGCCGGGGCTGTAGGGGCCGCGGGGGCCGCCCGGGCTGTGGCTGTATCTCTCGCGCGGTGTCACCACACGGCCGCCCGGGCTGTAGGGGCCGTAGGGGCCGTAGGGGCTGCGCGGGCCGGGGCCGACCTCGCGCGGCGTCACCACACGCCCGCCCGGGCTGTAGGGGCTGCGCGCGTGGTGGCCTGCCACAGGGCCGCCAGGCACCGGGGCGACGACGCAGGAGCTCAGGGTGGCGGCCAGCAGGAGGGCGGAGAGGAGAAGGGGGGGGCTTGTGTTTCATGGGAATGGCTTTGGCAGGAAATCCTTTAGAGGGAGGACACTGCAAAGTATTCAATCGCAGATCAAATCTCCGCCGCGCGGCGGAAAGTCAGGGGATTTTGCTTTCGTTTTCACCCCTTCCGTCTCACAGTTTCTGTTCACCACCCTCACATTCATGACTGCCGAAGAAGCCAAAGCCCAGCTCGACACCCAGGTCCGCGAAATCATCCAGTGGCACTTTTCGCCGGAAACAGGCTGTCAGTTCTGGCTGGACTGGGCGAGGGCCAACTTCGACCCGCGCGGCGTGGTGAACAGCTACGAGGACATCATCGCCAAGTTCCCGCATTTCCAGGATGAGTGGCTGCGCGACCTGCAGCCGGAGGTGTGGGTGCCTGCCGCCTTCAAAGGCAAGCCCTTCAACATCTTTGAAACCGGCGGCACCACAGGCATGCCAAAGCAGCGCATCGGCTGGAATGACTTCCGCGTGGACTATGAGGAGTTCAGCCACAAGCTGGCGGACGAGCACTTCCCCCCCGGCAACTCCTGGATCATGGTGGGCCCCACCGGCCCCCGCCGCCTGCGTCTGGCCGTGGAGCATCTGGCAAACTACCGTGGCAGCTCCTGCTACTTTGTGGACCTGGACCCGCGCTTTGTGAAAAAGGTCATCGCCAACAAGCAGTTCGACGTGGCCCGCGCCTACATGGACCATGTGGTGGACCAGGCGGTGACGCTGCTGAAAAACCGCAAAATTTCCGCCATCTTCACCACGCCAAAGCTGCTGGAGGCCCTGGCGGAGAAGGTGGACCTCTACAACGTGGGCATCCGCGGCTGCTTCGTGG
Source organism: uncultured Prosthecobacter sp. (assembly GCA_964588755.1). Taxonomy (GTDB): domain Bacteria; phylum Verrucomicrobiota; class Verrucomicrobiia; order Verrucomicrobiales; family Verrucomicrobiaceae; genus Prosthecobacter. The sequence continues at coordinate 212 of CAZPSQ010000608.1, read as the reverse complement.
GCGGCACCACGATGACGCCGCAGTACGTGCGCTTCATCATCGAGGAGGTGCTGGAGGGCCGCATCGGCTTCTACCCCACCTATGGCAACACCCTCATGGGCCTGGCCGCCAGCGTGCCGCTGACACCGGAAGACAAGTACAGCATCACCTACTACGCACCGCAGCCCCGTGCCGTGCTGCGCATCGTCAATCCGAACGAGACGAGCCAGACG
>CAZPSQ010000607.1:0-1787 GCA_964588755.1 uncultured Prosthecobacter sp. | reverse complement strand
TAAAAAAATTAACAAATTTGCTTGGAATTCAACATAGTATCTTATTCCCATTTTAAGGTTTTCTGATAAAAACTTATAAAGTCATCATATTCTTTTTGAAAACTTACTTTTTTATGATGTTCTGGTTGATTTCGAATGTATTTACATACTCTATCCACATCAGATTTGGAAACTGAAAAAGCAGATGCTGATTCCTGCCATGAAAAAATACCCATGCAGAGTTTATTTTCGTTAATAAATTTTTCTGAACTGTCGGCAACTCTATTAAGTAAGGTTTCTTCTGATATTTTGGGTGAGCGTGAAACGAGAAAATGAACGTGTTCAGGATTGGCATAAATAGAGTATAGTTTTGAATCATTATTGTTCACCACTCCTGTAATGAATTTTTCAATCCGATCTCGATGCTTCTCCATAATAATAGGGAGTCGATTTTGAGTAATAAGAATAAAGTGAGTGTATAAGTTATTGTATTCTATTTTCATTTTAATAAGGTAATAAGGTTTGAAAAACTAATTATTTGCATATTTTTACTAAGGTAATAAGGTTTGCGAATTACTTGTTGCCGTTTTATTTTTAAATCAATAAAGTATGTGAAAATTCATTGGGTAAAAAGGTATTATTGATGCCATTAACAAGAAACAACTCCTAAACCCGCTCAATAATAGTAGCAACCCCCATTCCACCTCCTACACAAAGAGTGATAAGGGCAGTTTGAAGATTTCTGAGTTCTCATTCGTCGAGCACTGTCCCAACAAGCATGGCTCTCAATTTCATCAAATTCTTTTGACATTTCCTTGTTTTTATAAAAAGACAAAAAATATAACGGCACATTTTTAAGACGCTTTTAACTAATCAAGCGAATCAATGAAGTCCTATCTGTCTGTTGATTATTGCCCAATTCGTAGCAAGTTCTTTCAGCGACAAATATAAACAAACATTTCTAAACACGATGAGTAGTTAGGTCATGCCTTATAGTTAGTTCTTGCTTTCTTACTTTAATACCCTATTTATGTGTAATAATTTTGGCTATTGAGTATATACTTTGCCCATTTCCAAAGATAACCTCTGTTTCTTAATCAAAAACCTTCTGTTTGTTCTTCTATATTATTCCCGGAATATACCTATCCTAAAAAAATATTCCCTCCATTATATAATAATAACTCTCTACCAAACGTATTATATCACAAAAACAGACCCATTACAGGTGTTCTACCCCAAAAAAGGATGTTTCTTGCGCGCGCGAACTAAAAAATTTTTTAAAAAAAGCAAAAAAAAGTATGGTTTTATGAAACTTTTTAAATCCGGTTTCGTATAACCCATGTAAATCGGCAAAACAAACTTCAAACTTAGTTTATACGCCTCCTACAAAAGCAATTCTTTTTTAATCATTAAAATTATCAAAGTCATGCCAGTAGAATATTATCTCCCCGATTCAGACCTAGACCGCGCATCATTTCTTACCATATTTGCCGCCGGACTTACCGTACACGCCGTAACGCTTGGCATTGATGCCCCTACGCTTCTTTGGGTACAAAATGCGGCAAAATGGTACAACTATGCTATAACCGGAAGCAATGCTTATAAAAAACAGTCCAATGAATGGGTGGCTTACAAAGATGCGCATAACACTTTTAAAGTAGGCGTTAAGGTTGGCAGTGTACCCGAACCACCCGATCTTGATGTACCGGCAACAGAAATTGACGATCCTATTATCGCCAAAATTATGTTATTAGTCAACACCATCAAAAACAAAGAAACCTATAAAGAATCTATTGGTAGGGATTTAG
>CAZPSQ010000606.1:0-1790 GCA_964588755.1 uncultured Prosthecobacter sp. | reverse complement strand
GAATCACGAAACCCGTCAGGTAGGGCAGGCCCCGCGGGATGCCGTAGTCTTTGCTGGTCTGGCGTCCGATGGTCCATCCCATCCACTGCTGCGTGGCGGCGTGGATTGCATCAGCCAGGGCGAGGCCTGAGTGCAGTTGGTTCAAGACGTCGTCAGCGAAGTGGCGGCCATGCCGGCTGTCGAGGAAGACCCGGACCGATTCGAGCGGCTGGCCGGTTGCTGCGGCGATGGTGGTCATGGCGATCGGCCAGGTGACCTTCGCGCGGTTGCCCATCGCTCCTGCGAAACCAAGATCCTTGTTCTGTGTGGCTGGTATCTTCTTGGTGCTCATGCCGTTCTCCTTGGTGTGGCTGGTGATGCGGCCAGGGTCGTCGCCCTGGCCTGCTGCGTTGTTGGGGGATCAGATCTGGTCGTCGTCGTAACGCAGTTTTGCGGTCGTAAATTGCTGCAGGAAATCAATGGCACTCCGTTTGCCGGTGGTATTCAGGAGGATCGACACCTTCTTGTAAATCTTCGTGTTCCAAGTGCGCTTCTGGTCTGCTAGCCATTCGTTATTCGCGGCAGTCTGCTTGGTGGGTTTCTGGTTGCTCATGGCGTTTCTCCTGGTTGGCGTTGCGGTGATGACGAGCACATACTCGCGCTGTGAGATTGAAAAGCCAAGCGCTTTGTTCAATCTTTGTGGTCGGATCGCAGACGCAATAACGCCCGGTGGCCCGGGCGTATGGTCTTGGCAATGTCTCAGACCTGGTCGTTAATCTGGACGCTACCCGGGCCATTACCTTCGTCGTCGGCGAGAAAGATCACGGTCTTCTTCTTGCCATTGGGCAGCGTCACGATGATGCCGAAGAATTCGTCGCCATACTCGTCTATCCCGGTTCTCGCCAGGTTGGTGATGGTTCCGCCGACCAACTGGTGTAGTTGCCGGAGATGGATGTCGACGGCGGATTTCGGTGTGCTGTTGTTCATGATGCGCTCCTTTCTGATTCTTGGATGATAGTCGGGGTTTGGCGATCAGGTGTGCCGCAGCACCTTGATGCCGGCGTTGACCAGGGTCATCACGGCGCTGGCGAAGATCGTCTCGGCCATCCAGGGGCAGGCCTTGCCGTCTTCGAGCAACTCGTCGATGGCCTCCCCCGACTTGGCGCGCATGGCCGCGCAGGCGGCTTCGCGCACTTCGTCGCTGGCGGTCCTGATCTCGGGGCACAACCGGATCAGCGTCGTCAGTGCGGCGGTGGCAAGCTTGTTGCCGAGGGTGTCGAGGTTCGTGGCTTGGGTCGGGGTCATGGCGCTGCTCCTGGTGGCGTGGTGGATGACGAACACATGAACGCGCTGTTCACTCCGGAAGCCAAGCGTTTCATCAATCTTCTTTCGGCGCCTGGCGTCGCGTGACACTCGCCACCCTTTCGACGTTGGCCCTTGGGCTGGCACGGTGGCGCCGTGTGGCGTCGTCGGACGACGGGCGAACACTTGGCCAACCGCGCGCGTTCGGCGGCCCAGACGCAGCAACGCCCGGTGGCCCGGGCGTGTGGTGGCGGTTGCTGATTGCGCTGTTCAGTCACGACGCGATGCCCACGAGGGCATCGGACCGGGGTCGCCCGTCAGGATTTCGAGCCAGTCCATGACGAACACCTCGCCTTCCACGCCATGCAGGCGTACGTAGCGCACGCGCTTGAGGGTGAGGTTCCACTCCTGGGCGATGCCGCGGATCGTCTTGTGATGCTTGCGCATCAGGTGCTGGATGGTTTGGGCGCTGAGGTGGTTCATGTTGGGCTCCTGGTGGCGTGGATGAC
>CAZPSQ010000605.1:0-1792 GCA_964588755.1 uncultured Prosthecobacter sp. | reverse complement strand
TCAAGGGTGTCTCGAATTGCGCCGAAGAGAGTTCCATACAGGAGGACACCTATGTCCCGAGCGACTCTCAAAGCCGTCGTTCTTATTGCTGCAATGGCGCTATCGGCGTGTGCTACGCCCGATTCGGATCGTGATTCGGCGCCCTATTTCGACGCAGCTTACAACGATCGCAATCGCGCACCAGCCTCGATGACTCCGCCCGAGAATGCAGGTGATATCTCTCAGCGTGTCGACTCTTCAAGCCAGCGAGCTCAAGCTGACTATCATTTTGCTTCTGGAGAGGCCTACTCATTTGATGGTTTACACAGCAAGGCTGTTGAATCTTTTAAGACAGTTTTGATTTACGATGCAGATTCGATTCCGGTCCGTCTGCGTTTGTCGGCCGAGTACGTCAAAATGGGCTCCTTGAGCGAAGCTCTGCGCCAAGCTGAAGAAGCGCTGGCAAAAGATCCCAAACGCGTCGACACCCATATTTTGCTGGGCGGATTGTACTCAAATCTAAAAAACTATTCTAGCGCCATCGCCTCTTACGAGAGCGCGCTGAAGATCGAACCGAAAAATACAGAAGCTTTGATGTACCTGGGTGCGGTTTATGCCGAGCGCAAGGATTATGACAAGGCCGTGAAGTACTTTGAGCGTCTTGCGAAAGAGGAAGAATATGCCACGCCTCAAATGGCCTACTATTATATCGGCCGAATTCGTGAGGATCAGGGCACAAAAGCCTCTCTGAAGGCCGCTGAAAGCGCCTACAAAAAAGCAATCGAAATGAAGCCGGGCTACGTCGAGGCGACCGTGGGACTGGGCGGCTATTACATTCGTCAGAAGAAGATGCCGATGGCTATCGAGGTGATGAGAAAGTTTCAGCGCGATTTCGGACCGAATCTGAAAATCGCAGATCTTTTGTCTGCGTTGTATCTCCAAGATGAAAAATACGATTTAGCGCTTGAGCAGTTTGAAATCCTTGAGTCTGATCCGGATGAATCGCTGAACGTCAAAGTGAAGATGGCGCTGATTTACATCGATCAGAAGCAGTACCAAAAAGCGGCCTTGAAACTGAACGATGTTCTGCGCGTGGCGCCTGAATCCGATAAGATCCGTTTCTATCTCGCAGCGGTTTATGAAGAGCTGGAGATGCCCGCAAAAGCCATCGAGCACTTCGTGAAAGTGCCAGCAGTTTCGCAGTTCTACCAGGATTCAATCGTGCACGCTGCGTACCTAATGAAGGAAACCAAGCGCACCAAGGAGGCAGTGTCTCTGGTCGAAGGCGCTTTAAAAGAACGCAAGGATGTTCCGCAATTCTACGCTTTGTACGCCTCATTGATGGATGATCAAGGCCAGGTTGACAGTGCGATCGCTCTTTTGAACGAAGGGGTTCAGAAGTTTCCCGATTACGTTCAGTTGCGCTTTTTCTTGGGATCACTCTGGGATCGCAAGGGCGAACGCGCAAAGAGTGTCGAGCACATGCAAAAGGTTGTCGAAATGGATCCCAATCATGTCCAAGGCTTGAACTATCTGGCGTTTACCTATGCTGACATGGGTGTGAAATTGAACGAAGCTGAGTCGCTTGTGAAGCGCGCGCTCGAGATGGAGCCGAAAGACGGTTTTATCTTGGATACCTACGGCTGGGTTCTTTTCAAGCAGGGGAAAAACAGCGAAGCGATCCGTGTTCTAGAAAGCGCCCACCGCCAACAGCCCAATGAAAGTATCATCGCCGAGCACTTGGGGGACGCCTATTACCGGTCTCAGTGTTTGGAGAAGGCCCGCCGCATGTATGAGCGAGCCGTGGAAAGTG
>CAZPSQ010000604.1:0-1794 GCA_964588755.1 uncultured Prosthecobacter sp. | reverse complement strand
ACGAAGAAACAGCACAAAAGAGATGACACCCAGGAAGGTCGCCAGATCAAGAAACGGCATGCTCCAGAGCGCACTAAACACTGCCACGGCGAAGGCAGACAGCCCCCAAGCGGCAGGAAAGGCATAGATGAACCAATGCTTGTGCGCCGAGACTACTACCCGTTCTCCAGGCAGCAGGATCGAATCGACGTAGCTCACGAATCCCCCTGTAGTGGGCTGCAAAGGACTTGCGTCCAGCACCCATTCGCTTCCAGTTCCGAACAGCCCCTTTTCTTGATAGCAGAAAGCCTACACCCGTTCACTCACCCAACGTCGCCACCACCCCAGTTCGGACAAGGCATCCTTGGCACCAACATTACCTGCCGGCGTGTTCAGATGCCTAGGCATTCATGCTCTTGATCTCCCTGCCGGAATGGCTGCGAATCAGCGTGATCGCCGCTTCCAGCGACCGGACCGTGCCGATGCTTCTCCTACTGTTGGACATCAGCAGGTTCACGGACACCTTGTACGCCGTGAACCTGCCTTCGTACTCGCGAATCTCGTAGAGGTTGGCGCCGCCGCCTTCGACCACGACTTCAATCGACTTCATTGCCGGCGCCCCTTGCCGATGCTTGGCCAGAACAAAGGTTACCCGAGCCACGGGGGCGTTCTGTTCGCATCCGGCCCACCCTGTTTGCGACACACGGCCGCCGGCCGTGGTGGCACCATGGGCCGGGTTCGGAGTTCAGGGGGAGCAAAACTATGCCGAAGCTGGGGCTCGATGGGCACCTTTTGCATGCTTTGATCGAGGACAGAATGCCCGAGGGAAACGCCAGCCTCGACGAGCGTTGGCCAGCCTACGACCGTCCCGGCGAGAGGCGGTGCAACCCGCCGGATCGCTCCACGTTGTATCGGTGGATCGGCGGGAGTATGCCGCGCACTTCGGATCAGCTCTTGCGTTTGTGCGGCATCCTGGATGTCGATCCCATGTGCCTGCTGAAGCTGCCGGACGGCGACCCCGATGCCGCGCTGGATAGTCTGGCAACCTCGTATCTGCATGGACAGTGGAAACCACCCGCCATCAAATTCCTGAACGAGTTCCTGGGGCGTCGCGCGCAATGGCCGCCGCCCGATCTAGCCCAACGTTACTTCGGCAGAAAATGGTGCCACCGCGAATTCGCGCATGAGGCCACCGCCCGGACGAACTGCTACGCCACGATCTCGATCGCCGCCACGCAGCGCATGCCCGGCGATGGCCCATTCGTCTATCACGTGGCCTTCCGCCATCCAGCACTGTTCGTCAAGCGTTGGCTGCAGTATGGCGTGGTGCTTCGCCACGGCAACCGCGTCAGCCTGCGTCACATCAACGGCCACACCGACATGTGCGACGTGGAGGACGTGCGGTCACCGCTGCGAATCGAAACCTGGTTCGGGCCCAATCCCGCGGTATTCCGGGTGGCCTCTCTGCATCCTTTCCAGCTTGAGGTCGAGGAATCACCCGATGAGAAGGTGCCGGTCGTGCGGTTCGTGGGATGACTACATCCGACTCAACAGGGCAAGTCGATATTAAGCAGTGCTCCGATATATAGCAGTACCTTCATCGACTATGGAGAGATCCTTAGATGCCAGTAATCGCGAAGACTCTCCTGAAACGGATCGTAGCCGACCTGGCTGAGAGACCGCTCGCCCCTGGAGAAATGCGCCGGATCCCAAAGATGGGACCTCACTATATTTCCGCAGATTCGGAGCATGAGGGCACAAAGTGGCTGTTTAAGATCGAAGCCGAGGGGAAGCCGTACTTCATCTACTACATCA
>CAZPSQ010000603.1:0-1795 GCA_964588755.1 uncultured Prosthecobacter sp. | reverse complement strand
TGGAACTTGGCGTGCAGGGTGCCGGCAAGCGTACGGACGGCTAGGGTTTTGGCCAGGCCGGGCACGCCTTCCAGCAGCCCAGGGCCGTTGGTCAGCAGGGCAACGAGGAGGCGGTCCACCAGGGCGGACTGACCCACAAGGACGCGCGCGATTTCGGTGCGGAGCGGTGCCACCCAGGCGGAGGCTTTGAGGATGGCATCCTGGTCAGGGACGGTGGGAGAGGCGTCGGAGGCTGGCATGTCTGGAAAGTGGTACTGGTCAACGGGGCGGCTTCCGCCGTCAACCGGCAAGGCTGCCAAGGTTAACGCCACAAGGGCCTGTTTATGTTGCTGGAAATGCCGCCATTTCCGCCTTTGATCCCACGGATGAGCCTGGACGAGCTGCGTGAACAAGTGTGTGAGGCAAACCGTGCCCTGGAGCCGAGCGGCCTGGTGCGGCTGACCTGGGGCAATGTGAGCGGGATCGACCGCGCCTCCGGGCTGTGGGGCATCAAGCCAAGCGGGGTGGATTATGCGGCGCTGAGGCCTGCGGACATTGTGATCCTGGACCTGGAGGGGAATGTGGTGGAGGGGACGCTGCGGCCATCCTCTGACACAAAGACGCATCTGGTGCTGTACCGTGAGTTTCCGCAGGTCGGCGGGATCACCCACACGCACAGCCTGCATGCGACGATGTTTGCCCAGGCGGGGCGGGAGCTGCCCTGCCACGGCACGACGCACGCGGACCACTTTCACGGCACGGTGCCGCTGGTGCGGGCGCTGACGCCGGAGGAGGTGGCGGAGGACTATGAGCACTTCACCGGGGTGGCCATTGTGGAGCGGCTGCGGGAGCTGGGGCTGGACCCGCTGGAGATGCCGGCGGTGCTGCAGCTGCACCATGCGCCCTTCACGTTTGGCAGGGGCGCGATGGACTCGCTGAAAAACAGCATCGCGCTGGAGATGTGCGCGCACATGGCGCTGGGGGCGGCGGCCCTGAATCCCGCGCTGGGGGCGATCCCCGGGCACATTCTGGAGAAGCACCACCTGCGCAAGCATGGCCCCGGGGCCTATTATGGCCAGGGCCGGAAGGAGGCGTGAGGGACGTGATCTTCGGTGAGGCCGGGCCTTCTTGCTAGAGGAGGCCTTTGCGTTTGAAGAACCAGATGGGAACGATGGCGGAGAGGATGATGATGATCATCACGATGCCAAAAGCCCAGAAGGAGCCCTGCGCGGGGAGGCCGACGTTCATGCCGTAGATGCTGGCGATGAGGGTGGGCGGCATGAACAGGACGCTGGCGACGGTGAAGATCTTGATGATCTGGTTCTGCTGGATGTTGATGAGGCCGAGGGTGGACTCCAGCAGGAAGGTCATCTCCTGGGTCTGCTGGTTGGTGTATTCGTCCAAGCTCTTGATGTCGCGCATGACGCTGCGGAACTGCGCGGCGAGGTCTCCCCGCATCCAGGTGGCGGCGTTGTTGAGGAAGTACTGCAGCATGCGGCTGAGGCTCAGCAGGCTCTCGCGAAGGTTGGCGACCAGGGCGCTGCGGCGACCGAGGAGCTTCACGACGTCACTGAGGTCTTTTTCGACGGCGCTGTGGTCCTTGTTGGTGGTGAGGGTGAAGACGTCGCGGCAGATTTTTTTCATGTCCCCCTCGATGCCCTGCAGCGCGTCCGCAATGCGTGCGACGGTGAGCTCCAGGAGGAGGAGGAAGACGGCGTCGCTGGTGAGGGGGGGGCTGCACTGGCGGCGTGCCTGATCAATGAGGACACGGAAGGCCATGGGGTCGGCGTAGCGCACGGTGGTGAGGCAGTCCGGC
>CAZPSQ010000602.1:0-1797 GCA_964588755.1 uncultured Prosthecobacter sp. | reverse complement strand
CTGCTGGAATTCCGCGAGCAGAACAAGATCAAGAACGCCGCCATCATCCGCATCGAGCAGCTTTACCCCCTCAATGAGGACCTGCTGCGCGAGATTGTGGCCCGGTATCCCCGCGCGAAGAAGTGGATCTGGTGCCAGGAGGAGCCACGCAACCAGGGTGCCTTCTACTACATCCGCCCCCGCCTGCAGCAGATTTCCCGCAGCAACGTCCGTTATGCGGGCCGCGAGCGCAGTGCCAGCCCTGCCGCCGGCTCCAAGGCCATCCACACTCTGGAACAGGAGAAACTGGTGGAAGACGCCTTCAGCGTGTAGTGTAAGCTGTAAGGACCAGGATAAACCGGGAATAGCCATGAAACAGAAAATCTCATTCACCTACTGGCAGGACAGTGCCTGGTGGCTGGGCTTTCTCGATGACTTCCCTGACCAGTGGACCCAGGGAGAGTCATTGGAGGATCTCAAAACCATGCTTGGAGACCTCTTCAAAGATCTGTCGAGTGGTGAAATCCCCGGTGTTCGCAGGAAGGCAGAACTGGAGTTCGAGGTGGCATGAAACGCCTTGATCTCATCCGCAAACTCGAACAAATGGGCTGCGAACTTGTGCGACACGGAGGGAACCACGACTGGTACCGCAACCCTGCCACCAACATTTCGGATGCGGTGTCCTGTCACCGCGAAATCAACGACCATCTGGCCTGCAAGATCATCAAAAATCTTTCCGCCAGCTAACTTTCTTCCCAAGACCCCATGCCCTCAGACATCAAAATCCCCGCTCTCGGCGAGTCCGTCGCCGGAGGTCAGATCGCCAAATGGCACTTCAAGACTGGTGACCAGGTCAAGACTGGTGACATCCTGCTTACCCTGGAAACCGACAAGGTTGCCGCCGAGGTGACCGCCGAAGCCACCGGCGTGCTCAGCATTGGTAAAGAAGCGGGTGAAGATGTGGAGGTGGGCGCGGTTGTGGGCCAGATCGACGAATCTGCCGCTGCTCCCGCGCCTAAGGCTGATGCACCCAAGCCTGCGCCTGCCGCCGAGGTACCCGCCGCCAAGCCAGAGCCGAAGGCTGAAGCGCCCAAGGCGGAGGCCAAGCCAGCCAATGTGACGGAGTTCAAAGTAGTGCCGAAGCCTGAGCCAGCGGCCGCCCCTGCCGCCGCCAAGCCGGAAGGCCGCATCACGCGCAAGAAGATGACCCCGCTGCGCAAGAAGATCGCCGACTCCCTGGTCAGCGCGCAGCGCACCGCCGCCATCCTGACCACTTTCAACGAGTGCGACATGAGCAATGTCATGGTGCTGCGCTCCAAGCTGCAGGACAGCTTTGTGGCGAAGAACAAGGTGAAGCTTGGCTTCATGAGCTTTTTCATCAAGGCCGTGGTGGAGGCTCTCAAGGCCGTGCCGCAGATCAATGTTCGCGTCGAGGGAGACGAGATCGTGCAGCAGCATTATTTCGACATCGGCGTGGCTGTCGGCACCGAGCGCGGGCTTATCGTCCCTGTCCTGCGTGATGCGGACCAGAAATCCTTTGCCGATCTGGAGAAAGATATCCTGGGCTACGCAGCCAAGGCCAAGGAAGGCAAAATCCAGGTGAGCGACCTCACCGGCGGCGTCTTCACCATCAGCAATGGCGGTGTGTACGGCTCCCTGCTCAGCACCCCGATCATCAACCCGCCGCAGAGCGCGATCCTGGGCATGCACAGCATCCAGCAGCGCCCGGTGGCTGTTGATGGCCAGGTGGTGATCCGCCCGATGATGAACCTGGCCCTCAGCTACGACCACCGCGTGGTCGATGGCAAGGAGGCCGTG
>CAZPSQ010000601.1:0-1797 GCA_964588755.1 uncultured Prosthecobacter sp. | reverse complement strand
TCGATCACCCGGCACGGCGATGCCTGCCGGGTGAACCAGCACCAATCGCCGATGGTGAAGTGGGTTGCGTCGCTCATTGCCCACCCAATTCGCGTTCGATCTGCTCGATGCTGGGCAGATTGGTTTGCAGCTCCTTGGGCAAGGATTCCAGCAGCTTGTATTCGGCCACGCCCATGGGCTGGGTTTTATCGCCCAAGGCGTATTCGGCCACCACTTCGTTCTTGCTTTTGCATAGCAGCAGGCCGATGGTGGGCGCGTCCTGCTCGGCTTTGATCTGCCGATCCACCGCCGTGATGTAAAAACTCAGCTGCCCCAGGTGCTCGGGCTTGAACTTCTCGGCCTTCAGCTCGATCACCACATAGCAGCGCAGCTTGAGGTGGTAGAACAGCAGGTCGATGAAGAAGTCATCGCCGCCCACTTCCAGGTGCACCTGCCGCCCGACAAAGGCAAAGCCCGCGCCCAGCTCCAGCAGAAACTGGGTGATGTGCTTGACCAGCGCCGACTCGATCTCGCGCTCGTCGGCCTCGCTGCCCACATCGAGAAAATCGAACAGATACGGGTCTTTGAGCGACTGCTGCGCCAGATCGCTGCCCGGTGCGGGCAGGCGCTCGACGAAATTGGTGATGGCCTGGCCGCTGCGCTCCAGCCGCCGGGTTTCGATGTGGATGTTCAGCACATTGCGTGACCAGCCGTGCTCGATGGCGGCCTGTGCGTAGGCCAGGCGCATTTCCGGCGCTTTTAGCTTGGTGAGCAGCACCAGGTTGTGGCCCCAGGGCAATTGTCCAACAGCCTGTTGGACAATTTCAGCCTCCGGCCACGCCTCGGCGAACGCCCGCATATACATCAGGTTGGCGCGCGAAAAGCCCTTCATGCCCGGAAACGCCATCCGCAAATCGTGGGCCAGCCGCTCGATCACCTTGCTGCCCCAGCCAAGTGCCGCCTGCCGCTGCAGGATGTCACGGCCAATCTGCCAATAGAGCTGTACCAGCTCGCGATTGACCGCCAGCGCAGCGCGCTGCTGCGCGCCATGGATGCGGCTTTTCAGCTCGTCCAACCACAGCCCATAGCCTTCGGGGATGGGCAGCAACGATACGGCTTGCTCGCTTTGGGCGGGGCGTTTGGCCATTTACGCTTCCTCGCTGCGCGTCAGCGCCATGTCGTATAGGGTGAGCAGCTTTTCGTCCTCTTGCAGCGCGGCGTCGGGCACTTTGGCTGCGATGTCGATGATCGTCTGATAGTCCTTATTGCCCCATGCCGTTCTGAAGCCAGCGCGCAGCGCTTCCAGGCGGAACTCCTTCAGGCGACGGCCAGTGAAAGCGCGGTACTGATCGAACTCCTTGAGCAGCGCCTTTTCGCGTTTTTTCTCCAGGTCTTGCGCTTTGTTCGGGTCGGGCACGTACCAGCGATCCTTGGCTTTGGCCACAAGGGCTGGGGCGCTCTTCTCCAAACCGCGCAAATCTTTGTGGTTGGTCGAAAGGTAGCTGTGGATCTGGCTCGGAACCTCGCCTGTGCCGTCGTACTGAATGAAGTTGTCTTCAAGCAAAGCAGCAAGTTCCGGTTTCGACTCGTGTTTCTTCCAGCCTGCTCCAAGCTGGCTGATGAAGTCGGTATGGACCTCTTGGTAGGTTGACGGGCGACGTTTCAAGAAATCGGTCAACCAATCAATCGCGCTGCGCTCATCGGAAACGAACAACTCCATCTGCGGTGCAGTAGCCACCTGCATACGCTTCTTGTCGTACTCGGCTACCTGATCCGGCAAGAAGACCATTCCATCACGTTCAACAAAGCGCTGGATAA
>CAZPSQ010000600.1:0-1797 GCA_964588755.1 uncultured Prosthecobacter sp. | reverse complement strand
CCCGCATTTCTCACAGAGGGTGACGCTTGAGTCGGAGCGGCGGTGTGGCAGCCTTTGATTACCAAGGCAAAAGCCCACACACGAACCGCCATGCGCACGACTCAAGCGACAACAGACTGTTATCAAGCCAAGTTCCAATTTCAAGAGCTGGGTGGCCGCCGGATGGAGGCCGATTTTTCCGGCGGCCATCTCTCCAGCGACGGCGGCAGCCTGCTGTTGCGCGAGGTGGACCGCACCCATCGCCTCTGCGACAAGCTCGCCGCCTGCTTTTCGGATCTGCGCGACCGCCGCTTCGTCGAGCACGAGCTGCCTGTGATGCTGCGCCAGCGAGTGCTGGGCCTGGCCCTGGGCTACGAGGACATCAACGACCATGACAAGCTGCGCCTCGACCCGCTGCTGGCCGCAGCCTGCGGACGCGAGGATGTGCTTGGTCTGGAGCGTCTCCATCCGCAGGACAAGGGCAGGCCGCTGGCTGGCAAGAGCACGCTCAACCGTCTTGAGCTCGGCGCCCATGCCACCAATGAGCGCACCAAAAAGATCCAGGCCCATGCCGAGAAGATCGAGGCGCTGCTGTTAAGCGAAGGCGTCGCGGCCATCCCGCGCAAAAGCCAGGTCATCGTGCTGGACTTTGACGCCACCGACGACCGCATCCACGGCGGCCAGGAGGGCCGCTTCTACCACGGCTACTACGGGGACTACTGCTACCTGCCGCTGTATGTGTTTTGCGGCGACATCCCGCTGTGGGCGCAGCTGCGCACCTCGGACCGTGATGGCAGCGACGGCGCGCTGGAGGCGCTGCAAAAGATCGTTCCGGCCATCCGCGAGCGCTTTGGCAAACATGTCGTCATCCTGGTGCGTGCCGACTCGGGCTTCTGCCGCGAGCCGTTCATGGCCTGGGTCGAGTCGCAGCCCAACGTGCACTACGTCCTGGGCCTGGCGCGCAACGCCCGGCTGGCACAGCAGCTGGCCCCCGCGTTTTGGGACAGCGCCGCGCAGCTTGATGAGGAGGCCGTGCAGTGCGCCCGTGCCGCAGGGGCGCACGAGCCGCCTGTGCTGCCGGGCACCGCGCGAACGTTTTTGGAGATGTGCTACCAGACTCTCAAGAGCTGGAGCAAGGAGCGTCGTGTCATTGGCAAGGCGGAGCTGTTGGAGGGCAAGGCCAACCCGCGTTACATCGTCACCAGCCTCAGCGGCAAGGAGGCGTGGACTCAAGGACACGCCTGGTTCGCCGATGCGGCCAGCCTCTATGAGCAGTGCTACTGCGCGCGAGGGGACATGGAGAACAGGATCAAGGAGCAGCAGATGGACCTGTTTGCCGACCGCACCTCCACCGTGCACATGAAGAGCAACCAGCTGCGCCTGTGGCTGAGCACTTTTGGCTACCTGCTCATGCGGCATCTGCGCGCCGGGGCGCTGGCGGGCACACGGCTGGCCAAAGCCAGCGCAGGCACCCTCCGGCTGCATCTGCTGAAGGTGGCCGCGCAGGTCACTGTCAGCGTGCGGCGGGTGCATGTGCGGCTGTGCAGCGCGTTCCCGCTGCGAGAGGTCTTCGCCCAGGCGCACCACGCGTTACGACAGGCGGAGGCATAGACCAAAGCCAGCGTTGCGAACTCACTTGCCAGGCCGAGGGCCGAAAGGGACGTCCACGCTTGGGAGAGGGCGCAAAGGGCCGGAACGCCCCCCAACAGCCATGCGAAAAACCACAGATCAGGGGGGGCATGATCTTCACACTTTACGTGCCCCGCAAAAGCAGCCTCCAGACCACGGAATCAATCGCGGTGTGAGAAATGCGGGCTA
>CAZPSQ010000599.1:0-1798 GCA_964588755.1 uncultured Prosthecobacter sp. | reverse complement strand
CTCAAGACCAACAAGCACAAGACCGTGAAGGCCGCCATCCTGCTGGCCAACAGCATCCCTGGCAGCAAGCTCCTTGTCTTCACCATCCGCGGCGTCATGGCCCATCTGCTGGCCCACCAGCGGCCGGAGTTCGCCCCCATCTTTGCCTTCACGCCGAATTTGCATGTCAGCCGCACCCTCGTCACCGCCCGTGGCGTGCACCCCATCGTGCTGACCTTCCAGGAGGGCAACCCGGAGCAGAGCATCCGCGACGCGCTGGACTGCCTGCGCCGCGACAACCTCATCAAGCCGGGCGACCCGCTTGTCATTCTCAGCGACGCCCTGTATGACGGCGTCAATGTGGACGCCATCCTGCTGCGCCAGGCCTGAGCCGGACAACCTGCCGCGCCGATTGCTGTGGCGTGCTGTGCAACTTCGCACAACACATGCCGTACTTCTCCGATCCCCCTTGGCATGCGCCTGCGCTTTTCCTTCCTGCTGCTTCTTTTGCTGGCCCCGCTGTCCGGTCACGCTGGGTCGCGGGTCTTCGTCAGTCTGGCAGGCACGCTGCTGGAGGCGGAGATCACCTCCGTCGCAGGGGACAACGTGACGCTCAAGCGCAGCAGCGACGGGCAGCCCCTCACCATCAACCGCAACACCCTGTGCAAGGAGGACATCGCCTACATCGCCCAATGGGAGGCGGACAAAGCCCCGCCAGGGCCGATTCCCGCGCCAGCACCACCTTCCGCCATGCCGGGAGCCTTTGAAAAGTACAACCTCACCGTCGAGGCCACTCTAACCAGGAGCAACCAGGAGCAGAACCTCCAGGGAGCGCGCGTGGCGGACCATTCCCACACCTTCAAGATCCTCAACCAGGAGCCCCGGCGCGACCTGACCGGAGCCAGGGCGGTCATCCTCACCCTGGGCCGGAACGTGGCAGACTTGGGCGGCCCCTTGGTCCTCCTGCAAAAGGTCGAGCATGAGGTCTCCGTGCCAGCGCAAGGGCAGAAGTCCCTCACCACACCGTCGGTGACGCTGACGAACGCCGCCGAGCTTCGCCAGGGCGTCCGCAGCCACGGCTATGTGCTCTTCATCGTGGATGCCGCCGGCAACGTCCTGCACTCGCAGGCCGACCCGGCGGGTCTTGACAAGTTTTGGAAGGAAATCTCCGCGCTGCCCGCCGAGTTTCCTGTTTTGGTGGATCGCGAGTTCAAGCCGCAGCCCGGCATCGAAACCCTGGCCTCCTACATCACGTTTTGACAGCCGCCGCGCGCCTGCGCGCATGCATGAATCACTGCACCGGGCCTTTGACAGCCCAGCGCTTGAGCACAAACGCAGGCCCCTTTTCCCGCCACTTCGCCACATGCGGCGTCGTGTAGTGCGCATCCATGGCGGCCTGGTCGCGGTAGCTCTCGCTCAGGGCAAACAGATTTTCCTGCGTGCTGTCACGGCTGACCTCAAAGCGCAGGCAGCCTGGCTCCTGGCGGGAGGCCTCGGCGTTCTCCAGGATGACAGCAAGAAATTCATCGATCTTCAGCGGATCGATCTCCAAAATGACGATGACATTGACCATGAAGGAGGACAGAGGCGATTTTTGCTTAACATGCAACCTGCGTTCCACGTATCATCGGCTGTCCCACGCCACGCCATGATCTTCCGCCTCGCCCCCATCGCCCTGATTGCCGCCAGCCTGCAGGCCCAGGAACCCAAGCCACCCGCCGCAGCACCAGCGCCCCCGGCCCAGCCTGCCCCCGCCCCACCGCCCCCCACACCACCGCCCCCCAAACCCCCCGCGCCCCCTGCCCAAACCCAGGGAAAA
>CAZPSQ010000598.1:0-1799 GCA_964588755.1 uncultured Prosthecobacter sp. | reverse complement strand
TGCAGCGGTCAGAATATTGGAAAAGGAATTAAAAAAACTTCCCAAGAATTCTAAGGAATTCTCTGATAAAGCTGAAGAGCTTGCCAAGGTCAAGAATGAATACAAGAACATTACCGGTGAGGTAATTAACTTGAATACAGCGAGCAAAAAGACATGGGATACAATAAAGCAAGGCATGTTGGGCGTACTTGGAGGCAATTTGCTTACTTCAGTGATTCAAGGAGTTGGAGGCTTTTTTAAGTCCTTAATAACTTATCAGGCTGACCTTAGCGATGAATATGCCAATATTCGTAAAGTTACGAACCTGACAAATGAAGAAATTGAAAAGCTTGACAAGCAGCTTAAGGCGATTAATACGAGGACACCTCGCAAGGAATTACGTGAACTTGCGGTTGAAGCAGGAAAGCTAGGAGTCGAAGGGGTTGAGAACATAGCCAGATTCGTACAAGAGGCCGACCAGATAAAAGTCGCTTTAGGTGAAGACCTGGGTCCTGAAGCAATAACACAGATTGGAAGACTTAGCAATATATTCAAGGTTTCAATGCTTGAGATTGGCAGCGCAATCAACGATATAGGAGCTAAATCTGCTGCAACTGAATCATACCAGGTGGATTTTCTAAACAGATTGGCGGGGACAGGTCCTACTGCTAAACTAGCCGCATTTGAATTGCTGGGTTATAGCGCCACGTTGGAAAACGCCGGACAGTCCGCTGAAGTTTCCGGAACGGCCATCAGCAAATTTATGCTTGACTTCGTTAAGGACGTTGAGAAATTTGGGCAAATTGCCGGAATGCAAGAAGGGGAATTAACAAAGATTTTCGAACAAAAGGGAACTAATGCGGCTTTTCTAACATTCCTTAAAAATCTAAAAGAGGCAAAAAGCAATACGACTGAGTTCGCCAAATCTTTGGATCAAATGGGTATAGACGGAGCCAGGAGCGTTGGTGTATTCTTATCCTTATCAAATAACATCGAAGAGGTCAATAAGCAACAGGAGATTGCTTTTGACGCCATTGCTAAAGGAACCAGTCTCACCGATGAATTCAATATCAAAAATGACACTTTTGGTGCGCAGCTTGAGAAACTAGGAAAGAGGATATCAAATTTCGTCCGGACTAATCCACTAACCACATTCTTCACCAACTTGCTGAAAGTAATGGTGAAAAACTTTGATGCTTTGGTCACGATTGGCAAAGTGCTAACAATCGGTGTCATCGCTTGGGGAACATATAAAACCGTCGTATTCTTGGCAACATTAACACAATCGGCGTTTTGGGCATCACTTATGAGAACAAATGTATTTCTTGGCCTTCAAAGAATCGCATTGGCGACAGCGGCACTTGCTCAGGCTGTTTTTACCGGAAATACAATGGCCGCTGGAGTGGCGATGGCGGCTTTTAACAGGGCATTGTCTTTAAACCCAATTGGACTTGTGACAACCTTGCTGGTTGCAGGTTATGCCGCATTTAAAATGTGGGGAGATAAGGTAGATGACTCAACCAGAGCGCAAAATGCCTTGAATGATGCTCTTACTGAAACTAAGAAGAGAATGGTTGATGAACAGTTCCAACTCGAACAACTCTTAAGTGTAGCCAGGGATGAAACCAAAAGCAAAGAAAGCAGATTAGAAGCAATCAAGAAACTAAACGAGATTTCACCACAATATTTGGGGAATCTAAGTCTTGAAACCATTAACACATTAGACGCTAAGAAAGCAATTGATCAATATGTTAAGAGTCTTGAAAGAAAATATAAAATTGAAGTACTTCAAGAAAAAATAAAGGAAAATCAAAGTAAGA
>CAZPSQ010000597.1:0-1811 GCA_964588755.1 uncultured Prosthecobacter sp. | reverse complement strand
TGCTATGCATGGGGTGGAATTTCTTGGAATTTTTCTTCTGAATTAAAAAAGGAAAAGAATTGAGAAAAAGGTATTGACTTACTTTATAAACAATTTTTGTTTCTTTGTGCTTAATCAATTTTTAATCAATACACTGACAAATGAATATCTCTTGTAAAGTACTGAATTTTCACATAAAAATACTCGATAATCGAGCTACAAAATTGAATTTTTTAATTAATTACCTTATAATGATATGAAAGTAAATTTTGTGTTTCCACATTCTTTCAATTCATTTTCTGAATACACATTTCAATAATAATTTGATTCCCTCTTCAACAAATTAATAATACATCGCAAAATTTTATTTATACACTTCGGTCTTTTCAGGCTGAAGAGGGACAGACGATTCGGTCTTTTCAGGCTGAGAAGGGACAGATGATTCGTTCTTTTGGTCTTTCTCCAATATTGGATGAGATTCATCAATTGCATCACTGGGTTGCTCATTAGGCTGTGGTAGACGCTTTGCAAGTCTCCTTCGATCCATTACCAACCGTGCTACTCCAAGTACCATCGCTATGAGGGTAAAAATTGCAGCAGTCAAAAACAATATATTTCCAGCAATATACTGACGTGTTTCCTTATCTTCAGTTGTCATATCTGGATTTGGACCAAAAATATCCATAATTTTCTGTCCAAGTAAGCAACTGACAAGAGTAGACAAGTTATTGTACAATCATGCATACAATGCCTGTGCTCGTCCCTGTAATATTTCTGGCGTCTCTGCAAGTACAATCTTAATAGCGGCATTGTGGGTAAGAGCAAAGCATGGTCCTTTCAATAGCTCAATTATACAAACCAGAAATCCATATAACCCAGAATGTCCGGGATAGCTGCGAGAGAATCTGGCAACGATGAGATACGAAACAATACGCACAAGACCAAGAAAAAGTGCCGTAAGGAGACAATAATCAACACCCAAAACACGCATGATTGTCTTACCGTAAAAGAAGATTGGTATTTCCAACGAGAGACCGGTAATTGGGGTGAATGGGATGGCATAATGGTGAATGTGAATGACATTCTTTTGGTAGGTAGATAGAAACACGGTAAAAATACCGCGTACCATACCAAGAAAGAAGACAATTGTCATTACGAAGATGAATCGTTTTAAGCGGAGGAGTGTCAGGACACCAGGAACTCTTGCAGCCTCTTCCTGGCCAAGTGCCTGGGCTTGTCGAGTGCGCATGAGTGATTCAGTTACGGGTGGGTTACGAACTACAAACAAGATGTACAGAATAAAAACGCTATTTAGCAATGACATTGCTGGAAATACAACAATCCAGCCCATTCGATTGCACAAGTATACCATAACAGAAGAAATAATTCCATAAGTGACAGGGAGCCACAGTCTTTGTTTGCCGTAAGTATCCTTATCGGGAATAATTCTGAGAACAAGTGAATCGATAAGTGGTTGAAATGCAGACAAGAAGAATCCATTGAATCCAAAACATACGAGTGCAATGTAAAAGGTGCTATTAGCTCCAAACTTCAGAAAATACATCCCATAAAACGAGACACACGAAAGCCAGGCGCATAAAATTAAAGGGGTTGTGTAATCGCCCGTAAGATCGGTAGTCTTTGCCCAGAAAAGACCTCCAGAGAAGGTAGCAAGAGCAATAACTGCTCCAAACCATCCGACTTTGTTGTTGAGCCCGAGAAAGTATTCCAAGAAATGATCCCTAAATGTGTACACACAGTAATAAGCAAGACTCATACAAATGAAGAGTCCTTTTGGAACGAGATTCCATCGTGTAATAAGCGGTCCTTCT
>CAZPSQ010000596.1:0-1815 GCA_964588755.1 uncultured Prosthecobacter sp. | reverse complement strand
AGCCTGCTGGTGGCCGTGGCCAATGGCACGGTGGAGTCGTTCATCAATCCAGTGGTGGCCACCATCTTCCCCAGGCAGAAGTCCAAGTGGCTGAACATCCTGCACGCCGGCTGGCCGGCAGGGCTGGCGCTGGGCGCGCTGTTTTGCGCGCTGCTGCCGGACACCAAGCTGTTCTTTGACGCAGTCTGGAAGTTCCGTTTTGCCTTGTGCTTCATTCCCGTGGTGCTCTATGCGCTGCTGATCCTGCCCTGCCGTTTTCCGGTGAATGAACGCGTGGCGGCCGGTGTCAGCTACCGCGACATGCTGCGGGAAGTTGGCGCCGTGGGGTTCTTCATCATCGGCTCCCTGGTTTACTGCGCTGTGATGCAGTTGCTGGGCAGGGAGACCTCGCTACTTTCCGCCCTCATCGCCGGGGCTGTCGTGGGGGCGCTGGCAGGCCTCTATACCGGCTCGTTGGGCAACTGGGTGTTTCTGGTCGTGCTGGCCATCATTGGGCCTCTTGCCACCACAGAACTTGGCACGGATGGCTGGATGCCGGAGCTGCTCAAGATGAACGCCCCGGCAGACTCGCCGAACTTTGCCATCTGGGTGTTTGTCTATGTGTCCGCGGTCATGACGATTCTGCGTTTTTACGCAGGCCCCATTGTCCACCGCATCTCCCCCATCGCCCTGCTGGTGCTGGGCTCCGCTGTGGCCATCGGGGGCCTGCTGCTGCTGTCCCAGAGCGTGGGCTACGCCATCATCGCCGCTGCCACCGTGTATGCCTTTGGCAAAACCTTCCTGTGGAGCACGACGCTGGGCCTGACGTCCGAGCAGTTCCCAAAAGGGGGCGCGCTGACGTTGAATGGTGTTTCAGCCGTGGGCGTGCTGTTCCTGGGAGTGCTGGGCAGCCCCTTCATCGGCTACCAGCAGGACAAAGACATGCACAGCCGGCTGCAGCAGGAACATGCCCCCCTGCTGGCCAAGATCGAAGGCCCCGCAAAGCCTGGTGCCTTTGGCACGACGCCGAGCCTGGACCAGGACAAAGTCAAAGCCCTGGACGCCGCCTCCACACAGGAGCTCACAGCCGTGCAGGCGGACAGCAAGCGCAGCGCCTTCGCGAACATCGCCGTGCTGCCCGCCTTCATGCTGGTGTGCTACCTTGGCCTTTTCTTCTATTACCGCGCCAAAGGCGGATACAAGCCAGTGGATCTGGCTGAAGCGCATTGACAAAAGGCTGCCACGAAACGCTGTTGATACAAACAAAAGCCCTGTCCCTTTGAAATACGGGACAGGGCTTACTTTTGCCGCTTGTTCCAGGCAGCCTTATCAGCCGATGACCTCAGGCCACTCCGTGTGGAAGAACTCGCCCTCGGGCTTGTCCAGGCGCTCGTAGGTGTGGGCGCCGAAGAAGTCGCGCTGGGCCTGCAGCAGGTTGGCCGGCAGGCGCTCGGCACGGTAGCTGTCGTAGTAGCCCAGGGAGGCGGAGAAGGCGGGCACCGGAATGCCGTTGAGGGTGGCGATGGACACCACTTCGCGCCAGTTCTGCTGGGTCTTGCTCAGCACGTCCTTGAAGAAGGGGTCGAGCATGAGGTTGGCCAGGGAGGCGTTGTTGCGGTAGGCGTCGGTGATGCGGTTGAGGAACTTCGCACGGATGATGCAGCCCCCGCGCCAGATGGCGGCGATGCGGCCAAGGTCCAGGCCCCAGTTCTTCTTCTCGCCAGTGGTCTTGATGAGATCCAGGCCCTGGGCGTAGCTGATGATCTTGGAGGCGTAGAGGGCATCGTGCACTTTCTTGACGAGCTCTGCCTTGTCCGTGGTGACGTTGGGAGTGGG
>CAZPSQ010000595.1:0-1815 GCA_964588755.1 uncultured Prosthecobacter sp. | reverse complement strand
TGGGCCGAGGATTGGAAGCCCGAGAGCGCGAAGAAAATCACCAACGCCGCCATCACCAAAAACGGCCATGATTTCGACGCCATCCTCGCCAGCAATGACGGCACCGCGGGTGGCGCGATCCAGGCGCTCACGGAAGAAGGTCTCGCCGGCAAGATCATCGTCACCGGCCAGGACGCCGACCTCGCCGCCTGCCAGCGCATCGCCCAGGGCACGCAGGCCATGACGGTTTACAAGCCCATCCAAAGCATCGCCACCAAGGCGGCCGAGCTGGCGCTCAAACTCGCCAGCCGGAAACCGGTTATTGCGCGCGATGCAATCCCCAACGGGCAGGTCGAAGTGCCCTCCGTGCTTCTGGACATCGTCGCCGTGACCAAAGACAACCTTCGTGACACCGTCGTGAAGGACGGTTTCCGGAAGGAATCAGATGTGTTCCAGTAACACTTGTCACACCGACCCTTCCTATTTTCTCCCATGTCGGCCGTTCTCTCCGCGCACAACATCACCAAGCGCTTCCCCGGCGTAACCGCGCTGAAGGATGTCTCCTTTGACCTACACCAGGGAGAAATCCATGCCCTCTGCGGAGAAAATGGCGCGGGCAAGAGCACTCTCATCAAGCTGCTCTCCGGCATCCATCCCCACGGCAGCTACGAAGGCCGCTTTGAGGTCAATGGCACTGCGGCGCAGTTCGCCACCATCAAAGACGCGGAGAAGGCAGGCATCGCCGTCATCTACCAGGAGCTCGCGCTCGTCGAGGAAATGACCGTGGCGGAAAACATCTTCCTCGGGCGTGAGCCCCGCCGCTGGGGTGCCTTTGTGGACTGGCCGCGCATGCACATGCAGGCCCAGGCGCTGCTGGACCGTTTCAAGGTGGCTCTCGATCCCGCCGCGCCTGTGCGCACGCTGGGCGTGGGACAGAAGCAGCTGGTCGAAATCATCAAGGCGCTGGCGAAGGATTCAAAAATTCTCATTCTCGATGAACCCACCGCCGCTCTCGCAGAGCATGAGGTCGTCATCCTGCTGGACATCCTACGTGACCTCCGCCGCCGTGGCATCGCCAGCATCTACATCTCCCACAAGCTGGATGAGGTTTTCGGCATTGCCGACCGCATCACCGTGCTGCGGGATGGCACCACGGTCTCCACCCAGGAGGCCAAAGACACGAGCAAGGCCGAGGTCATCCGCCAGATGGTGGGCCGCGAGATTGGCGATCTCTTCCCCCGCCGTGCCACGCATCAGGGAGATGTGATGCTGCAGGTGAAAGGTCTCTCCGTGGCTGATGCCGAAAGCCAGCAGCCACGCCTGCACGATGTCAGCTTTGATCTGCGCGGGGGCGAGGTGCTCGGCATCGGCGGCCTCATGGGCGCGGGCCGCACGGAGCTGCTGATGCATCTCTTTGGCGCATGGGGCCGCCGCATCTCTGGCAAGGTGAATCTCAAAGGACAAAGCCTGGGCGACCTCACGCCGGAGGGAATCATCCAGCGCGGCCTTGTGCTGGCATCCGAGGACCGCAGACGCTATGGCCTGCACCTGGAGCATGAGATTGGCTTCAATCTTTCCCTCTCCTCCCTGACCACCGTCACACGCGGCGGCTTCGTGCAGCGGAATGCGGAGGTCAAACGCAACCAGGACATGTTCAGTTCCCTGCGTGTGAAAGCCACCGGTCTGGAATCTGTCGTGGGCAAGCTCTCCGGCGGCAATCAGCAGAAGGTCGTGCTGGGCAAAGCCCTGCTCACCAGCCCCTCCGTCATCCTATTGGACGAGCCCACACGCGGCATCGACGTGGGCGCGAAGCTGGAAATTTACGAGATCATCAAC
>CAZPSQ010000594.1:0-1817 GCA_964588755.1 uncultured Prosthecobacter sp. | reverse complement strand
TTGGATGCAAGCATTATCTGTGAACGTTTACTCTCACCGAAAATGTGGAGCTTTTTTCCACTTTGAATATCCCAGACCAATAAAGCATCGTTCGATGCGGAGATCGCCTGACTTCCATCAGGGGTGATCAGGATTCCCTTAATCTGCTTTGTATGCCCAGAAAATGTGTATCGTTCGGTGCCCGTCGCAATATCCCACACCTTGACTTTACCGTTAGCATCTCCAGAAATAGCGACTGTTTCGTCGGAAGTCATTGCTACTGTTACTGGCTCGAAACCACTCGTGTTTTCTGACTTGCTATATGTTTTAGTTTCCAGCTTCGAGGTTTTGATTGTGCCGCCATAAGTCCCAGAGACAACGTATTCACCATCGGGAGTCACTGCTAGAGCATTCACAGTGATACCTTGGCTTTCATATGTATATACACACTCACCCGAAATAATGTCCCAAACTTTTAGAATCCCACCACCTGATGCGGAAATCGCGTGTTTTCCATCTGATGTCACCGCTACTGCCTGCACCCAGCCATCTCCATGATGGAGGGTATGTAGTAATTGTCCTGTCTGTATATCCCATGTTTTCAGGTTTGCATCTAGATCTCCTGAAATGACGATACGTGCATCGGGTGTTACTGCCAACGCAACGATCTCACGTGTGTGTCCAGAAAGAACCCTTATCTCCTGATCTGATTCAATCTGCCAGATCCGAACTGTAAAATCTGATCCTGATAGATTTCCACCTCCCGAAAGAATCCTTTCTCCATCCGGGAGCACGACCACAGCATTTACTGCCTCAGTATGTCCAAGCAACCTTCGGATTTCTTGACCATCCATAATATTCCATACCCTTATTGTATGGTCATCTGCACCCGAGACAATGTATTTGCCGTTTGGTGTCACTGTCACGGTTCTTACAAAACTCGTGTGTCCCGATAAGACGCGAAGCTCTTGACCATTTTCGAAATCCAAGACTCTCACCATGTTACCCACGGCTGCGACGATAAGTTTTCCATCGGGTGTTAGTGCTATGGAATTGACTGAACCACTCGATATTGTGCGTACTACTTCTCCAGTATCAATATTCCAAATCTTCAATGTCTCGAATGAATCTGAAATGATGAACTGCCCATCAGGGGTCACCACTAGTCCATAAACTGGACCGCCATTGTTGAATGTGCGCAAAAGTGGTCCACCAGCAGAATCTAAGCATGGCGTTTGCGGCAATATTGCAGGCAAACCTGGATGGCGGGCGGCATCAAGCAGGGACGCGAGAGTTGGCGCTCCTAATTCGGTTAGAGAAGGCTCTGGCAAAGCAAGAGATAACAACCGTCCTAGTAATTGGGCGGGCAACTGTGCTGTATCATTTGCAAGAACATGAGCTGACATACGAACCGCGGACTGTACAAGACCCAAACCAAGATCATCTGGTAGATAACCCATATCAATAATGAGCGCATTGGGATCAGTTAGATCAAGTTTGGCTTGCAAAAAGTCATATATCAGGAGAATCTCCTTTAGGCGCTTAGTTTGCCCACTAAAGGCAAGATCAGCAGGGAGGTTCTCGATGATATCCAGTCGTTTTTCTTCCGGCAGGGTGGCGAGGCGTTGGCGTAAGGACATCATCATTATTACTCTTTGGTCTGTTCACTAAAAAGATCATCCCACATGTTATTCGTCTTCTTTTCGGCGGCTTTTTGTAAATCTACGACTTCATCCGCCACTTCTTCTTTCTTACGGATGAATTCGAAGAAACTGGCGTGATACCAGCGGTAGCATTTTGTAAGCTGCTGATCATACTCAATCTCGATTTTATAGAGG
>CAZPSQ010000593.1:0-1818 GCA_964588755.1 uncultured Prosthecobacter sp. | reverse complement strand
CCACGTTCTTGCTGAAGTGCTCGATGATGAACTGCACCTTCTGCGTGACGTTGGTCGGGTGCAGGGACATCCATTGAGCCAAGGCCCGTTTCGCCGCCTTGGCGCTGACTCGCTTGTTGTCCTCAACCTGCTTGGCGAGGTTGAAGGCTGTCTTGTAGGGCACATAGCCTTTCAGGACATCCAGGATGAAACCTTCCTCAATGGCCTGACGCATTGGATAGCGATGGAAGGCTTTCGGTAAATTATCCTTGGATGGCGGTTGCGACGGATCGGCCGGACGACCAAACAGCATCAGCGTGGAATGCTTGGGCGTGCCGGTGAACGCGAAGTAACTGATATTGTCCGGACGGGCACGGGACTTCTGAAGCTGTTCCAGCAGTTCCTCAACGGTCAATGAAGCCATCTTCCCTTGGCCGCTCATTGCGAGTGCGGTTTGGAGCTTTGCAGCCGTGGTGCCAGTCTGTGAGTTGTGAGCCTCGTCAATGATGACCGCGAAGTTCTTCCCCTTGAGGGTCTTGTCGGTGACGATGGCTTCCATTGCATAAGGGAAGGTCTGAATGGTCACAACGATGATGGGCGTCTCCGCCATCAAGGCATCGGCCAACTGCTGACTCTTCGACTTCGAAGACTTCTGGCGGTCGATAGCCGCTATCACGCCAAACTGATGATCGATCTGTTTGACGGCATCCTGAAGCTGACCGTCCAGCACATTCCGGTCGGTCACGATGATGACGCTGCTGAAGATCGTTTCGCCGTTGTCGCGGCGCAACTTCACGAGATCATGGGCTGTCCATGAAATCGTGCTGGTCTTGCCGGAACCGGCGCTGTGGTCGGCCAGATAGACCATGCCAGGGCCG
This sequence comes from uncultured Prosthecobacter sp., assembly GCA_964588755.1. Lineage (GTDB taxonomy): Bacteria > Verrucomicrobiota > Verrucomicrobiia > Verrucomicrobiales > Verrucomicrobiaceae > Prosthecobacter. The sequence goes on along the minus strand of CAZPSQ010000593.1, from coordinate 961 downwards.
TTCTGCTTGGCATCGGCGATCATTTCATTGACCGCAGACCACTGATGGAATCGCGGGAAGATCAGGGTTTCCTTCTTCGACCAGTTGCCCTTCAGGTCAACGACATTCTTCTTTTCGACATAGACGAAGCTATGGAAGACGCGCAGCCAGGCATCTGGCTTGCAGACATCTTTCCAGAAGTAAGCGACCGGGTATTCGCGGGTGCCATCCGCCTTCAGCTCCCCCTCGGGGTTGCCCGCATGGCCGTCGTTGCCCTTGTTGAACGGCAGGAAGAAGGTGTTCTCGCCATCGAGCTTGGTCGCCATCTGGATTTCTGAATCCGACATGGCGAAATGGACAACCGCACCCCGCTTGAAGGTCAGCAGCGGCTCACGGCGCTTGGTCTTCGGGTCATAGGGCAGCCGGTCGGTACGGTACTGATCCATCGCCGCTTCTGCCGACTGGGTGAAGTCGGTCTTGAGTTCGACCGTCGCCACTGGAATGCCGTTGATGAACAGCACCAGATCGATCGCCAGCTTGCGGGACGGATGGTATTGAAGCTGCGGCACCACGCGCAGGATATTGGCGGCGTAGCGCTTCAGCACGTCAGCGTTACGCTTGTCTTCCGGCGCGGCCTCAGAGAGATCGATATGCCCGCACCCGGCAATGGAAAAGCCTTGGCGGAGCACCTGAACCGTACCATGCGTTTCCAGCGCCTTGGCTAGCCGATCCATCAGGATTTCAAGGGCGCGGTCGCCGTTGTCCTTCTTAAGCTTGGCCCACTTCTCGCCTTGGCCGGAGGCTTCCAGCCAGGCAATCAAATCCTCCGCGTACAACGCCCGCTCGGTATCGTACTTGGTCGTTTCGCCAACCTTCCAGCCTTGCGCCTCCAGTTTGGAAACGATGTAAGACTCGAAGTGCTTTTCTTGGTGTGCGGTGTCGCTCATGCGGACTCCCGGAGGTCGATTTGGCCGGTGACGGC
>CAZPSQ010000592.1:0-1821 GCA_964588755.1 uncultured Prosthecobacter sp. | reverse complement strand
ATTCCCGTTGCCAAACCGACACAGGTCGTCAACCCCACCGGCGCCGGGGATGCGTATCGGGGCGGGTTCTTTGCGGCGCACCATGCGGGGCTGCCCTTGGAAATTTGCGGCCGGGTCGGTGCGCTGGCGGCGGTCTATGCAATTGAGCACGCCGGTCCGATTGACCATCAATTTACCATAGCCGAGTTTCGCGCGCGCTATGAAGCCAACTTTGGCCCGGAGCCGCGTTTGGCCCAGTTATAGTTAGTTTTGCGCGTTCTGCTGCTCTGCGGCGGAATGCCCAGTAGACGCGCTGCGTCTATATTAGGTAATGGGATTTATGGCGTCTGATATAGCAAAAATTCGTCAGCTTCTACTGCGCGATGCGATCTGGTCGGTCTATGCCCTGGGTGACCTCCAGCCGGCCTTTGCCCCTTACTGCCAGTGGCACACGGTGCAAGGAGAGCAGGGCACAGCCGTACTGTTGGTCTTTACGGCACTCCATCCCCCCATTCTCTTTGCCATTGGTGACACGGCGGCTGTGGCTGAAGGGTTGAATACCTGCACCCTGCCAGAACGGGTCTATGTCTCCGTACGCCAAGAGCATGATACGCTGTTACGTGAATACTATACATGGGCCAAGGATCCCCACCCCATGGTGCGTATGGTGCTGCACAAGACCGGGGCCAGCGGCACAGCGACAACGGCTGCGTCGGCGCTAGCCGACCAAACCAGACCGTCTGCGGTGCGGCTCTCCCCCGCCGATGCCGACGCCATCAGCGCGCTCTATCAGCATGGGGGACCGTTTACGCCCGACTACTTTGATCCGTATCAATTGAATGATGGCGTTTTTTACGGGGTAAAAGATGAACAGGGCGCGTTAAGCGCCGTCGGCGGCACCCATATCATTGCCTGGCAAGAAGGTATGGGGGCGATTGGTAATATGTATACGCATCCGGCACAGCGCGGCAAGGGCTATGCCCGTGCTGTGCTGGAGGCAATTGTGGCAGAGTTAGTAGCGCGCAATGTAACCACCATTGTTCTCAACGTCGATGAACGCAATGCCCTCGCGCGTGGCCTCTATGAACGGTATGGCTTTGTATCCTACTGTACGTTTATCGAGGCAGAAGGCGTCAAAAAAAATCGATAGTTGGGGTGGTATTCCAGGAATGAAAATGAATTTGCACCATTCAAGGGAATACCATCGCTAGGAGCAAAGGAAAGTTAATCGTATGGCAAACATTCTTTGTATTGGCGCAGGCTATGTCGGTGGCCCGACGATGGCCGTGGTGGCGAAACATTGTCTGCATCACCGCGTAGTGGTGGTTGATTCCAATGCCGCGCGCATTGCAGCCTGGCAGTCTGAGCAACTGCCGATCTATGAACCGGGACTGGAAGATGTGGTGTTGAGTGCGCGTGATCGCAATCTCTTCTTCTCAACCGAGGTCAACCGCCACATTGCCGAGGCGGATATCATCTTTGTCAGTGTGAACACACCGACCAAAAGCTTTGGGCAAGGGGCGGGCAAAGCGGCTGATTTGCAATTCTGGGAAAAGACGGCGCGGCAAATCCTAGAGAACTCGGTCACCCCCAAAATTGTGGTAGAAAAGAGCGGCTTTATAGAAATACACTTTTATTTTTAGCACCAACTGAAAATGGCGCAAGGAATTTACAAAACGCGTTCAGGGAAGTTGTAGTACTTGATTCAGTCTTAAGTGATTACGCATCACAATTGGAGGGCGAAGACAAAAAAGAACTTCGTGATAAAATTGATGAAGCTAAGAAAACGATGGTTAATACTTTTAGTAGTGCATATTCTGTTATAGGGCGAGTTGAGAAGGA
>CAZPSQ010000591.1:0-1825 GCA_964588755.1 uncultured Prosthecobacter sp. | reverse complement strand
TAATGTGTGTGTTACACAATACACAAGGGTTTGGTGTACGCCCTGCTAAATACTCTTCAACAAAATTATTAATAATGTGTTCGCCAAATTCGCCTCTTATATCTAAAATATAATGAGGGAAGCCGAAATTAACGTCCATAGTTCGTGCATCGTTAATGCTATCTAAACTACAACAACCAGTTTCGCGTTTACTTGAGCCGCTACTTTCATAGTCCCATGTTTTCATGGTAATGCCTATCACTTGGTAGCCTTGTTCGTGCAACATCATTGCAGTAACACTACTATCAATACCACCACTCATGGCTACTAAAACTTTACCGTTTTTGCTCACAAATACAAAGGTAGGTTTATTGTTTTAATGATTAATGTAAAAATGAGTTAATTTTTAGTTTAACATTGTTGATTTTTAAAAACTCCTTTTAAATTTTGCATCTTAATTTATTTTCACTAAATTCGTTATACAATTTCATTAAAATCATTTATACAATGAAACAAACAAAAACATCAATTACCCCCCCCCCCCCACCGGGTAAAGGCTTCTGTAATAGCTTTATTTAGCTTTATGGGCTCATTTTTAATAGCACAAAATGGTCCGCCTTGGAAGCAATCAGGCAACAACGCTAGTAATGGCGATTTTATTGGTACAACAAACAGCATACCATTATTAATTAAAACCAATAATACAACCCGCTTTACATTTGATAGCAATGGCGACATTATTTTTAATAGTTTAGCAAGTGCTAACAACTATAAAATTTTAACAATAGATGTGAATGGAAAATTAACACCAGTAGGCGGTACCGCAATTAAAAATTTTATAGAAAATAACGGACTAGGATTATTAAGTAAAACAGGAACTAATTATTATTTACCAAACGGTAATTTAGGCATAGGCACAGTACCTAACAGTAACTATAAATTAGATGTGGCTGGCAACACACAAATTACAGGCAGTTTAAAACTAAGTAATTTAGCAGGCACAGGTTACGCTATAGTTTATACCGACTCTGCAGGTAATTTATTAAAAACCATCCCTAACCCAGGTGGTGGAAACGGTATAGGTAGTACGCCTTGCTTACCAAATACCATACCTTGGTTTGAGGGAGGAAATAATGTGGACTTAACCGTAAATGGCAGCAATTATGCTGGCACGTGTAATAATGTTGATTTTATTTTAAAATCAAACAACGTATCTACCATTTATAATAAACCCAGCGGTTCAATTGGGTTTGGTGCTAATTTTACAAGTAACCCTGGCGACCCTTTACAATTTATATTTAGTAATGGCTTAACACGATGTAAAGGAAATAATGCTTACGGCGGCCCAATGTTTGTGTTTAATGGCCCAACAAGCCCAAATGGCGATTGGGGTGTAGAATATACAGGCGGCACAGCAGTAGCTAACAGCGGTTTAAACTTTTGGAAACCCTATGGCAGCACCAATGCCAATAACAACATATTATTTTTACACGATAATAATAAAGTGGGTATTGGAACCGATAACCCAAGTGCACGCTTAACCATTGATGCGTGGGCAGATGATGCTTTACAAATAAATATTGATAATGGAAAAACAGGCATAGAAGTTAAAAATAAAACATATAATAAAACTGTGTTTAAAACAGTTTCAAATGGACGAACTGAAATTAATATGCATGGTGCTACTCCGAGTGCAGCAGTTGAAGCATTGATAATAAGAGACTTAGCAAAAAATAAAATTAATTTTAAAGTAAAAAGTGATGGATATGTTTATTCACGTGAAATAAATGTAATGCCTACAAACATTACTTTTCCAGATTAAGAAAAAAAAAAAAAATACAATTTA
>CAZPSQ010000590.1:0-1825 GCA_964588755.1 uncultured Prosthecobacter sp. | reverse complement strand
CCAGTCGGTCCCTCCGCGCGCCCCCGGGGCCCCGCCCTCGCCGGCCGCCGTCGCGCCCCGGCCGCCGTTTTGGTGGTCTCGACGACAGCCCTCTGGTCAAGTGCTGAATGCGTACGATCGGCCAGGAAAGCCGGGGAAATGCGCCGAAAGCCGCCATTGAAGCGGTCTGGGTGTATGCTATCGAGCTAGCCCGCCAAGTGCCACCTTTCACGATTTTTTATCCTCTAGAGAATCTAGCACACGTAGCGCGCACAGCCTGATGCGGCAAGGCTTCAACGTTCCAAACGACGTCAATCTGGGGAGCGGCCTCCGATGTTACGCAGCGAAACTGTCGCCATAAATCAAAGGTAGTTATGCCTCATTTGCCCTGTAGGAGAGCTGCGCCATGAAAGAAGAACCATCGCTCTGGCTAAAATTTTCGGGCGAAGAGCTTGACGTGCGATCCATCCCGATTTACGAGCTTGGCGACACTCTGGTTGCTGTTCAGAGAATCATTCATAAGACTTTCCAGTTTAAGAGCGGTCGGCTCAAGAAGGGCGCTTCCCTCACGCAAGCGGAACGTAAGCGTCTATCGCTTCAAATTTCGGAGCACCGCAAGTCTTCCGACCTGTACGCGCTTATCCCTTTTGCCGCTGATCCGGCGCTACAGCAGTATCTTCTTACGCTATTAAAAGTAGGCTTAGGTTCGCTTGCCAAGTACGCGCTTAAGAGTGTGTTATCGCCCCAACCGAAATCGGGCACTACATCAATCCAGGCCCGAGATGTTGAAGGGTCAGTGTTGGTAGGTGCCATTTATGCAGAAACTGTTCAGATCACCAACCACATCAACAACATTGGCGGCATAGACAGCATTGAACTAATACCGTCCCGGACACTAAACATATCGTCCATCAAGTTAACGCCAGCAACCCAGACCTACGTCCGAGAAATCAAAAACGAATGCTATCGTGGTGAGCCAGACGAAATTGTTGGCTACGTCACAAAAATGTTTCCCAATAGGTTGTTGGCGGAGATAAAAATTGCGCCCTCTCGCTATGTCAAAGTTGGCCTTAGTGAGGAAGACTTTGACTTTGTCCGCTATAAAACCGGCCAAGAGCAGCAACTTCGGTTCAACGGACGCCCAGTTGTACGCCTCGGGAAGGACTTGAACACTTTCAGAGAGTTCGAGGCCGAGTCCGTTGAAGTCGATGAGGCATAACACTGCGGTCCGGTGAACTCCACGTTGAACGTCTGCATTCCTTCGCGCTGGTGGTCGGCCAAGGGTCGATCACTGTCGCCGCAGAAATGGGAAGCAGCCGTTCGAAATGCTTCCTCGCCTTGATCGAAGTCAGCCTTCTGCACCGACCCACAACAGACATGCCCCACGCTCGCCCCACTGCCGCGCCGGCCGTGCCGAAACGCGGTCCAGGTTTTCAGGTCCGCGCCCTGCCCCGTCGGCCAGTCAGTCGGTCAATCGCCTCCGCCTCGGCATGCCCCTCTGGGTGAACTCCCTCGGTCGGTGATCGTGCCGCGTGCATAGGTCGCCGAAGTCGCCCGACCATAGGGACTTATTCCTGATTTACAGCGTCATCCCGTGGCGCGGCTTGGGGTCCGAACGCGCGGCCCAGCCCCCCAAAACTGCCGCAACGCCGCCACGTCCATGCCGGGCAAGGGATTCGGCGTTGCGGCAGCGTTGCGGTGTGGCGGATTTCCTGCAACGTCGGCGGGTGCGGGGGCCGGCGGGCGTGGCGGCGTTGCGGATTCCGAGGCGTGTGGCGGGATGCCGGCACTGCGTCCGCAACGCTGCAGCCCTTGCAGGGCAAGGGTTCCGGGAAAACGTTGCGGC
>CAZPSQ010000589.1:0-1827 GCA_964588755.1 uncultured Prosthecobacter sp. | reverse complement strand
CGGTGGTCTTCATCGACACAAACTGCCCGCCCACCAGCGTGTATGCCGCATACAACGCGCTCAATGTGCCCAAGACCATCCACGCTGACGTGCTGGCTGGCCACACCAACACCCCCGCCGCCACCAAGTTCATGCAGGAGGCCGCTTACAAGCACGTGCGAGAGATGAAGAAACAGAATGCTGAATGATGAGATCAGGACGCATGGTGTTTTGGCGCCCGCGTTGTCAGGTGCATGCAGTGGAGGCCAGGAGGGCCGCTCAATCAAACAGCACCCATGAGGCCCCCTCGCACTTCTCGCGCGCATCTTCGATCACGCTGATGTCACCGGCGAAGCCCCAGTGCACGGGCTGCCACACGCCCTCAGCGTCCTTGCGGAGGAAGGCTGTGAGGTCCAGTTCGAGTTCGTCTGCGGCGTTTTCATTGGCCGGGGGCTTGCCATCCATCGTCTGGGCACCGCCGGAGAGGCGCGCCCAGTCCCCCTTGATGCGGAGGCTTCCCACGAACTGCACCGGCTTGCCAATGTGCTTGGACACCGGGCCGCGCAGGGCGTTCATGATGGCCTTGCGTTCCGGGGCGCCGGGCTTGGGCTCCTGCACCACCACGCGGGTGAGCACGTTGTCGCCAGGGAAGGTGAAGGTGGTGTTCCTCACAAAAACGACTTTGCCGCTGGAAACCTCACGGCTTTCACCCTCGCCACGGATCAGTTTGTTGCCCTCGATCTTATAGACCTGCTCCTCGGACTGCTCGCTGCCCTCAATGGTGTAGTTGTAGGTGACGCGGACGATGTCCCCCTTGATCGTTCCATCCAGTTGGCCGTGCGCGCCATCCATCTCGGTGGGGATCCAGTGGAGGTTTCCATACACCTTGCCGCCTTCGTCAAAGTGGATGGAGAGCGTGGTCAAAGCCTTGGGCTCCACCTTTTCAAAGTAGAGGCTGGGCGGCAGATCAGCGGCGCGCAGTCCCGCAGTGGTGGCGCAACCGAGCAGGAGGAAGGCGGAGAAAAGGAGCTTTTGCATGAGGATAAAAGGTGAAAGACTGGACTCAGTTAGAAGCAGCGGCAGCTGTCACAAAATGACGCGGCGCATGATCTTGCCACAAAAGAAGAAGGATGGCGTGGCCAAAATGGGCTGGCGTCTCGCGCAGCCTTAAAACAACTCCATCTGCCCGGCCGGATCTGTCGGCCGCCGGAACGCGTTCGCATTTACCTCCGGCCTTTTATGGATCATGCCCGCCCGCTTGATCGACACCCGGTAAATCTGCTCAATCTGCTGCGACCACACGCCAGTGCCTTTCAGCCTCTTGTAAAAGTCCCCGTTGGAAAGCGTCCGCCCCTGGGTCTCCTCAATCCGGCTGAGAATCTTGTCCCGCATTCCGGGAAAGTGCAGGTCCAGCCAGGCTCGGAAGACGTCCTTCACTGAAAACGGCAGGCGAACCACCGTATAGCCGGCATACTGCGCCCCCGCCTCCTTCGCTGCCTCGATCAAGGCCGGAATCTCCGAGTCATTCAAGCCCGGAATGATCGGCGCGGTGGAGACGCCCACCGGCACCCCTGCTTCCCGCAGCGCACGGATCGCCTCCAGCCGCATCTTCGGCGCGGAGGCACGCGGCTCCATCTTGTGGGCCAGGCTGGCATCCAGCGAGGTCAGGGAGATGTAAACACCCGCCGCATGGTGCCGCGCCAGCTCCGCCAGCAGGTCCACATCCCGGGTAATGAGATGATTTTTCGTGATCAGCCACACCGGATGCCGCGCCTCCGCCAGAACCTCCAGACAGCCCCGGGTGATGCGCAGCTTTTTCTCAATCGGTTGATAGGGGTCTGTCACACC
>CAZPSQ010000588.1:0-1829 GCA_964588755.1 uncultured Prosthecobacter sp. | reverse complement strand
CTAGTTACGAGTCACCATGTGCAAGTAGCATCCCGCGGAAGGTATCCTTTGAGATCCCAGCCAGCGCGTAATTGGCCCAAAAGGAGAATGGCGAGGAACCGGACGGCACTTTGAGCGGGTCGATCTCCGCACCCTGTGATCGAATGATCAACCGCCGACCAACTGGATACCAAAAGGGACAACGAGGTGTTTAACCGAGCCGATCTCCAGACTCTTGTATTCTGAAAGAATCACAGCCGATATCCCCGACCGAAAGCGTCACGACTCCACTGCTTGATGCCGACAACCTTCACGGTCGAATCGCTATATCGCGCGTTGCCCCCGAATCGGCATAGTTTGCATTGATTATCGTCGACTCGCTTTGTTGTTCGCAGAACGATAAGCCGCAGAGCCACCCGTTTCGGGTGTGCTACTGGCGGCGCATGTTCGACGATCTCAACTATTAATTGGTTAAAATAATCAAATTGTTGAGTTTCTGTAACTCAACAACGTCAATAATTTCGCTTTTATACTTCGCAATATTCAGATAATTACCAGGATGTATGATCTAATGACTGATTTCGCTTTTCTATATCCTTTTTTTGCTGAAGCATTAAAATTTCACTCTTATTCATTAAATCGATACTATATCGCTCAGTTTCAGTATATCCGCCGGAATCAATTCTTTGTCTTATTCTATGAGCCTCCATTGAATTTGAGTCGTAAAATAAAGATTGGTTTGCTTCTCTTCGAGCCGATTCCTGCCATTTGGCCCTATCCGATGACTCTCTTGATTGTACATCTTGCCTGAGATTATTTTCCATTTCAGGCAACTCATGACGTGGAGGATTTACGGCTATGTCATGAGTACTTTTTTCATCATCACTGTTTCGTATCGTAAACCCTTGCTCGATGAGTTCTTGCTTTGTTGGCGCCCACTGCCACGTAGACCCAATGGCATTTGATCTTTTTACCATCTTAAACCAATCCTTGGATGCTTTTCGCCTGTCATCTTCTGTTTCATAATATTGACCAGAATACACTTTGTTAACAGGCGGCGAATACTTTGGCGTCAAATTGATTATGTAATTGCGATCGCTATCACTCAGCAGGGCTTCTTTTATTTTAAATACTTGGCCATTATGATCAATTAGCTGTACTACTGAATTGCTTTTCGACAAAAATGATGCGGTTAACTTATTACCTCTTATAGATGTCCATGTCCTTTGATCGGCGCTACTAATGCGGACAATCACATTATCATCTGCATAAATACTGCTAATACTGATTGAATATGTTAAAGTCAGGGTAATTGAGAACATAGTCATAAGTATTTTCATGGCATTTAATCCGTTGTTTCAGAGCAGGATTATTCAGAAGCCTAATGACAAGCCTCTCGACGCGCTATGGTACCACAGTCGTCCCAGTAGGGTGGCTCGGTTTCGTAGGATCACTTGTTATTTTGTCTTCTGTCACACCTCTTATTCTGGTTTATTTACTGTATTGTCACTGACAGACATCGACTCTTGAGAAATGACCATATTTAATAATGCTTTGCAATGTTCGGGTCGCTGGCATTGATGTTAAGATAGAGTTCGGAAAAAAAATCGTCGCTTCTCGTGTGGAGCATATGAAGTGCGCAAGATAGCATATCGAGGGTCATCTTTGCTTGGTAGAAACAGGGTAGGATGACATATTACCATCCATGTTATAAACAGTTTGCACAGAGACGATCGGGTATTTGATAATGTCGGATAGAGATGGCAGGCATCGGAAATGAGGCAAATAGTCAGGCGCTGCGAATAAGTTAGTTCCGAATCTGGATCAATATCTGCGTGTTTAAGAAAATT
>CAZPSQ010000587.1:0-1835 GCA_964588755.1 uncultured Prosthecobacter sp. | reverse complement strand
GCGGTGGTGTCCTACGGCACGCTGACACGCAGCCAGCCCAGCACCTCGTCCGTGGTGACGGTGCCGCTGGGGCTGACACGCATGCAGAACTTTTTCGGCATCAACGCCTCCACCTCGAACGTGGCCATGGCGCCACAGTACGGCGCGCTAGCCCTGGCGGAGAACCTGCGAGAGCAGTTCCTGACGGACACCATCAGCGCCACGGCCGTGTTCTGCCTGCCACGCGACAACATGAACACGTGGCGGCCCTCGCTCATCGCGTACAACCCCGAACTGCATGGTGAGCTGGACACGCCGCAGAAGTTCCGCTCGCACATTGTGACCAACGCCGGGATCACCGCCTCCCTCTACCGCGACTACCGCAATCCGCTCAACGACGCCGCCACGGTGCCGCAAAACGCCAGCATTTTCATCCTCGGCTACAGCAAGTATGCGGGCCACCTCAAGGTGAATGCGATCTACGACATCGATTTCGTTCGTTTCATCGCCAAGACAGAACCCAACGGGTACCACGCCTCGGTGAAGCGTTACGCCGACATCCCCACCTCGACCACGCCGGACACGCTGGGCTACACCAGCGGGTATGAGGTGTTTTACCCGCCGTCGGTGATGGACGCCACAAGTGAGACCCAGTGGCGCACCGACGGCTTTGCGCCACTGTTCATCACCTTTGAGCGCGCCACACGCCTGGCCCTGCGTGAAGCCACAACAATCGACCGCTTCAAGCGGGCCTCCGAGCGCCCCTTTTATTTCGTCTGGTGGCCGGACCCTTCGGCACGGCATCTCGGAGCCATCGCCAACACCTTTGCCTCGTCCGATCCGCGCCAGGCCTACAACCATATGGCGGGCAGGACGGCCTTCATGTTTGTGGTGCCAATGTTCCCCGCCCTCTGACTTGTCCCCATGCGCATTCCACGTCACAGCCCACGCGGCAAACGCGGCGCCCTGATGGCGGCCGCGCTCATGCTCATGATTGTGGGCGGCATCTTCATGGCGGGCTGGGTCACGCTGATGAGCACGCGGGCCACGCAGGTGAGCTGGCTGGAGAAGGTGGGCAAACGCCGCTCCGGCCTGGAGACCGCGCGCCTGCTGAACTGGCAGTTCATGAGCTGGCTTGGCTTTGAGCCTAATGTGTCCGCCGCAGCCAACCAGGGTGCCAGCCTGGGAGTCGGGGAGGGCAAGTTCGACACGGACAACGGCTGGACAGGCATGAATGTTTACACCTCCGCAAACACGTCGGGAGACATGTCCACCGTCTTCCCCTTCAATGCCACCGGCCTCCGCCCAGGCAGCTCCTACCTGTCCACCCGCAAGCTTATCCGAGGCAGCGACGAAACTGACGTGGTCAACGAGGTGTTTGACATCGACGACTACAGTGGCTGGCAGTTTTTGAAGTCCATGCCGCCCGTACTCAATGGCGATGTCTTCTGCATTTACCGCAAGCCGGATGTCGCCTCCACCGAGCTGGACGTGTATCGCGGGACAGACAGCGGCACCACAGGCCACCATGCCAACTGGACAGTGGAAGGACGCACCGTGGTGCGTCATCCGCCATCCTTCTTTGTCAGCAGCACGCCCAGCCCGCTGCAGATCCCCTTCCTCACCCGGTCCCTCTACATCCAGTCCCACGCGGCGGCGGAGCCGCCCAACATCCCCTACCCCGTGTATGGCACGGACCTCAATGGCGCCGCGCTGCTGCCATCGAACCTTGCCGTGGTTCCCAGCACCACCGGCCCCATCGGCGGCACCGGGGACCAGAAGCACCAAGGCTACCTCAAGGTGGTTCGCAACGGTGACAATCCGGACAATTCCCTCTGGCACTTTCAGGACCGGGA
>CAZPSQ010000586.1:0-1845 GCA_964588755.1 uncultured Prosthecobacter sp. | reverse complement strand
GGACGAAGAGCTTCGTTTCGATGGCAGGGTAGTGGTTGTGACCGGAGCCGGAGGCGGACTTGGGCGCCAGTACGCGCTGATGTTTGGCGGGCGCGGAGCCAAGGTGGTGGTGAATGATCTGGGTGGCGACGAGAAAGGGAGCGGCAGCTGCTCCACAGCCGCTGACAATGTGGTCGACGAAATTCGAGCCACGGGCGGTCAGGCGGTGGCAAATTATGCGTCGGTCGAGGAGGGCGCGCTGATCATCCAAGCCGCGGTTGACAACTTCGGAACCGTTGACGTCGTCATCAACAATGCCGGCATCCTGCGCGATGTGAGCTTCCACAAAATGACCGACGAAGACTGGACACTGCTTCAGCGGGTCCATCTGAATGGGACGCGGGCAGTGACGCAGGCAGCATGGCCGATACTGCGCGACAAGGGCTATGGCCGCATCGTCATGACCACGTCTGCAGCCGCAATCTACGGCAACTTCGGTCAGGCCAACTATGCCGCAGCCAAGCTCGGAATATTGGGGCTTGCGAACGCGCTGGCGGAGGAGGGGCGGTCCAGAAACATCCAGGTTAATACGATCGCCCCAATCGCCGCATCGCGTATGACCGCGACTGCCTTTCCACAAGAGTTTCTCGCCAATCTCAGAGCGGAAGCGATCAGTCCATTGGTCGGTTGGCTTGCGCACGAGAATTGCAGCGAAACCAAAGGGCTTTTTGAAGTTGGAGCCGGCTATATCGCCAAGCTTAGGTGGGAGCGCGCGCTTGGGCACGCCTTCGGAGCGGACAGGGCGTTCACGCTCGATGATGTCGCCCGGCACTGGGGTAGAATTGTCGACTTCACGGATGCCGAGCACCCGCTCGGGCTGAATGACAGCCTTGAGGCGGTAGAACGGGCGCTGAGAGCGTAATCAACCCGATGAATTACCATGATATTTTTGAGCGGCCGTCGGGCTGCCGATGGCGTCGTGCTGCCGCCAGATATCGATGAGCAGCAGGAATAGTTCTGCAGCGAATTGAATTGGACGACGGCCCTCAAATGCCGCCAAACGGCATGAACTACACAATATCTCCTGGGAAGAGAGGATCAGCCATGAGAGGATGTCTATTGGCTTCTGCCGCGTTGTTGTGCTCGGGAACAGCATTTGCCCAGGAAGCAACGCCCCAGGCGAACGACCAAACCGGGAGCGCCACGGAAGCGCTGGCTGAGGACATTGTCGTTACCGCCACCAAAAAGGGCTATGGCGAAAGCGTGCAGAAAGTACCGATGGCGGTCACGGCTTTTGGTGAAGCGCAGCTGGATGCCAAGTTCGTCCAGAATCTTCAAAGTCTGAGCTACGACGTTCCCAACGTCCAGCTCGAGGATGTGGGTACGGCACCGGGCTATGCCAATTTCACTATCCGGGGCCTCGGCATCAACAGCACGATCCCATCGATCGACCCCACCGTAGGCGTTTTCACTGACGGTATTTACCTCGGCATCAACGCTGGTGTCGTGCTGGACAACTTCGACCTTGAGGGGATCGAAGTTCTGCGTGGACCGCAAGGCTTGCTTTTCGGTCGCAACGTTACCGGCGGTGCCGTGGTTGTGCGGACCACGCGGCCCAGCTTCGATTTTGGAGCCAAAGCCAAGCTATCCATTGAAACGGGACTGAAAAAGACCGTAAGCGGCACGGTTACCGGACCTATCGTCGATGACGTTTTGGCTGCCAAATTGGCCGTCTACTACAGCGACGACAATGGCTGGTTTCGCAACCGCTTCGACAATCGCAGCTTCGGTAAATCACATGACCTTATCATTCGCCCGGCACTTTCGCTCAAGGGTGGCGACCGCTTCCGAATGGATCTCCGCTAT
>CAZPSQ010000585.1:0-1851 GCA_964588755.1 uncultured Prosthecobacter sp. | reverse complement strand
GCCGCGCAGAAGATCGCGCTGGTGAAGCCAGTGACCACGCCGCTGTCCCGCCTGCTGGATGAGGCGGACAAGGAGCTGGCCCGCGAGGACAAAAACCGCCTCAGCATCGAGTTGAAAAAAGCCGAGATCGTGGTGCCGCAGAGTGGGCTGCCGCAGCCACAGCCGCAGATGCAGCCGCAGACCCAGCCCAAGGTGGACAGCAGCCCGCCGCCCACCCCGCAGACGCCCGCGCCCACGCCGCCCGCCCGCGATGTGGCGCAGACACCGCCAGAGTCCGCCACCAAGCCAGCCGCCAAGGCCCTGCCCGTCATGAGCGAGCCGCTGGAACGCCCGCCGCCCGGCATGCAGGACCCCAACGCCTATGTGCCCTACACCCGCACCACGCAGACGAAGAGCACCATCTCCAACCGTGGGGACGTGCCCTCCGTGGACGCCATCGCCTCGCCCAAGGGGCGCTACACCCGTCAGGTGGAAGGGCAGATCGGCAAGCTCTGGCACCAGTATTGCAGTTTCCGGCGGGATGCCGCGCCCGGCCGGGTGGAGGTTTCCTTTTACGTGACGAAAAAGGGCAAGGTCGTGGGCCTCGTCATCCAGGATGCCAAGCAGTCCAACGTGACCCTGACGGAGATCAGCCTGCGCGCCGTGCGGGATGCCCAGATTCCCCTCATGCCGGCGGACGTGTTTCCCGAGCTGCCGGAGTTTGACCCGGAGCGGCTGCGCTTTGACTTCAAGTTCATGATCTCCCCGCCGTGAAACGCCGCCCCCTGCCTGTGCTGATCTTTCTGGGGCTGGCGATGCTCCTGCCGCAGACGCCTGCGATGGGCCTGTCATGGCTGAAGCCAAAACCCAAGCCCAAGACGGCGGCTGAGGCCCATGCCGACGCCCATGCCAGGTCGCTTGCAGAGGCCCAAGCCTGCGCGGACAGGGACATCTACAGCAAGACCACCACAGACATGCTGGGGGCGAAATGGAAGGTGTGCCTCAAGAACCGGCGCGAGTGGGTGCCCGCCGGGCGGCTGTCCGTCAGCTACCACATCCGGCCGGATGGCAAGGTGGAGAATGTGCGGATGGTCAATGACAAGGAGGCCAGCCAGAGCCTGAAAAACATCACCCTGCAGACCTTCAAGGAGGTCAGGTTTCCACGCATGCCGCCCCAGGTCCCCGGCGTGCTGGCGGCGCGGCCCGGCGTGCCTGCGGGGCGGATGGAAAAGACCTTCACCTTCATCGTCACCGCCGCCGAAAACTGGGAGGTGATGGAGCTGGACGGCAAGTCGCCGCTGTCCCGCTATGCCAGGGGTGTGGGCGGCCTCGCGGGCCAGGCATGGGCGCGCCACCTGCGCGCCCACCCGCTGCCTCCCGCCGTGGGTGGCACGGTGCGCCTGGACCTGCTGATCCTGCCGGACGGCAGGCTGAGAAGGGTGCATGTTTTCGCGCCAGGGCCGCCCAAGGAAGCGGTGATCACCGCCCTCGCCACGCTGAAGCTGCCGCCAGTGCCGAAGGAGGTTGCCGCCTACCTGGCGGCGCGGCCGGCGGGGTATCGCTACGTGCAGCTGCCCTTCGTGCTGACCGCCCAGGTCGCCGCTGCACACCCGCCTCCGCCCTCCAGGGGGCGCAAGAAATAGACTGGTTCTCGAAAAGATCGTCATCGATGACCCGGCGGCCTCTCCGCCGCTGGGAATGTGACAAGTTTTTAAGAGCCTGCGAACTCCGCGCAGCCTGCGCCAGCGGGTGCCCGGAGTACCGCTGGCCCATTGGCCTGCGGCGAGCGTCTCCTGATCCGCGCGATGTCCTGGGGGGTGAGCGGGGGCGTGGAGACGCTCGTCATGCCCTGGGGGATCGCGAAGATCAGGG
>CAZPSQ010000584.1:0-1852 GCA_964588755.1 uncultured Prosthecobacter sp. | reverse complement strand
GGGCATCGAACTTGACGTGGTTCAGCCGCAGGATCAGCGACAGGCGTCTCTCGGGTGCCCGGCTTTCCTTGTCCAGTACGCCGGCGACGACCTCCGCGAGCAGCAGTATGCGGCCCATGACGCTGATCTCGGCCCCCTTGAGGCCGCGTGGATAGCCGCTCCCGTCGTGCCGTTCATGGTGCTCGAGAATGGCCCGGCCGACGGCCTGCGGGTATTCCGGTTGCTGCTTGACGATCATCGCGGAAGTCAGCGGGTGCGCATGCAGCTGTCGCCGTTCGGCGGCATCGAACCTGTGTTCCGCCTGGAGCATCGCCGGATCGATATGCAACATGCCGGCATCCTGGAGCAGGGCAGCCGCCGCCAGCGCCCGCAACTCGGCCACCTTGAGCTCCTGGCGAATGCCCAGGTGAAGGGCAATCAGCGCCACCTGCAGGCTGTGGCCGAAGATGGCGCCGCGGCGATCCCGGGCGACGGTCAACCTGAAGGCGATCGGCTTCGGAAGGGCAATGCTGCCGATGGTCCCGAGCAAGGTGACGCGATCGCTGAGCTGGGCAGCGAGCTGCCCGTAGAAAGGGCGCTCGTCGATGAGCTTCTCGGCCAGATCGCGCAACTCGTCCAGCGTGACCGCCTGCTCCGCCGTGAGGCTTTCGTCGATGGGCACCTGCAAGCGGTGATTGAGCAGGCGCTCGAACAGCCGGCTATCAACGCGCACGCCGCGCTCGACCACCTTGATTCCGTTGCTGGAAAGGATCGGCTGGTGGGCGACCACGTTTTGCGTGTCGCCAAGCTCGGTGGCCGCCTTGAGGTAGTGTTCGTCGTTGGTTTCTTCGGCCATCAGCGCGTATTTTTCCTTCACCGCTTTCGGAGAGTGAAAACAATCGTTTCCTTCGGGGAACCCCTGCGCAGATCTCCGACGATCGGTGGCGCTGGATGGCCAGTTCCTTGAAATCCGCAGCCCACTCCTGGTTCGGTCGCTCGACTTTCCACTGGCCTGGAAAGACCTTAATTCTACATCAGCATTGGCCAGCGACATCTCGGGGCGCCCGAGCCGAGTGATCAACGAAAGTGTCGATTTCTTTGCCATCAAGTCGCATGAACCCGCGCGGCAGCTGCTTCGCCGCGTGCCGGGGCACAGCAAGCTCAATGAAGATCAGGCCTTGGCAGGCGCGCCGGAACAAGTCGAGGTCGGCCGGCGTAAGACGTGCACCGCCCGGCCGTAATCATCGGCACCAACCGGGTCCTCGCCGACAGGGGGTGTCGGCGAATGACGCTTCGCCCGGCGCACGTCTGCTGGACCATGCCGGGCATTCGCAACGCCAGCAGGCAGCGTTTCGTGCCCCATCCACTGCCCACCGAAACGGGTGTAAATGGATGTAGTATTGGGCTTCATGATCCGCTCCGACACCGTCCAGATCACTCCAGAAATCCTGAGCCTCATCGCGGAAATCGATGAGTTCAAGGGTGCGTGGCGCGCGCTCGGCAGCTTGGCGCCGGATCGGCTCTCGGCATTGCGGCGGGTGGCGACCATCGAAAGCATCGGCTCATCGACGCGCATCGAGGGCAGCCAGCTTTCGGACCGCGAGGTCGAACGTTTGCTCTCCCGGCTGCAGATCAAGCCGTTCACCACGCGCGATGAGCAGGAGGTCGCCGGCTACGCCGATGTGATGGAGCGAGTGCTCTCGTCCGGGCCGGACATTGCCCTGACCGAGAACCACATCCAGCAATTGCACCGCGACTTGCTGACGCACAGCGAGAAGGTGGTGCCAACCTGCGCGTGTCGGTAGGGCCCGACACGCCGGTGCGCGCACAGAACCGCGGTCAGTACCTGCAACCACCGTTTGGCGGCCAATTC
>CAZPSQ010000583.1:0-1864 GCA_964588755.1 uncultured Prosthecobacter sp. | reverse complement strand
GCGGATGGAAACCGGCAGGCGGGAAACCTTGCCAATGCCCTGGGTTTCGAGATCGGGCAGGGAGTAGAATTTGCCGGGGGTGCCGTTGCCTGTGGTGAAAGTCTGAGGGGTGGTGTTCATGCTGCGCAGAAGGAAATAGCGAGCACAGCACGAAAAACACCAAATTTTTGTTGTTCTGTTTCAACAAAAACGGGGGGCCGTCCTGCCTGGAGCAGGCAGGCGCGGCCAGAAAACCCAACCTGCCGTGCCTCAATGCACCGCGTGCCAGGCCAGCGTGTGGTGGCTGGCGCCAGTGTCCTCCTCATTGGTCTGCCAGGCTGCGGCCAGGACTGCGGCGATCCCCACAACCACAAGCAGGGGGAAGATCAGAATCAGCAGGGGCAGCAGCATGATGAAGGCCAGAGGGGCCAGAATGATGCCCAGTGCCAGGCTTTTCCACCCGGCATGCCGCAGGCTGAGGGGCGTGGGCGGGGAGCCGTGATGCCCGGCCGACACATGGAAGTGCTCCTGCTGCAGCCAGGAGGCCAGCGGCTTGAGCACCTTGCGAACCGGGTGGAGGAGCTTGGCTTTCATCCGGCGCGTCCGCCAGATGCGGTGGAGGTTGCGATTAACAAAACGCGCCTCGGCGTTCTTCGAACTGGCGGTCTGAAACGGGGCCGCCTGACCGGTGGTGTCAGGGATCGTGTTCATAGTGGCGATGAGGTTCACCATGTAAAACGGCCCTGACTGCCGCTTTTCTAGCAAAAACCGCCTGAAATCACTTCCCGCAGCCCCCGCGCAAAGTGCATGCATGGCAGGCCCTGCACAGATCGCATGTGGCGCCGCTGGTCTTGTCCGCGCATTTCGGACAGTGAATGCACAGCAGGCAGGCTGGCTTCTGGCCATGCACGGGCGGCTCGCCCGAACCAGATCCGCCGCAAGCAAACCGCGAAGTCTTGCCCGGGGAGGACGAGCAGACACGGGAGGACAAAGTCTGAAGAGCGTCGAGAGCGAGTGTTTCCGTGTTCATGGCCTCTGAAGGAATTAATCTTTCCTTTATCCAATCCTGAACGGCACTTTTTCGCTATTGGCAGGTCTGCCAATGGAGGTCTCCTAGAGGAGACGATTGCCAAAACACCGATCCCCCTTAAAATCTGCCTATGGAGACTGGTTCAGGGGTCGTAGATCAGCAGGTGCATTTGAAATGGAGCGGCGGCAGGCTTCCATTAGGCCGATCCTGTGTAATTGGCCGCCGGTCCGACAACGACCTCAGCCTGAATGACGCCCAGGTTTCCCGCCGCCACGCCCTGCTGACACGGTTCGGGGAAGAATGGTGGGTCAATGACCTCGACAGCCGCAATGGTGTGAGCGTCAACGGATTGAAGATCAAAAATGCCCGGCGTCTGCGGCATGGGGACCAGATTCGCATCGCCGGCCACACCATCATTTTTGAAAACGGCCACCAGGAACGCCCGCGCAGTTCCATCGCGGGACGGACCACCCAGATCACCCTGGCTGATGCCGAGGGCAAAGCCCCGCGGCATGACCTGATCATTGCCTCCGCCAAGGGCGACATTCTGGAGGGGGACAAGGCGGCCACACGCTTTTTTGGCACGCTTTCCCGGCCACCCGGTGGGGAGCACTACCTGCTTCCCCCCGCCCTCCGCCAATGGCTGGAGCGCACCAACCGCCCTGAGGCCACCTCCACACCGCTGGAGATTCATGACGGCGACCGCCGCATCATCGCATCCATCTCCAGCTGCAAGGAGGGCAGGTATTTCATCGCCCTGCGCGAAGACTCCATCAAAAGCTCCATGGAGCGCCTGGTGGCCCAGGGCAGACGCAGCAGTAAAAACGAGAGTGTTGAGTTATAGTGGTTGTACTC
>CAZPSQ010000582.1:0-1865 GCA_964588755.1 uncultured Prosthecobacter sp. | reverse complement strand
GAACTCCTCAAAGCCACTAGCTTCGTGCGCGCAAGTTATTGCCTATCACCGAATGCCTGCGAGTAAATCGTAACATCGTAACAACCCTCTCATACCCAACGATTGCCTGCCGTGCAGCTAGTCCGCGCTCCTCAACGGCGAGCTGTTGTTCGCCCCCTGCGCTGATTTCTTGATTCGCATGCTGTCCGACGTTGCTTGCGATACCCACCGTTCGGACCTGTAGGCCGTCGGCGGCAGCAAACCTTACGACACCGGTCCTTCGATAGAGCCCAGGCGATCGGCCGCAACGGCCGAGTAGTTCTCAGTGAACGCCCGCGCTGAACGGCGGCTCCAATTAGAAACCTGCCGCCGGAGTACCGAGACGACGAATGTCTCTTGTGGGTCGCTATGTAAATCTCTCCATAGCGACCCACAACGGCCGGTCGGCTCGATCGGAGTTCAGCGGCAACTGCCGGATTGGAACGGTCGCTTAAACTAGCTTTATACGGACAGAGGAAGAAGAATGCTGTGGATCGCAACCGCAGGCGCAACAAACGGAAATCCAGTTTCCACAATATGGGACTCGACGAGTCTTCGTGATCGATCGATAAGTTCAAGCGCAGGCAAATGGAGGCACATGCCTTCGGGTCTGTCTGATCGCTGAAGTTTCGACGCATTTAGAGTATTCAGTACATCAACATCCCGGACGACCCTCGTCTCACCATCAACGGGATGCTCAACGCCGAGAAGAAGGCGCTTCACCTGCCCTTTTCCTGTTGTTACACGCTCAAAAGCAAGACAGACGACCAAGATACACGCAAGGCCAGATACTGCCGCCAATTTCACATCTAAGTCCTTCGCCTGTTGCAGTGCATGATCAATCAGCGGATGACCAACACCAAGAATCCTGGACTGCGCGTCCTTACCCGCAACATCACGGCAGAAAACCATCCGCTCGTACCGTCGCAATACCGACGGCAATGTCCTCCAAGTATCTGGGGTTACAAACGAGATGCCGTCTTCGTTCGCTTCGGGCCGTTTTCCATTCAGACGAAGCATGCTGAAAAAAAAGGGCTCGAGATCGGGAAGGTCGGCACGCGGCACCTGCTTCAATCCGGAAAGGTCGAAACTGGCAGCATGTCCAACAAGGGACACGACTGTATCTACAGCTTCTTGACCACCGAAATTCTGGGTCTTGTGATCGAACCATTGATCAAACCCCTCGCGAGGCACATCCACCCCCTCTTGAAAGATGCTCTCGAACAACCCAGGCTGGATCATGCCTAGAACCAACTGAAGGAGATCCTCTGGTTCATCCATTGCAGCGCCAAGGGCGCGCATGATGTTTCCGAGTTTTTCTTCAAGCCTGCTCCAGATATGGGATTCGACCGTATCCGGATTGCGCAGTGAAACGACTTGTACCTGTCTGGTTTGCCCAAAACGATTGACACGCCCGACACGCTGATGCAAGCGCATGGGGTTCCACGGAAGGTCGACGTGTATTAAGCAATGACACTGTTGTTGGAGATCAATGCCTTCACCGCCGGCTTCCGTTGAAATAAGAAAACGTATCTGGCCGTTGTTGAACTTTTCGGTTATATCCTCTCTAGCTACCGAAGGAGAGGCTACACGTCCATCGGCATACGTCACTCCGTTGAGTCTTCCATCCCCATTTATGAATCCAACACTGTTTTCACCGTAACGCCGTAACAGGGCACCGAAAATTAGGGCTTGCGTTGCCTTGTACTCGGTGAAGAGAAGAACGGATTTTTCATTGAAACGTTTATCGACGATCTCCAGAACGCGTTCTACACGGCTTTCCACTACCACTCTTACTGCTGCAAGCAACAATTTTTCCAGGTGGAGAATTTCGTCATCCATGAGCT
>CAZPSQ010000581.1:0-1865 GCA_964588755.1 uncultured Prosthecobacter sp. | reverse complement strand
TCGTCATACTTCACCTCGCCCGGGAATTCCTTGCCATCCAGCTTCATCAGCTCCGGCTTCGGGTCGAACAGGTCCATGTGGCTGGGCCCGCCCTGCATGAACATGGAGATCATCGCCTTGGCCTGGCCAAACCCATGCGGCATCTTCGGCTTCAGGTCAAAGTGCTGCGCCGCCGCCCGTTCGGACGTCGCCAGCAGCCCCTGCTCCTGCAGCAGCGTGGCCAAGGCAATGCCCCCGATGCCATAGGCGGAGCGGTTCAAAATGGAGCGGCGTGAAAGCATGGGCGTATGTCGTGTGAATCATCTACGCACAGACCGTGCCGGTTCTTCCGGCGGAAGCGCCATCCGCGGCTGAATGACGTGCCGCCGATGATGCCGCGACACCAGGCGGACACCGCAACCGCATGCCGGAGGGATCACACCGCCCCCTATTCAGCCTTGATCTGGAAAAACGCCTCCGCCATCCGGCGGCCCAGCACAATGCAGCTCAACGGCTTGACATGAACGTCCGTCGCCGACTCAAACTCAAGTCCGTCCAGCTTCACAACCGCGAAACGGGCATCTGCCACGTCAAGTTCATCAAGCGCCCGGTTGATGCCCCGGCTGCCTTCGTCCAGATCACGGATGCTGCCCGCAACGATGCGCAGATCAGCGCCTAAATCCTGGCGGAACCGGACGAAAAGACTCCTCAGATTCTTGAGGTGTTCCTCGGAACCAATCTTCACATCCGCTTCACCTTGATGCCAGAAGAGCCCGCGCACCTTCCACTCGATTCCGAGCGCCTCTACCTGGCGGCGTGCCTCGGCGAGGTAGCGCGTGAAGCTCCCATAGAGGCCAGCATCATTGATCTTTCCCTTCAGGGGATCCTCACCCGGGTACCAGTTGGCCGCCCCGCTCAAGCTCGAACCGCAGACGCAATACTGGATGAGGACAATCTCCTTCTCCCGCGAGTGATCGAGAAGGGCGCCGGCAAGGCCGGCACCGGAGACCTTGGGATGCAGGTTTTCAATGCAGGTGTAGCCCGGTGTCTCCGGCCGTGCTGTGCATTGCATCCCGAAGTAATGGACCGAACCGCCGCCCTTCCCCGAAATGGCGCTGAGGGCGCTGAGCCGCCATCCGTTCGACTGCCCTGCAACAATGTAAATGTCCGCCGTCCGCGCCAGGGCGGTGCCGGCCAGGAAGATGGCGGCCAGACTCAGGAGAAGTCCTTTCATGGAAGTTTTAAATTTGACGCCCTGCGATCACACCTTGGTCAACTGCCGTCTCAGACTGATCTCCAGCGCGCCAATGATCAGGACAAGGGTGAAAAGGATGACGACACTGTTGATCCACAGGGTGTTGTATTTGGTGCCCATGTAGGTTTTGCGGGTGCCGAAAAAGACATTGGGGCTGGCTTTGCGGCGGTAGTCCTCACGCTCCATCTCGGCCTTGGTGACAAGGTCCAGAACCTTGCGATTGACATAAATCTCCTCGGCGCTGACGCCTTCGTTCTGTTCCAGCATGCTTTCGAGGGACTGATTCTCGATGTCGCCGCTGAGCACGGCATCACGGATCGAGCCGAGGCGCTTGGAGATTTCTCGCGGATTTTCGGCGTAAAGCCCGGAAACGACAGCGAGCGACTGTTTGGTAAGCTCCAGCTCATGGCGCTGGCGGTCGCTCATGTTGGCCCCGGGCGGGGGCAGCAGGGACTGGATGCGCTCATCCAGGAAGTCCTGGTTGCGGGTGAGCGGGTTGAGCTTTGACTGGGCGATGATGACACCCTCGTAGGACCAGCGCAGAGGCATGAACTGGCAGATGAAGGGCACCTTCAGCTTGCTGGCATTTTCCTCGTCATTGCCCGCCTTTTTGAGCCATTTCCCGACGGAG
>CAZPSQ010000580.1:0-1873 GCA_964588755.1 uncultured Prosthecobacter sp. | reverse complement strand
GTTCACCGCCTCCTGGGCGATGCGGAAGAGATGCGTCACCGCCTCCGAGTCATCCAGCCGGGCGTCCTCCGCCGAGGCCTCCAGCGTGCAGGGGATGCGCGCCCGCAGCGTGGTGGTGCGCGCCAGCTCCCGCAGGCCTGCGGTGAGGCCCAGCACGTCCAGCTCCACCGGCGCCAGCCCCCGGGCCAGGCTGCGCGCCAGGTCGATGCCGTCCTCGATGATGCCCACAAGCTGGTCGCTGTCCGCCGCCTCCTCCAGGTGCTTGTGGCGCAGCTTCTCCCCCAGCACCTGCCCGGCCAGGGCCGCGCTGGTCAGGTGCTGGCACAGGCTGTCATGCAGGTCATGGCCGATGCGGCGCTGCTCCCGCTCGCTCACGTCCAGCAGCGCCTGCCCCAGCCTTTTGCGCTCCTGGATCTCCTCCCGCAGCGCGGCGGTGCGCTCCAGCACACGCCCCTCCAGGTGCCGCTGGAACTGCCGCAGCTTGTGCAGCGTCCACACCATGGACAGGTAAAAACTGGAGGAGATGCCGCAGTTCCACCACGGCGCCAGCTCATTGTAGTAATGCGCCCCGCTGGCCAGGTCCCCCGTCAGGGAGAACAGCACGCTGATCAGCGAGATCAGCGCCCCCAGCCGCCAGCCGCTGAACCACGTGGTCAGGTAGATGGGGACGAGGTAGAAGATGGAGTACTGAAACTCGAAGCCGGTCAAGAAATCGACCGCCGTCACGCAGGGAAGCAGCACAAAGGCTATGGAGAGCCATTTTTTACTCTGGGTCATGACGGGGGTGGGGTGCGCGTGTTTTTGTTGAGTCCGGCCGGGCTTGAACCCACGATATAAACAAGTAACCCTCCAAACCAAGATGAAAGCCATCTCCCTTCTCCTCATCCTTGCCATCGCCGCCCTGACCGCCTGCGGCAGCGGCGGTCCGGCCACCCGCACCGGCCGCGCCATCGACCACGGCGTGTACAAGGCGGGACACGGCATCAAAAAAGCCGGCCAGGGCATTCAGAACGCGGCGCGATAATCTCGCCTGCCGATGTCACAGCTGCCAGCCACCACCTTCTTCGTTGTCGGACCCACAGCGTCTGGAAAATCCGCGCTCGCGATCGCGCTGGCGGAGGAGGTGGGCGGGGAGGTCGTCAACGCGGACGCCTTCCAGCTCTACGCGGGCATGCAGCTCCTCAGCGCAAAGCCGCCTGCGGAGGACCTGGCGCGGGTGCCGCACCACCTTTACAGCGTGCTGCCGCTGACGGAGTCTTGCGACGCGCAGCGCTTCCACTCGCTGGCCATGCCTGTGCTGGCAGACATCGCCCGGCGTGGCCGGGTGCCCGTCGTGGTGGGCGGCTCCGGCCTGTACGTGAAGGCCCTCACGCACGGGCTTTCCCCCCTGCCCCCGGCATCCCCCGCGCTGCGGGAGAATTTCAAGACCCTCAGCGACGGTGAGAAAATCGTGTGGCTGCTGCAGAAGGACCCGGAGGCTGCCACCACGGTCAACCTGGGCAACCCGCGCTATGTGGAGCGCGCGCTGGAGATCTGCCTCCTCACCGGCCGCCCCCAGTCCGGCCTGCGGCGCTCCTTTGCCGAAAAGGAGCCGCAGGTGAACGGTGTGATCCTGGACTGGAGCCGGGAGACCCTCTACGCCCGCATCAACCAGCGCACCGTGGACATGTTCCAGGCAGGACTGATCGACGAGGTCACGGCGCTCGGCCCGCTTTCCCCCACGGCGGAAAAGGCGATCGGCATCCGCGAGGTGCGGGAGCACCTGGAAGGCCGCACGACACTGGAGCAGGCCGTGGCCGCCATCCAGCAGGCCACGCTGAACTATGCCAAGCGGCAGGTGACGTGGTTCCGGCGGGAACGATGCTTCCAAACG
>CAZPSQ010000579.1:0-1888 GCA_964588755.1 uncultured Prosthecobacter sp. | reverse complement strand
GGTGCAGTGGGCACCCGATCATCGCCTCGATTTCCTTGAGTACGCCCAGCGTGTAAAAGCCCTTGGCGCCGCCGCCGTCCAGCGTAAGGACGCGCAGTAAGGCAGACGATCCAGATTCTTCTTGCGACTCCATCATCTTCACTGTCCTCCCCGCCGCTGAAGAACGCACGCACCGCCGACGACCATCAGCTCAACCCTGAGCATGAAGCCGTGCCGCTCCAGCGTCCCCGGTTTCATGTGTAGCTCGGCCAAATTCTGCATGGTGTCCGCACGGTCCTCTCGTCACTGCGGCGCTTGTGATTATCACAAAGCGACGTATACACAAATCAAAATAGACTCATGGACAGATTCTAGGGCAGACCATATACTTTCCGCAATAACCCGTACAAGCATTCGCTAACCCGAACGAGCCAGCCAGGATGTCGAACGAACAGCTTGCAGATCTAACCCAGCCACAACGCGATCGGCTCGCGTTCGTGGAGTTGCGCGTGCGCTTCATTGGGGAGATACGCCGTCAGGACCTGGTGACGCGGTTTGGCATCCAGTCCGCCGCCGCTTCAAGGGATCTGGCGCTGTACAAGGAGTTGGCCCCAGGCAACATCGACTACGACCCCAAGGGCAAGTCTTACGTCCTTGGGGCGAACTTCCGGCCCGTCTTCGACTTTCCCCCCGAGCGGGTGCTGTCGTGGCTGACCCAAGGCTTCGGCGACGGCGAGCCGATGCGGCTCAAGGCGTGGGTGGCGAGCGAGAGCCCGTCACGGCTGACGCACCCGGATCTGGATGTGCTGGCGAGCGTGACCCGAGCAATCCATCAGGAGTGCCCGCTGGGCATCGAGTACCACTCCATCTCCAGTGGCCGCACTGAGCGGGAGATCGTCCCCTTCGCGTTGATCGACAACGGCCTGCGCTGGCACGTCCGCGCCTTTGACCGTAAGTCGCAGGAGTTCCGGGACTTCGTCATCACCCGGATCAAGCACCCCGTGCTGCTCAAGGGCCAGCCCGTGGCACCCCACGAGGCCAGCGATCAGGACATTCAGTGGACCCGAATCGTCGAGTTGGAGCTGGTGCCACACCCAGACCAGCCCCGGCCGGAGATCACCGAGATGGACTACAGCATGCAGGGTGGAGTGCTGCGGATGAAGCTGCGGGCTGCCACCGCCGGTTACATCCTTCGCCAATGGAGTGTGGACTGCACGCCCGACCACAGCTTGCACGGGTATGAGTACCGGTTGTGGCTGAAGGACCACTTGGCCATCTACGGCGTGCGAAATGCCGTGCTGGCGCCGGGCTACCGCTCCCCCGATCAACAACGGCTCGAAGCCGAGACGGACTGAGGGGATGAGCATGCTGGCAAAACTCGAACGACTCATCGGCGAAATTGGCGATCTCAACAGCAAGTTGATCCTGCTGGTCGGCCCCAGCCGCAGCGGCAAGACCCAACTGCTGCGCCAACTGGGCTACAAGCTCAGCATCGAGCCGCTCAACGTCGGTTTGGAGCTTGGGCGCCGGCTCGCGGCAACACCGAACAACAAGCGCGGTTTTTCGGCAGGTGAGCTGCTGCGGGAGATCGCGGTCAATGAACGTACCGAGGACCCGCTGCTGCTCGACAACCTGGAGTTGTTGTTCGAGCCGGGCCTGCAGATCAACCCACTTGACCTCGTCAGGCGGTTGGCTCATTCCAAGCGGGTCGTGGCCGTCTGGCCAGGCGAGCTGCGCGGTGACCGGCTGATCTACGCCGACATGAGCCATCCAGAACATCGTGACTACAGCCGCGACGGCGTGGTCGTACTCGAAATTTGAAGCTACGGGGAAGAGAGAACCATATGGCCAAGAACATGAAATACGGAGATCTGATCCAGTTCGAGCAGATCGAGTCAGTCATTCAGCT
>CAZPSQ010000578.1:0-1901 GCA_964588755.1 uncultured Prosthecobacter sp. | reverse complement strand
ATTCGCGAGTTGTCGGCCGTGATCGAGCGTGCCGCGCTTCTTGGAGAAGGGAAGCGACTCGACATCGTTACCGCGCTTGGGATTAACGGTGTCGAAAAGAGGGAGTCACCCGCACCCGCGCCGACTACTACACCGGCGTGTCGTGCAGTGTTGGGGTTACCATCGCAACGATGGACTATGGGATATTGAGGGTCAGATGGTGGATACCAAAACTTATCCTTTTCCTAATGAAGACCGGGGCGGCGCCATCCAGGCCGGAGAACCACTGCATGACATGTGGATTCGGCTGACGGTAGACGATCAGTTTTGCATCCATGGGATTGATGTTCGCACTGACGCCGCGCCATTTGGTCTCTGTCCCGCTATTGTCAGCCGCTATCAGCAATTGATCGGGGTACAGATCGGGCCGGGGTGGTCACTCAAACTGCGGGAGCTGTTCGGCGGGGTGCGCGGCTGTACTCACATGACTGAATTGCTCGGCCCGGTTGCTACTGCGATGTTTCAGACGGTGTACGGCCAGCGCTACGACGAGGATGACGCCAAGCCAGCGGCAGATCGTCCGCCGCCGCCGGTGCTGAACACCTGCCATGCCCTATCCAGCGATAGCGCAGTGGTAGAAAAACGCTGGCCGAAAGTTTATACCGGACCGAATCGGGAAACGGATGCACACCACCGTCCGTTGCTGGATGATTGCTTGACCTGAGAGGCGCTGTTTTTATACAGACGCTTAGATTGCTTCCGGTTTCGGATCGCGCGCCAGCAACATTTCTACCGCCCGACGCGGATCCTGACCGTGATGGAGCACCTGATCCACTTGCTCAGAGATCGGCATTTCCACCCGATGTTGCAGCGCTAGCCGCAACACTTCTCGCGCCGTCGCCGCCCCTTCGACCACCTGAGCGATCGTAGCGAAGGCCGTTTCGGCAGTTTCGCCCCGGCCAATCGCTAAACCAAACCGACGGTTGCGCGACTGATCATCGGTGCAGGTCAACACCAGATCGCCAATGCCGGCCAGCCCCATGAAGGTTTCGCGCTGACCACCCACCGCCAACCCTAGCCGCACCATTTCCGCCAATCCACGGGTGATCAACGCCGCCCGGGCGTTGGCGCCAAAGCCCAGACCGTCGGCGATGCCGGCGGCAATCGCCAGCACATTCTTGACGGCCCCACCCAACTCAACGCCGATCACATCGGCGCTCGTATAAGCGCGCAGGTTGGAACCGTGCAGCAGAACCGCCACCCGGCGCGCATGATCGGCGTCCTGGGAGGCGACGGTGACGGCGGTCGGCAAGCCAAGGGCTACTTCCCGAGCGAAACTGGGGCCGGAAATAACCGCCGCTGGCCACGCCACGCCGAGGATGTCCGCCGTAACGTCGTGCAAAAATCGCCCACCGCCGGGTTCCAGTCCTTTGGTGGCCCAAGCGAAGCCAGCATCCACGGGCAAATGGGGCCGCAGCCGATCCAGCGTCGCCGCATAGGCGTGGCTGGGAACGACCATCAGCGCCAATTCAACGCCTGTCAGCGTTTCCGCCAGATCGGTACTGGCGGACAGGGCGGGTGGAAAGGGGATGCCAGGCAAATAGCGGCGGTTCTCCCGTTCCCGGCGCAGTGGCGCAATTTCAGCAGGATCGTGACCCCACAAGCGAACCACGCAGCCGTTGCGCGCCAACAGCAATGCCAGTGCGGTACCCCAAGAACCCGGGCCGAGCACCGCGACTGTCGCGGCGATAGTCATCCCTTAGTGCGCCGTCACCGGAGCGGCTTGCGCCTCTTGCTGTTGCAGACGCTGCATATAAATCCCGTCGAAGTTAATCGGATTCAGCAGCACTGCCGGGAACCCCCCCTTACCAATCAGGGACGCCAGTTCTTCACGAGCGAACGGGAACAGAAGGTTCGGGCAA
>CAZPSQ010000577.1:0-1904 GCA_964588755.1 uncultured Prosthecobacter sp. | reverse complement strand
GAAGACATTGCGCCAGCGGATCTCGCTGCCGTGGGTCTGGAGCTGGATGGGGCCTTTGGCATAGGCGGGGTCCTTCATCCAGCCGTTGGGCTTCTTCTCTGCGGCGGCGGCAGCCTTGGCCTTGTCGTCGGTTTTGACGTAGGCGATGTAGCCCGCCTTCTTGTTGGCGAAGAAGTTTTCCAGCACGGCGTTGTCCACGACCTTCTCGCCATTGAAGATGACGGTGACGCGCTCGCCGATCATCTTGATGTGGAAGCTGTTCCACTCACCGAGGGGCTTGTCCATTTTCTTGGAGGGGTCCTTGCCGGGGCTGCCAGCACTGTTGTTCCAGAGGCCGCCGGAGCCTTTGGCACGGCCGAGGCCCTTGGGATCATCCTCGGCAGGGTCCCAGATCTGGACCTGGGGGATGCCGCGGAGGTAAACGCCGCTGTCGCCTTTGGGCAGGGCTTTGTATTCCACCATGAACTCGAAGTCCCCATAGTCCTTGTCAGTGGTCAGGTAGAGGCCCTTGCCGTCATTGACGAGCTCGCCGTTTTCCACCTTCCAGTGGGCGTTGACGTGGTCGTCCTTGGCATTGCCTTTGGCGTCGGTGAGGCCGCCGTCGACGGACTTCTTCTTATAGTCGGCCTGCTCCTCCGGGGTCTTGCTCCAGAGGTCGGTGGGGTCCTGGGTGCCCCAGCCATACCAGCCGGAGAGGTCCTTGCCATTGAACAACGCGGTGAAGCCTTCCGGCGGGGTGTTGTCAGCAGCTCCAGCCAGCGTGGCCGCCGCGAGGAACAGGGTCAGTTGAAAAGAATGTTTCATGGATTGAAGAGAACCGAGGAGTCGCCCGCCATGCAGGCCATCTTTCAGTTTTCCTTGGGATGGTGACAAGGGTATCAGCTTTGCGCACAAGGCGTCTGCCAGCAGGATGCGTGTCACCGCCACCGGGACAGACTTTCCGCTCGACACCGGCAGCGAAAGCGGGACGATTTGTGCCTCATGAAACCCTACCTTCGTGTGCTGGCACTGTGCGCCGGCCTGTCCTGCCTCCCCGCACCCACGCACGCCCAGACAAAGGCGCAGTCCAAAGAAGAAGCTGTGGCCGGGGCCAAGGCGATGCTGCAGCGCCTCTTTGCCAACAACCTGGCCGAGGAGGAGCTGCAGACGCTGTCGAAGGAGGCCGGCAAGGCGGGGGTGCCGCGCCAGCAGATCATCGAGGCAAAGCTGGTGTGGGGGCTGCGGAACCAGGACACCGACTTCCTGGTGAAGATCCTGCCCGAGGTGGAGACGCTGGCCCTGAGCTTTGACCCCGCGGCGGCAGCAGCCCTGCCGAACGCGGAGGCCGTGACCTCCTTTGTCTCCTACATCAAGGCGCTGAAGGCTGACAGCTCCGGTGACGCGGCAGGCTTCAAGCAGAACATCCTGGAGGCCATCTGGCAGAACCCCGCCCAGGCGCCGGTGTTTCTGCAAACCGTGGAGAAGGTGCGGCGTGAGCAAAAGATGCGTGATCTGGTGGCGGACCTGAAGATCCCGGTGACCACCTCGAAGGGGGAGGCCACCACGCTGAACGACCTGGCGGCAGGGAAAAAGGCGCTGCTGGTGGACTTTTGGGCCTCCTGGTGCGGGCCCTGCATGCAGCTCATGCCCGCGCTCAAGAAGAAGGCCGAACTGCTTTCCAGCCACGGCATCGTGGTGGCAGGAATGAACACGGATGACGAGAACGCGGAGTCCAAGGCGGAAAACCTGCGCAAGGAGCTGGACATGAGCATGCCGTGGCTGGTGGAGCCGGCGGAACGCCCTTACTCAAGGGTGTTTGAGACGGAAAGCATTCCCCGCATGGTGCTGCTGACACCAGAAGGGAAGGTGCTCTTCAACGGGCACCCGGAAGACCCGGCGCTGTGGACCGCGCTCAAAAAGATCGA
>CAZPSQ010000576.1:0-1905 GCA_964588755.1 uncultured Prosthecobacter sp. | reverse complement strand
TCGCGCGACACTTCATTGATGTACGCTGTCCGCGGTGCAATGCTAGGCAACGCCCGGGTGGCATCCAGGAAACGCCGGGCCAGTTCGCTTTTCGCCATCGGCTGCAGGGCGCCAGCTTCGTCCTGCAGCTTTTGCAGCAATGGCGTGCAACCTGCGCGTTGGAAAAGCTTGCTGGCGGCGAATCGGGTGACAGCGGCAATGCTGACCTCATCAAGCTTCTCACTGATCCCGGCAGTATTCAGCCCGACTTGGGCGGCACCGGCGACATGCCCGGCGGCGCCGGCTATCCGTGGGGTGATGAGGATGAAGAATTTGACCCCGACAACAGCGGGTTTGGCTGGGCGAGCTCGTGCCCGGCAAATCCAACGGTCAACGTTTTCGGCGCAACGCTGACGTTCGATTTGTCGCCGCTGTGTCAGTGGGTGGGGCTCGGCGGTTACCTGGTGTTGATCCTGTCATCTCTTGCGTGCGTACGCATCGTTGCCGGAGGTAGCGCGTAATGCCTGCCATCGTCGGTTGGATCATCAGCGGTATCACTAGCGGCGTTCTGTGGCTCTTCAAGAACCGCATCGGCCAGATGATTACCGCGCTCCTCGCGTGGGCCGGCGTGTCGCTGGCTACGTACAAGAGCGCGGTCGAGCCCTTTATTGACCAGCTCAAGAGCTATGCACAAAGCGGTCTGGGTGGCGGTCAGTTAGGTGCAATCGCACTTCAGTGGGCCGGTCTCATGAAGTTTGACGTAGCGATCACCATGATTATTTCCGCCGTCGCTGCAAAGCACGCCCTCAACGCGGCACGTGTCTTTTTCCGTCGCGCACCCACAGGTAGTTAGTAATGCCAATCGAGTCGTTCACGGGCTTGCCGGGTAACGGCAAAACGACCCTCATGGTGGAAAAGCTGGTCGCTGAGTCCAAGAAGGGCGAGCGTCCAATCTTTGCAGCCGGTATCGACGGCCTTGCACCTGGCATCGCCACCGTGTTGCAGGATCCACGCCAGTGGAATCAACACGACCCACACGGCGAACCCACCTGCGATTGTCATCAAGATGGGAACTTGCACGCGCATATCGTGCCGGACGGCGCGCTCATCTTCGTTGACGAGGCATGGAAGTGGTTCGGCCATCTGCACGACGCCACGCGCCAGCAGACGCCAAAGCATGTGCTCGATCTGGCCGAGCATCGCCATCGCGGCATCGATTTCGTCTGGACGTTCCAGCAGCCCAATCAGCTCTTCCCGTTCGCACGTGGCCTCATGGCCGATCACCACCACGTGGTGCGCCGTTTCGGCACTAAGTTCATCGACGTCTTTACTTGGTCGGAGTTGAACGAGGATGTTAAGTCCGTTGCCAAGCGTGATGCCGCGCAGCGCAAAACCCGCACGCTGCCGGAAGATGCCTGGTCCCATTTCAAATCCGCCGAGGTCCACACGATCAAGGCGCGTATCCCGTGGAAGCTGCTGGCGATTCCCGTCTGTTTGGTACTGGCCGTCCTGCTGGGCTGGTACGCTTTCAACGCATTGCGTCCCGAGACGGTCGCAGCGGAAGTTGCGGGTAAATCGAAGGCGAACGCGGCGCAAGCCGCGTCGCCTTCCGGCTCTCGCTCTTCTGACGACAAAAGCAGGAAGCAACCGCTGTATGCGAACCCCGCGGAGTACGCCCAGGCGCATCTGCCGAGAATCGGCATGATGCCGTGGACCGCACCGATCTACGACGATCGCGGCATCACGGCCGACCCGCAGCTTTTCTGCATGTCGAGCCGGGAGGGACAGGGCGATGATGGTGAGTGGAAAGGCCACACATGCACGTGCCTCACTGAGCAGGGCACCGCTTATCAACTCAGTCCGCGCGAAGGCCGCAACCTGGCGCGCTTCGGCCCTGCGCACAACCCGTACAAGGAACGCAGGCAG
>CAZPSQ010000575.1:0-1909 GCA_964588755.1 uncultured Prosthecobacter sp. | reverse complement strand
TCGAACCCCTGACTCGTAAACTTCAGCGTCCGGCTGTTCTCGGTCACCGTCCGCACGACATGATCCGGCGCCCCATCCGGGATCTCGGCTTCCACCTCGATGGTGACCGTCACCGACGCGCCGACGAGTCCAGCGAGGTGCGCAATGACTTCATCGGCGATCCGGCTGGCGTCCCGCCCAACACGTGCGGTCTCAAGAATCGCCGTGCCGTGGAAGCGCTTTGGCTTCACCGCCCCTGGCGGGACTGAACTGGTCTGCGTCGTGCCCGGCAGGGGAGACGCTGTCCCGGCGTTGCCTCCCGCAGGCGACTGCCCTGTCACCCCATCCGCCGGGCGCGCACTACGCTCGGACTCCAGCTGCGTGCTGGCCACATCGGGCTTCACCACCAGATCCGGCGCATGCGCGTCGACCATCGTTACCATCGTGCCGCCGCGCAGCCCCTTGTAGCGGCCTTCACCCTCGTCGAAACTGTCGGCAAGAGCAAAGCTGTCCTGCGTCCAGGTGAGCAGGTTCACGCCATCGCGGATCGCGTCGAGCAGCACACTGGAGTTTCTGAGCCGGGGCAGGTAGAGGTAGCGCGCGAAATCGTCGACCAGTTGCTTCACGGCCACGTGGTTGCCGCGCCAGAGCGGCACGCGGTCAAGTTCCATGCGCAGGCGTGTCGGGGCGAAGCTGGTCAGGTAGTGTTCGTCGGTGCGCAGTTTCTTGCTCGCGCGCACGGCCAGCGCGTCCTGTCCCTGCAGGCGCAGTGCCTCCCAGGTGGTCGCCGCCTGCGGTGTCCCTTGCACCGGTACCAGCAGCCATTGATAGGTCTCGGGTAGTCGTGCCGTCACGGCGCCGTCGGCAGACGTCTTCTGCGTCTCGGCCTGGGTGACCTGATACGGCGTCAGGTTGAGGTTCTTCTGCTCATCGAGAATCGATTTCCACGCCAGGAACTTGCGCGCCGCTTCGTCGAGGTCCTGCAGGCGCGTCTTGTCGGCGGCCAGGAAGACCAGCGTATTGCGGTACAGGCGTGGCGTGTTGCCGCGGTTTTCCAGGATTGCCTTGGCCACCAGCTCGGCGGCGCTGCCGCCTTCCCTGCTGTACGGATGATTGACGCCGAGCACCACCAGACGCGCGTCGAGATCGTCGGGCACGTCCGCGCCGCTCGCCGGCATCGGGTGGATGCGCGGGAAGTCGCCGGTGCGGGCGAGGTCCTTGCGCAGGCGCTGCTCCAGCTCATGCGCGACCTTGTCCGGCTCGCGTTTCATCTGCTCGGCGCGGTCTTCGGCCAGCTTGGTCACCGTCGGCTGGGTGGAATACCAGTAGTGCGGGCCATCCTGATAGAGGTAGGTCGCCGCGCCGGCCATCCGTCGCAGGGCATCGCCAAAGACCGCTGGCGATTCGCCGGGCATGACGCAGCCGAGTTTCACACGGCGGTCCTCGATGCCCTGGTGTGCAGCGGCCGTGGTCGGTGCCGAGCCCAGGTAGATCGCGCGCGCCACCCGCCGGCAGGCCGAGAACTTGCCCAGGTTGGGCAATTCACTGTCCAGCTTCAGCGGCAGCGAGTTCGGCCCGTCGACGTCCTTCTCGATCACCGGCACCCAGTTGTCCGAGAGGTAGCGCGTCAGTTCGGACTGCACGCGCGCGTCGTCGATCGACACGTTGGCCGGCAGGATCAGCGGGTTGCGGTCGCCCTTTTCCCAGAGGCTGTGAATCACCGCCGCCATCAGCCGCAGCACGCCGCGCGTGCGCTGGAACTTCACCAGCGTCGACCAATCGGTGTACAGCCGGTCGAAGATTTCCGGGTGAATCGGGTACGCCGCCTTGATGCGCTGCTCGTACCCGGATTCCCGGCACTCCGGCGGAAACTCGGCCTGCTGCGTGCGGTAGAAATCGGCAAAGGCGCGCGCCACCACGTCGCGGTCCT
>CAZPSQ010000574.1:0-1910 GCA_964588755.1 uncultured Prosthecobacter sp. | reverse complement strand
TTGAAACACCGTGTTCACCGGCCGCCGCTCCGGCGGCAGGTGGGTGATGTCCTGCCCGTCCACCAGGATGCGCCCAGAGTCCGGCCGTTCAAACCCCGCAATCATGCGCAGCAGCGTCGTCTTGCCACAGCCGCTCGGGCCTAGCAGGGAGAAAGCCTCCCCCTTCGTCACCGTCAGCGAGACATCATCCACCGCCCGTGACTGGCCGAAGGATTTGGTGACGTGCTCAAGCGTGAGAAAAGGAGGCATTCAGGCGGTGGGCGGCGGGTCTGTTTTGTCCGTGGGTCTTTGGCGGGCGGACCTTAGAAGCTGCAACCCCGCCGCGCCACAGCGAAGATCACACCCCACCCTGCGCTTGCGCGAACGCCCCGCCCGCGCGAGCGTTCCATGCATGCCCGCCAAATACGAACTCCTGCGCACCGTGGACGAAGACTCCGCCACGGCGCTGTATGCGGCGCATGACAAAAAACGCCCGCAGCAGGAGGTCTGGTTTCGCCGGTTCAAAACCCGCAAGCAGGACGAGATCGACGGGCTGAAGGAGCTCTACGGCCAGCTCGCCACGCTGGACAGCCCGCACGTGGACAAGCTGCGGGACTGCAGCACCGACAAAGAAGGCTTCTTTGTCATCACCCCCCCGCATGAGGACGAAACCCTGGAGCAGGTGCTCCGGCGCGGCCCCCTCACCGCGGAGGAGTTTGAAATCGTGGCCCTGCAGCTTCTCGACGCGCTCGACCTCCTGCATGACAAGGCCATCGTCCACGGCAGCATCCGCCCGGACTACGTCCGCATCCAGGGCAGCTCCGGCCCCCGCAAAGACTGGCGCGTCGTCCTCACAGGCTTTGGCCACGGCTTCGCCGTGCGGGAAGACAGCAAGGAGGCGCAGATCCGCGCCTACCGCTGCACCGCCCCCGAACAGTGGCAGGACGGCACCACACGCCGCCGCACCGACGTCTATGCCCTGGGCTGCGTCCTGTATGAGGCCCTCGCCGCCCGTCCCGCCTTCGACGGCCGCGCGCTGAAAGAACTCCGCCTCAAGCACATCAGCCACGACCTCGCGCCACTGCAAAAACTCGCCTCCCATGTGCCGGAGTGGATGTGCGCCTGGGTCATGCACCTGCTCGCCGCCGATCTGGAGCAGCGCCCGCGCAAGGCCGCCGTCGCCCGCGAGCTTTTTGAAAAACGCGAGGCGCCCCGGCTGCCAGAGCTGCCCCCCCGCAGCGAGGTTCCAAAAGGCCCCATCACCCCATCTTCTACCCCCCCGGTCACTTTGGGCCAGGGGCAGGCCGGCTCGCCGCCTCTTTCCGCCCCGGTGGTGCTGCCGGCCGCGCAGACCATGGTGCGCAACGTCACCTCCAGCACCATCCCCATCGCAGCTTCCGGCCCGCGCGCCCCGCTGTCAGGTGCCCGCTCCGCGCCCGGCTCGCCAGCCGTGCCGGCCCCCGCACCCGCCCCCCAGCGGCCTAGCACAGCGGCCCGTCCGCCCACCGCGGCCGCTCCACGACATCGCTCTCCCGCCACTCCCGCCCCCGGGGAGAAGAAGCGTCAGAATCTCAAGCCCATCCTCATCC
The DNA here is from genome assembly GCA_964588755.1 of uncultured Prosthecobacter sp. Taxonomy (GTDB): domain Bacteria; phylum Verrucomicrobiota; class Verrucomicrobiia; order Verrucomicrobiales; family Verrucomicrobiaceae; genus Prosthecobacter. The sequence continues at coordinate 342 of CAZPSQ010000574.1, read as the reverse complement.
CCGCCGCCACCGTTCTGGTGCTCGGCCTGCTTTTTGCCCTCACCCGCTGCGGTCTTCACGACAAGCCGCAGACTTCGGCTCCGCCAAAAGCACTCCAGCCAGCCGCAACAAAGAAATAAAGGGGGCTGAGCGCCACAGCATGGGACTCCATGTACTTTGGAGCCTAGTGGTATTGCTTCAAAATATTGGCGATGAGTATTTTAATGCCGTCGTCGCAAGAACGTGCCCACACATGACTGTGGCGTGAGGAAGGGATGAGCCTGGGTTTAAAGAAATCTAAAAGGCCATTTAAATGTAAAGAATATGTCTGAAATAGCTCTTGTTAAAATGGTCTATTATTAT
>CAZPSQ010000573.1:0-1925 GCA_964588755.1 uncultured Prosthecobacter sp. | reverse complement strand
AATGATCTTCTCATTGGCGAGCTCGGCGATGCGCTTCACCAGCTCGGCGCGGTTCACGTTGTATGGAATCTCCGTGATGATGATCTGCTCACGGCTGCCATTTTCCACCACCTCGGCCTGGCCGCGAATGCGGACGGCACCGTGGCCGGTCTCCATGTACTCACGGATGCCGCTGGCACCCTGGATGGCGCAGCCCGTGGGGAAGTCCGGCCCCTGGATGAACTGCATCAGCTCGCTGTTGCTGATCTGCGGATTGTCCACCTGCGCACAGACGGCGTCCACGACCTCGCCCAGATTGTGCGGCGGCATGTTGGTGGCCATGCCGACGGCGATGCCTGTGCCGCCATTGACAATGAGGTTCGGGAACGCCGCCGGGAAGACGGTGGGCTCGGTACGGCTTTCGTCGTAGTTCGGCACAAAGTTGACGGTCTCCTTCTCCAGATCGGCCATCAGCGTGCCGCCGAGGTGCGTCATGCGCGCCTCCGTGTATCGCATGGCGGCGGGAGGGTCGCCTTCCACAGAACCGAAGTTGCCCTGGGGGTCGATCAGCGGCTCACGCATGGCCCAGGTCTGGCCCATGTGCACCAGCGTGGGGTAAATGACCGCCTCGCCGTGGGGATGGTAGTTACCGGAGGTGTCGCCCGCGATCTTTGCGCACTTCACATGCTTCTTGGGCGGGTAGAGGGAGAGCTCATGCATCGCGTAGAGGATGCGGCGCTGGGAGGGCTTCAGGCCATCCCGCACGTCCGGCAGCGCACGCGCGATGATGACGGACATGGAGTAGTCCAGGAAAGAGTTCTTCATCTCGTCGGCGACGGAGATGGGGTGAACATTAGGATCTTGCATCGAAGGAAAATTTAAAAGGTTAGGTTAATCAACTGAGAGCGGGGAAGCGGTGCGAAAGGGTCACACGTCCAGGTTTCTCACGTTGAGTGCGTTTTCTTCGATGAAGTGTTTCCGGGGCTCGACGACGTCTCCCATGAGGATGGTGAACATGCGCTCGGCCTCATGGGCGTTGGACTCGTCCAGCTTGATCTGGAGGAGGGTGCGCTTGTTCGGGTCCATGGTGGTCTCGAAAAGCTGCTTGGCGTTCATTTCGCCCAGCCCCTTGAAGCGCTTGATCTCCATGCCCCGCTTGCCGATCTCCATGACTTTGTCGAGGATGCCGGGGATGCTGAAAACGGGGTGAACTTTGGCATTGTCGCCCTCACCCTCGATCACCTCGAACAAGGGCTTGTCCTGGCTGCTGAAGTGATCGACGTGCAGTCCCAGCTCATCCAACTGCTGGAAGCGGCGGCGCATGCCGTGGGCCTCATGGATCTCGATGAGGCGGGCACGACGGCTGGACTTGGGCGAGTGCCCATTTCCGTTCCCATTTCCATTGGCAGCCATGTTCGGAGTGCCGTCCTCATTGAGAGCGGGGGCCTCCTCGACGGGCTTGGCAAAGAGATGCAGGTCCTGGTTCTCCTTGGCAAAGGCGGCGAGCTGCTCGTTGCCGAGGAAGTACTTCACGTCCACCTCGTTGCCCTCGCGAATCATCACCAGATAGTGCGGCAGGTTGCCGGTGGCCTCGTCCCGGGCCTGCAGGTAATGCTCAAAGTCCCCGCCGTGGCGGCGGATGATGTCGGCAAACTTGGCAACAGGGACGAGAACCTCCAGGATGGATTTAAGGCGGTCGTCGGCCACCTTGCTGCTGTCGGCCATGTTGCGCAGGCTGATCTCGCCGGAGCCGAGCTCCAGGAGGATGGCGTCCATCTCGGCGTCGCTCTGCACGTACTCCTCGCGCTTTTTGCGGGTGACCTGGTAGAGGGGCGGCTGGGCCACGAAGATGTGCCCGCGCTTCACCAGCTCCGGCATCTGGCGGAAGAAGAAGGTCAGCAACAGGGTGCGGATGTGGCTGCCGTCCACATCGGCATCGGTCATGA
>CAZPSQ010000572.1:0-1955 GCA_964588755.1 uncultured Prosthecobacter sp. | reverse complement strand
GTGCCGCGCTGGCCATCACGGTCATCGCGACGGCGAAGACGCCCTGCATCAGCCGATCCCAGTCGGCGATGCCGCCCGTCGTGTAGGCGCGCTGGTTGGCGTACGGCGGGCTGGTGAACAGCAGGTTGGCCTGCTCGCCAACCATCAGCGTGCTGACCACGGCTGCGTCGCCCGCATCGCCGCAGATCAGCCGGTGCTGTCCTAATGCCCAGACATCGCCAGTGCGAGACACCGGGTTCGCGGGCGTCTCGGGGACATCGTCGGCCGCATCGGGCTTGTCGGAGGTCGGCTCCTGGTCGCCGTCGCTGGAGGCTTCGTCGTCGGCAAGCAGGCGGGAAATCTCTTCCTCGTCGAACCCCGTCAGCGCCAGATCGAAGTCCGCGAGCTTCAGGTCTTCGAGTTCGAGCGCCAGCAGCGTCTCATCCCACTGCGCCCACGAAGCCGACCGGTTGGCCAGCAGGCGGAAGGCCTTGATCTGCGCCTCCGTCAGTTCGTCCGCCAGGACGACCGGTACCGTGGTCAGCCCGAGCTTGCGCGCCGCCTTCAGGCGCAGGTGCCCATCGACCAACTCGCCCGTGCTCTTGGCCACCACCGGAATCCGAAACCCGAACTCGCTGATGACCGAGGCCATCTGCTCCACGGCGTGGTCGTTCTTGCGCGGATTGCGGGCGTAGTCGATCAATCGCTCGATCGGCCACTGCTCCAGCGTCAATTCGGGTGCGGCCAAGTTTCACCTCGGACAAAAGGAAACGGCCCGGACGGGTGAGGTCGCGGGCCGCAAGGGGCGCTGAAACAAAAAACCCGCCAGGTGGGCGGGTGGATGGGGGTGGTGCAAACTACCGGGCGCCGGCTGCCGGGGTGCAACGTGCAAACCCTGCCAACCCTGCAAACCTCAATTCTCACTCTGACGCTAGAGGTATGCGGCGCGCGCGCCTCCCGTATGGCATAATTTGCCGGAAGGACCCATTAAAAATCAGTAAGTTACGCGCCTCAGAATTTTTCTCTACATCACAATTGCATATCCCATGTAGATACTCTAATGATATTCGCATCAGCACATCAGCATTGGTTCGCCGAACAGCGTTGGAGCGGACGTGCTGCCCAGCTCGCCGCCGCTCCTCGGCCCCTGCGATCCTTGCCGCCTCCAAGCAAAAACGCCTGCTGGAGATGTCCGGCAGGCGCTTTACTTTGAGGATGGCGAAATGCTACGCCTTCGATGTTCACCGGTCAATGGATCGGGCGCCGTTCTCTCGCAAATATCCATAATGCATAGCCAGCATGGCGAGCGCCGCCACCAGAATGCCACGCGCCTCGGGCTGCGACAGCGAGCGTCCATTCCAGCCCTCCCGCTGCGACCACTCCTTGACGCTCTGCCCGAAGCCGGCGACATGCCACACCGCCGAGCCGCCCGGGCTGCCGATGCCGCCCACCGCATCGAGCGCCTGGCCGACCCGCTTGCGGGCAAAGGCGACGCGCTCGGTCATGCTGTCGCGCCACTGCCCACCGCGAATGCGGTCGAACGTCGGCACGCTCGGGCCGTTGAGATGGGCCAGCACAAACACCGTCGCGAACTCCTGCCCCGCGTCGTGCATCGGCTGGGTGATCGTGCCGTTCCTCAGCATCAGGCCGAGCGAGTCGATGGTGCGGAAATGCTCGTTGCCCTGATGCTCGCCGGACTCTTCGCGAACCCACTCGACCGTACGGTTGCCAGCGATTGGAATCGTCACGCCGGGGTTCAAGGGTTCGGGCTTCCGCTTAGCGCTCATCGCGATGTCCTCCCTCGCCTGGCTGCTGCCGGCGTCCGTAGAGCCGGTTGCCGATCGCTTCGAGGAGCGTGCGCTCCCAACGGTCGGTGACGGATTCGAGCGGTACCGCGAGCACGCCCTGCTTGTGCCAGGCGGCGGCGCGCATCGACCGCAGATCGTCCTCAGAGGCGGGCGTGGGCGGAATCAGAC
>CAZPSQ010000571.1:0-1967 GCA_964588755.1 uncultured Prosthecobacter sp. | reverse complement strand
TGTTGGAATCCATAGTTTAGCTAAACCGCTTCCATAGGTCAAGAACTTTAGCGGCTAAAATTGCCGCTCGCTCCCGGATGATGGTGGCCCTTGTATAACTACATTTTCTTTACGAACGTGCTGCGGCTCTTAGATGAGCTGCACATGACAAAGCATGAACTCTCCGAACGCTCGGGAGTTTCAATCTCATTCCTTTCCGACCTGACGACCGGGAAGGCTAACCCGTCCTTGAAGGTCATGGAGGCGATTGCGAAGGCATTGGAAACACCGCTGCCGCTGCTTCTCGAATCGACCGACTTGGACAAGGCCGCGCTCGATGCGCTGGCCGGAGGCAAGGCCGTTAGTAGCGTGCCAGCCGGCTATCAGCGCGTTTCTGCCATTCTCCCGGACTATCATGCCTTCCTCGTAAAGCAATGGGCCGAAGAAACACGAAAGAAACTACAAGGTTCATGACGCCAGGTTAGGGCGGCAATACTAACGAAAGTAATAGGCCGGTGAGCTTCACCGGCCTTTTTTTTAGCCGCTAAAAATCTTCGGCCCGCCGCCGACCGAAGAGCAAGCGCCCCGTAAGCCGCGCCGGGCAAGGAAAGCAAGCCGCCGCGCCTTATGCAAGTCGTCTTTACGGACGTGTCACCTTCCGACATTCCCCCTTGCTTGCAGAAAAAAAGAATCCGGTATATCGTAAAGCCCGTGATATGATTCGCCATCTGCATACAAGGGTAGGACGCCATGACGGAACAAAAAGAGTTCGACAGCATTAAGGAGCGGGCGAAGAAGAAGCTCGAACGCGACATGGGGGCAGAGCTGCTTGCCGCGCTCTATGACCCCAAGACTGTCGAAATCATGCTGAACGCTGACGGTAAGGTTTGGCAGGAACGCCAAGGCGAGCGGGCGCGTTTCATCTGCAAGCTGCGTGTCGCCCAGGCGCAAGCCATCATCGAAACGATTGCCGGCTTTCACGGCAAAGAAGTCACCAAGAACAATCCGCTGCTTGAGGGCGAGTTCCCACTTGACGGCTCGCGGTTTGCCGGCCAGCTCCCCCCGGTGGTGCGCGGCCCGACCTTCGCCATTCGTAAGAAGGCGACGGCGATTTTCACGCTCGAACAATACGTGTCGGCCGGCATCATGACGGAGGCGCAACGCCTCTCCATCATCCAGGCCGTGGGCGATCATCGGAACATCCTGGTAATCGGCGGCACCGGCTCGGGCAAAACCACGCTGGTCAACGCGATCATCAATCAGATGGTGATTCAAGACCCGACCGAACGGGTTTTCATCATCGAGGACACCGGCGAGATTCAATGCTCGGCCGAAAACCACGTCCAGTACCACACCAGCATCGACGTATCCATGACGATGCTGCTGAAAACCACTTTGCGTATGCGCCCCGACCGGATTCTGGTTGGCGAGGTTCGAGGGGAAGAGGCCCTTGACCTGCTCGATGCCTGGAACACCGGACACCCCGGCGGCGCTGCAACTCTGCACGCGAATAGCGCGCAAGAGGGCCTGACTCGTTTGAAGTCGCTTGTTTCTCGCAACAAGTCGGCTCCGTCCGAGATTGAACCGCTGATTGGCGAGGCGGTTCATGTCGTCGTTCATATCGCCAGAACACCCGAAGGCCGGCGCGTGCAGGAAATCCTAGAGGTTTCCGGGTACAGCAACGGTCAGTACATCACCAAAACCCTGTAAGCCTTAAAGGAGTAACTTCAAATGCAACTCGCATTCCCGACCTTCACCCTCAACCGCAACGCCGTTTTCTGGATCGGCCTGGTTGCCATCCTGGCGTTCTTCATGCTGGCCCCCCAGCACGCTTTCGCCTCGGAAGGTACGGGCGGCTCGCTGCCCTATGAAAGCTGGCTGACCAACCTGCGCAACTCCGTCACCGGCCCCGTCGCCTTCGCGCTGTCGATCATCGGCATCGTGGTCGCCGGCGGCATCCTGATTTTCGGCGGCGAACTCAACGGCTT
>CAZPSQ010000570.1:0-1979 GCA_964588755.1 uncultured Prosthecobacter sp. | reverse complement strand
CGCGGCCGCGGCGCACCGCGGCGAAGCCTATCTGCTCGAGGCGGGCCCCGGCACTGGCAAGACGCAGACGCTGATCGCGCGTGTAGAAGGCTTGCTGGAGGAGGGTGTCGATCCGCGGCGCATCTTGCTGCTGACCTTCTCGAACAAGGCCGCGGGCGAGATGGCGGAGCGCATTGCGCGCAAGCGGCCCGAGGCTGCGGCCGCGATGTGGATCGGTACGTTCCACGCCTTCGGTCTCGATATCATCCGTCGTTTCCATGCCGAGCTCGGGCTGCCGAAAGACCCGCGGATGATGGATCGGACTGAGGCCGTCGAACTCCTCGAGGAGGAGTTCCCGCGGCTGAGGCTCGCGCATTACCGCAATCTCTATGATCCGACTCAGATCATCGCCGACATGCTGGCCGCCGTCTCGCGGGCGAAGGACGAGGCGGTCGACGCCGAAACCTACACTGGGCTCGCCGACGCCATGCTTGCCAAGGCGGCGGACGCCGAGACGCGCGAGGCCGCCGAACGCGCCGGCGAGGTGGCCCGCGTCTATGCCGCCTACGAACAGCTCAAGCGCGACGCGCATCGCGTCGACTTTGGCGATCTTGTCGCCCTGCCGGTCAAGCTGCTCGAGACCGAGGCGACCATCCGCGCAACGCTGCAGGCGCAATATGACCACGTCCTGGTCGATGAGTATCAGGACGTGAACCGCAGCAGCGTGCGCTTGCTGAGCGCGCTGCGGCCAGACGGCCGCAATCTCTGGATGGTCGGCGACGCCAAGCAGTCGATCTATCGGTTTCGAGGCGCGTCATCCTTCAACATGACCCGGTTCGGGAAGGGAGACTTTCCCGGCGGCAAGCGCGGCCGCTTGAAGCGCAACTATCGCTCAGTGCCGGAGATCGTCGCCAGCTTTTCCGGCTTCGCGATCACGATGCGCGCGGGCGACGCGGACAGTGGTCTCGACGCGGAGCGCGACGGCGATGGCCAGAAGCCCGAGCTGCGCACGGTGCAGCGCGCCGAGCAGCAGCAAGTGGCGCTGGCCGACGTGATCGAGGCGCTTCGCGGCGAGGGATATGCCTATCGTGACCAAGCGGTTCTCTGCACCGGCAATGAGAAGCTGTCGACGATCGGGCAGGATCTCGAGCGGCTCGGGGTGCCCGTCCTGTTTCTGGGCAGCCTGTTCGAGCGGGCCGAGGTCAAGGATCTCCTCGCCTTGCTCTCCATCCTTGTCGACCGTCGGGCCATGGGCCTGGTTCGCATCGCCTGCTGGCCCGACTTTGCGACTTCTTTCGCGGACGTGGCGGCGATCTTCGAGCATCTGCGGGCGGTCGACCACGCCCCCGGCAGTTGGCTTCAGCAGGTGGATGCGATCCCTGGCGTCAGCGACGCCGGTCGCCAGGCGTTCGCCAAGCTCGCGGCCGCGCTCAGCGGCTTCGACCAAACGGCCTCGCCCTGGACCGTGCTCGCAACGCTGCTGCTCGATCGCACCCGCATCGCCGCGCGCCTTGGCGTGTCGGCGGACCTCGCCGATCGCACGCGCGGAATCGCGATCTGGCAGTTCCTCAACTTCCTGCGGGTCCAGCCGGCGGGCCGCGGACTGCCGATCACGCGCGTGCTCGATCGTGTGCGCAGGCTTGTTCGTCTCGGCGATGATCGCGACCTGCGCCAGTTGCCGGCTGCCGCCCAGCATCTCGACGCCGTGCGGCTGATGACGATCCACGGCGCCAAGGGCCTGGAGTTCGGCGGCGTCCATCTTCCGGGGCTCAACAGCGACACCATCCCGCGCACGCCGCCGGCGCCGCCCTGTCCGGCGCCTGACGGCATGATCGTGGGAGCCGAAGGCAGCGCGCTGGAGGCGTTTCGCGCGGGGCAGGCCGAGGAGCAGGAGTGCTTGTTCTACGTGGCACAATCGCGCGCCCGCGACCGGTTGATTCTCTACGCTCCGACCGAGAAGAGTAACGGCCACAATCGACCGCTGTCGCCCTTCCTCGACC
>CAZPSQ010000569.1:0-1992 GCA_964588755.1 uncultured Prosthecobacter sp. | reverse complement strand
CCGAAGACGATCAACAACCAGTTTTGAGTTATCCATTCCATGTGTTTCTCCTTTGCATTGGTTCGGATGGCAAATGCGTTCTGGGACTATTCCGTTATCTATTCGCAGTCGCGGCCATGATTTGCGGCGCCCCACAGGCCGATGATCTCAGGCGGAGGAAGCCTGCGGCGAGGAACCTGTCGAGGCAGAAAAGTAGTCAGTGGGGTCGGTAAGTCATCAGTGACATCCTGCGGGTGGGCTAGCCTCCAGGTTGCCGATCTCACACTCTTCGGTGTAATGGATGAACCCGCGGCGCAAATTTTCTCCCCAGCCGTTGCCGAGGTGTGCCCCGGCTTTCTCCAGTGCCGCTTCGATTTGCGAAGCGGTAGCCTGCAGCAGATCGTAGGTCACCACGACTTCCGCGCCATTCACTTGCAAAGATTCAATGCCCATCATTGCGTTGATCTGTGCTTGCAAGTGCTTTGCCTGAGCCGCATCGAGCACCCCATCCACGACAAACCGTCGTTGCTTCAACACAACCAGTCCCTGTTTTTTCGGCGCTGGATGACCTGGCTTGCCGACATACAAGTGCGGATGGGCCTCGAAACGCTCGATACATTGCGCCGAGCAGAACGCATAGTCACTTCCCTGATAGCGGAAGCGATAACTATCTGGCTCGACCATCATGCCGCACACCACGTCTTCTACTTTGGTTTCTGTTGGCATCACTTGCTCCCTCAAGTCAGATGGAGATCCTGCGCAGCCGCAAGGCGTTGCTGATCACCGAGATCGACGACAGACTCATCGCTGCGGCGGCAAAGATGGGTGAGATGAGAATGCCCAGGAAGGGATACAGGATGCCCGCAGCGACCGGCACCCCCGCGGCGTTGTAGACCAGGGCGAAGAACAGGTTCTGCCTGATATTGCGCATGGTCGCGCGCGCCAGACGCCGCGCCCGCACGATGCCGTTCAGATCTCCCTTGACCAGCGTGAAGCCGGCGCTCTCGATGGCCACGTCGGCGCCGGTACCCATGGCAATGCCGACGTCGGCCTGCGCCAGTGCCGGCGCATCATTGACGCCGTCGCCGGCCATCGCCACCTTGCAGCCTTGGGCCTGCAATTCCTTGATGATGCGCGCCTTGTCCGCGGGTAGCACGTCGGCGCGGATTTCATCGATGCCCAGACGGCCAGCGACGGCGCGCGCCGTGCGCTCGTTGTCGCCGGTGGCCATGATGATCTTCAGGCCCTCGGCATGCAGCGCCTTGAGCGCTTCGAGCGTGGTCGCCTTGACGGGATCGGCGACGCTCACCAGGCCGGCGATTTCGCTGCCGATGAGGACGAACATCACCGTTTCGCCCTCGTCGCGGCGAGCGTTTGCTGCCTCGACCAACGCACCGGAGGCACCGCCATCCAGCCCCAGTTCGGTGAGCAGCGCCGCATTGCCCAGGGCAACAGCCTGGCCATCGACCACGCCCTTAACGCCCTTGCCGGTGATCGCCTGGAACTCGTCGGCATTGGCCAGTTCCACGCCGCGCTCTTCGGCGCCGCTGACGATCGCCTCGGCCAAAGGGTGTTCGGAACCGCGTTCGAGGCTGGCGGCAAGGCGCAGTACCTCGGCTTCCTCGTGTCCGGCGGCGGGCAGCACCGCGACCAGCTTTGGCTTACCGACGGTCAGCGTCCCGGTCTTGTCGACGATCAGGGTATCGACCTTCGCAAAACGTTCGAGGGCCTCGGCGTTCTTGATCAGCACGCCTGCCTGCGCACCGCGTCCGGTGGCGGTCATGATCGACATCGGCGTCGCCAGGCCGAGCGCACAAGGGCAGGCGATGATCAGGACAGCGACGGCCGCGACCAGTCCATAGGAAAGTGCCGGCGCAGGTCCCCAGATCGCCCAGGCGATGAAGGCCAGGATGGCGATGCCGATCACCGCTGGAACGAACTTTCCGGCGACCGAGTCGGCGAGCTTCTGGATCGGGGCACGCGAGCGTTGCGCATTGGCGACCATGTCGACGA
>CAZPSQ010000568.1:0-2012 GCA_964588755.1 uncultured Prosthecobacter sp. | reverse complement strand
CGAGACACACCTGCTCAAACCGCGCACCGACGCGCAAGGCAGGCCGCTCGACTCCCTTCGCGCCAAACGCAACGGCTACGAAGACCTGCTGTGGGCACTGATGAACACGAAAGAATTTCTCTACAACCATTGAGACCAGAGAAGACCATGACCGCCAAATTTGCCTTCTTGATCACCGTCGGCGCGCTCTGCGCCACGCCGCTGCCTGCCCAGCAGGTCACCCTTCCCCTGCCGCGCCTGCTCACCGTCATGCCCATGGGAGGACAGGCCGGAACGAACGTGGAAATCACCATCACCGGAGACAATCTGGAGGAAATCCGCGACCTGGCCTTCTCCACGCCGAAGATCACCGCCAAACCCGTCGCAGGAGCAGAAAACAAGTTCAGCGTGAGCATCGCCGCCGATGCGCCCGTGGGTGTCTATGACGCCCGAGTGATGTCTCGTCTCGGCGTTTCCTCGGCTCGCGCGTTTTCCGTGAACAAGCTGCCCGAGGTCACACGCACCAAGGCAAACAACTCGGTGGAGACAGCCCTGCCCCTGCCTGTCGGCACCATCTGCAACGCCACGATGACCAAGCGCGCCGTGGATTTCTATTCCTTCCAAGGCATGAAGGACAAACGAGTCGCCATCGACTGCGCAGCGGTGGGCATCGACTCCCGCCTGACACCCGTGGTGATCCTGGCGGATGCGAAGGGCAACGACCTCAAGGTGAACCGCACCGGCGGCGTGATCGACTTCACTCCGCCGGCCGATGGCACCTATGTCATCAAGGTGAACGACCTGACCTATCAGGGCGGCGAGCGGCACTTCTACAGGCTCGCACTACAGGAGGTGGTGGCAGGCTCCCCTGCCCCGACCCAGCCGCAGACCCAGACGGTCAGCGCCATGTCCTGGCCGCCGGAGGGGCTGCCCGCCACTGCCAAAGCAAGCGAGGTGGAACCAAACAACAAAGCGCCCGAAGCGCAGAAGATCACGCTGCCCTGTGACATCGCAGGCGCTTTCTTCCCAGCGGCAGACGTGGACACCTTTGAGTTCACCGCCAAAAAGGGCGAGACCTGGTGGGTGGAGGTCGCTTCAGAGCGCCTGGGATTGAACACCGACCCCTTTGTCCTGGTGCAGCAGGTCAAAAAGACGGGCGACACGGAAACGCTGAGCGACGTGGCCGAGCTGTATGACATCGCCCCGCCGATGAAGGTCACAAGCAACGGCTACTCCTACGACGGCCCGCCCTATGACGCTGGCTCGCCCGATGTGAATGGCAAGTTCGAGGTGAAGGAAGACGGCACCTATCGTTTGCAGATTCGCGATCTCTTTGGCGGCACCCGCACTGATCCCAACAACATCTATCGCCTGCTTGTCCGGCAGGCCAGCCCTGACTTCTCCCTCGCCGCCTGGGCTGTGCACATGACCCTGCGGAACGGTGATCGCGCCGCATTGTCCAAGCCGATGGCCCTGCGCTCCGGAGAGTCCCGCGCCTTTGAAGTGGCCGTGCAGCGCCGCGATGGATTTGCTGATGAGATCCAAATCGAAATGCAGGACCTCCCTCCCGGTGTGACTGCTACGGGGCTGAAGATTGGAGCAGGCAAGACCTACGGCCACCTCATCCTCACCGCAAATAGCGACGCCAAGCCCGCATTCTCCGTGGCCAAGATCGTTGGTAAAGCCACCATCGCAAGCAAGCCCGTCATCCGCCCCGTGCGGCTGGCCAGCATGGAGTGGCCTGTGGTGGATGCAAAAGGCGAAATCCCCTCGCCCCGCCTGATGGCCGATGTCCCGGTGTCCGTCACCAACTCCGAGGCCGCCCCCATCAGCATTGAGCTGGCCGAAAAGAAAGTGATCGAGGCCAAAGTCGGTGAGACCGTCAAGATTCCGCTCAAGCTGACGTGGCGGAATGAGTTCAACGGCACCTCCCTCAAAGTCAGGGCTTATGGTGAAGGCTTCAGCGCCATCCAGGAGTTTGATATTCCCATCAAAGCCGCCACCCACGAGCTAGTCGTGAACCTCGCCGCGTT
>CAZPSQ010000567.1:0-2016 GCA_964588755.1 uncultured Prosthecobacter sp. | reverse complement strand
TATCTAAGATAATGTTGCCTCTTAAAATTTATTTTACTGATAATCTTTACTATGGTATAATTTTAATTTTTTTATAGAAATTACAATTTTACTCCTTAACCATTTTTTTACTGTCAATAATTTGTCCATCAACAATAAGTGTGTAAAGGTATAAGCCTGCACTTAAATCGTTTGCAAACACATTTAATTGTCCTTGTCCTTTGGTTGTTACATCAACCGTACGGATAATTTTACCCTCAATGGTTTTAAAAATAATTTGTGCAAATTTATATTTAGCCGGTACATTATAAGTAATGGTTGTTTGCTCAGCAAATGGGTTTGGTGTGTTTTGGTTTAACACAATAACATCTACATCGCTTAAGTTAACGTTTTGTTGTGTAATAGTGCCACCACTTATACCCGTTAAACGTACCGTTGAATTGGAACAACAAGAATTAACACTTCCTGTTAAAATTGTAATTAAACTATCCTGAGTTTGGTTTTGTTTTTCTAATTGTTGAATTGCCTTTACTAAATATGGTATTAATTCAGTGTAAGCAACAGACTTTTTACCAGAAGCAGGATTAGTTTTAACCAAGTGAGGTAAAACAGTATCTACCTCTTGAGCGATGAAACCTGCGTGAAGACCATTCATGTCTTGGCTTAATGGCGTATTCCAATTATAAGTAACAGGTCTTAATTTTTTAATAGTTGTTAATGAATTTGCAATATTTGTAACAGAATTTTTTAAAGTAACATCTGAAGGGTATGTTACACCGGCTGCTGAAATTGTACCATTAACATCTAATAAAGATCCAAAACCAACTAATGCAGGATTTGGAAAGCCAATAGAAATTCCCCCACCGTTTTGTGGCACATATATGGCATGTGCCTGCGGAGCGCCTACACAACCACCAGCTGCAACGGCCTCAAACCAACCAGCAATTTGAGAGCAACCCGGAGCCGGATTGCTCATCAAACTTTTAATACCTATAACATCTGTTACGCCCGGTGTACTACCGGCAACATCTTGGTTTTCAATATTGATTCCAATACTTCCAAAGTTTCCAGAATTTTGAAGTACGTCTAGTTTAGCAATAGGCGCACAGGTAGTACCAATACCAACATTGTTGTTAACTAGACCTTGCCCACCAAAAATAAAATTATTGTTATTTAAAGGTAATTCCCAGTTATTAGTTAATGGATTTAAGCCCGAACCACATACACCTCCTAAATTTACACCTGTACTTGTTGGCGCATTAGTTAAAATAACATCGCCATTGGCTGGGTTTACGCTAAGAACTTGATTATTGAACGGTAATGGAACAGCCCCTGCTAAATCAGTTAAACGGAGTCCGCTAACATTGCTAACTGGGCCTTTTCTTACTTCCAATAAATTACCAGGTACACAAGCCACAGCTAAATTACCTATACCAACATTACCTGTATTTAAAGCGTTTCTACTGAAAATAAAATTATTATTATTAATTGGGATTTCATAGTTTGCAGTGATCGAATTTTGTACGGCACCACAAATATTACCTAAACTTGATACAGCATTAGTTAAAACAATATCACCATCAGAATCTACTGTTAATAATTTTGTGCTATTTACACCATTTACACCATTAGCAATGATTGGACTAGCACTTGTTAGTTTTGTTAATCTTACTCCGCTTGCATTTGTATTACCATATTTCCCTTTTAAATTAGCGCTTACCTCAAAAGTATTGCCTACATTACAAAATGGAGTTGATGCAGGCTGTCCTCCAACCCCAACTCCACCTGATTGATTATTTAATGATGAAAACCAAAAGTTGAAATTACCATTAAAAACGCTTCTGTCTTGTGTAAACCCAGTAAAAAAAACTCCTAACGGATTAGAGCATGGATAACCAAATTGTGGTATTGCATAAATTACATCTCCACTTGCATTTACCGTTAAAACTCCGTTACCTGGGTTTGCTTGTGGTGTGTTTGCGGCGGTTAATCTTGTAAACCTTAAACCACTACTTCCATTTGGCAATAAAGGTATTG
>CAZPSQ010000566.1:0-2018 GCA_964588755.1 uncultured Prosthecobacter sp. | reverse complement strand
GGGCCAGTTTCACATCCAGCGTCAGTTCCTCGATGATTTGCAGCGGGGAACGCGGATCGACCAGGCGGTCCACGGTGTCGATGATGAAGCCGCCGGAGGAATTTTCGATCGGCACGATGCCCTGAGCTGAAGGGTTCGTGAGGAGGAAGTCAAACACATCCCCCACGGACTCGCGCAGGCTCATGGCCACGCCAGGGAAACGCATCTGGGTGATCAGGTGCGAAAAGCTGCCCTCAGGGCCAAGGCAGGCGATGGTTGACGGCGGGAGATTCATCCGGGGCATCCATGCTCCGCCGCTGGCGCGCATGGTCAAGGGGGCAAGAACGCCGCGCTGGATTTCATCCGCTCTCCGCTGTTCCTTGCCACCATGCGTCGGCGTCGGCTGCTTTTCCTTTTCACCCCCGTCATGCTGGCAGCAGCGGGCTGGTGGGGCGTGCCCTGGCTGGTGCCGCTGCCGGAGGCGCTGCTGCGGCCGCCGCCTGCCTCCACACTCTACCTTGCCAGCGATGGCACGCCGCTGCGGCATCTGCTGAACGAGGACGGCACCCGCTCCGCGCCGATGGCAGGCTTTGCGGACATGCCGCCCGTGCTGGTGCATGCCCTGCTGGCTGCCGAGGACAAGCGCTTCTTTTCCCATGGCGGCGTGGACCTGCTGGCTGTGGCCCGCGCGGGCTGGGACAATGCGCGCAGCGGCCGCGTCGTCTCCGGCGCCTCCACCATTCATCAGCAGCTCATCAAAAACACCATGCCTAAAACCGGCAGGCGCGGCTTCGGTGTGAAATTCATGGAGGCACTGCGGGCACGCCATCTGGCCATGGCCTGGAAGAGGGAGGACGTCCTGGCCGCGTATGCAAACCGCATCTCCTTTGGCAATCTGATGACGGGCGCCGCCACGGCGGCCTCGGGTTATTTTCATAAACCGCCCGGCGATCTCACCCCTGCCGAGGCAGCGCTGCTGGCGGCGCTGCCCCAGTCCCCGGCAAGGCTGAATCCCTTCCGCAAGCTGGACGCCGTGCTGCCACGCCAGCGGCGCATTCTGGACAAGATGCACGCGCTCGGCTGGCTGGATGCGGAACAGCACCGCGTGGCGCTGGCCCAGCCCATGGTGCTGCAGCGTTTCAGCGGCGGCTTCGCGGCACCGCATGCGGTGGAGATGCTGCGGGGGCAGGCCACCACGAACGCGCCCGTGGCCCGCACCACCATCAACGCCACGTTGCAGCAGCACATCGAGACGGTCGTCGCACAACGCCTTGATGCGCTCAAGGCACGGAACGTCTCGCATGGCGCGGTGGTGGTGATCGAAAATGCCACTGGTGCCGTGCTGGCACTGGCGGGCTCGCGCGATTTTTTCTCTGCCAACGGCGGCCAGCTCAACGGCACGTGGGCACCGCATTCCCCCGGGTCGGCGCTGAAGCCGTTCACGTATCTGATCGCCTTCGAACGTGGTGCCACGCCGGCCAGCATGGTGGCGGACCTGCCGGTGGAGTTTGCCACCAGCAGCGGCACCTACCGCCCTGAAAACTTCTCCCTCCGCAGCTACGGCCCCATGACCTACCGCCATGCGCTGGGGAACTCGCTCAACATCTCCGCCGTCAAGGTGCTCGACTCCATCGGCGGGGCGGAGACATTGCTGCCGCGCCTGCGCCAGCTCGGACTCAGCACGCTGAACGAAAACGCCCCCCACTACGGCCTGGGCCTCACCATTGGCAATGCCTCCGTACGCCTGATCGAGCTGGCGAACGCCTACGCCTGCCTCGCCCGCCTGGGTGTTTTCAGACCCTGGACCCTGCTGCATGACGCGCCTGCCGCCGAAGAGCGCCGCCTGCTGGGCGAAAACGAAAGCTGGCTCATCGCCGACATCCTTAGCGACAACCAAGCGCGCGAGATGGCCTTCGGCACGCGGTCCGTGCTGCGTCTGCCCTTCAAATGCGCCGTGAAAACCGGCACCAGCTCCACCTTCCGTTACAACTGGACGCTGGGCTACACGCCCGAGTTCACCGTGGGCGTGTGGGTGGCGA
>CAZPSQ010000565.1:0-2026 GCA_964588755.1 uncultured Prosthecobacter sp. | reverse complement strand
CGGATGTGTCCCACAACGTTGTACCGGTTTTCGCGAGCCGCCGATACGCGAATAGTTGCGTGAACAATGCGACGAATGGGATGCCCAGCCCTACACCCTGGACAAAGACAAGAAATGAGCGGTTTAGCGCCTCTGAAAAGGACAGCAATTCGCCGCCCGGATGTGCGACCCGGATGCCGAACAGCCACTTTGCTGGGGTGGTTCCGAACAACGAGAGAAAAACGGTCTCGGCAGGCAACCAAACCAGATACAGCACAACACCGGCGATAATTGGATTCTCAATTGCCTTTGCGAAGCCCGCCGCCTGTGTGGGCATCGTCGCCCCGATAGCGAACACCAAGACGAAAAACAAGAAAAATCCCACAGTGCAAGTGTCAACCGTGCGCGCAAACAATCGCCTCCATGGGTGATGCTGCCCTCCAAGAAAGCTCTTGCTTTGATCAACGGGTGAGTTTGATTCTTGGGCGTAGTCGCTGGAAGCTTGGGACGGCGCATTTAGATCTTCGTAGCTCATGATTTCTTCCCGGAAAATTTATCGAATTACGATGCTGTTTTTCAAGCGGTCATGGGCGGCCATGGCACCCTGATCGCCATCGATGTAAGATAGGGTGATCATTGCCTTTTCAGCCCCCAAAGGCACATGATATTGAGCGACCTTCATGGTTTCACTCGAATTGACTGGAGACGTGCGGCCGTAGCGGATGACCATGGCTGTTTGGCCACCAAGCGGTTCCACGGCCACGCTGGCTCGGCCGACTTCCTTGACCCCATACTTTGCCAAAGCGGACCACATGACCGGGGACTCCTCTTTCCATGTGTCAGCAAGACCGTTGAGTACCAGCTGACGATTGGCCTGGACCTCTTGACGCACATCTGCCTGGGAAATCAGGGGTGTCTGAGGGATAAATGACACCCGAACGAACATTCTCGATGGGGCGGGATACGACTGCGCTATTAGCGAAGCCGTATGCATCGTCTGCAAGCCAGTTAAGCTCTCTCCGAATTCTTTGACGCGCTTACGATGTTCAGCATCGTTAATCGTCCAGTTATCAGGTAACTCAATATGGACCCGGCCCTTGACGTTTAGCTTGGTATACCCAGGAGTTTGGGCTGTTGCAGGCGAAATCGCCTCAAATATCATCAGGAGCACACAGAAAATCTGCAGGAACCTTTGCGTTTTGTGCTGTGCGGTCATCATACGAATAGTTCCTCGTTAGTTTTCCGTGAAGAGGCTTTGGAGGAGTTCCTGCAAGACGGGTTGAAGTTGATCACGGCTCTTGGCTGTACCTGTTCCCTCGTAAATATTTACCGTCAGGGGGAGAGAATTAAGCAGCGTGATACCACTAAGGCCAGTAACCAGTCGAGTGCTGTCACCGATGTTCAGGTTCATACGAGCTGAGAAGTAGACGGCATTGCCGTCTCGGCCAAGTGGTTCGACTTTCATTTGGGACATGCTCATGTCCGGATTTGCAAGTGCCCCTCTAAGACGACGGTTGATCTCAGCTGCATCCACGCGTGGAGTCGATTTTGCAACCCCGGAAAGGAAGGATTCACGTCCCATCTCGAGTCGTTTGAAGTCCCCTTTTGGCCCAATGAGCTGGATTTGCAGCCAGTGATCAAGTGTATCTCTTCGCCCAGCTCTGTAATCCTTCAACTCCGAGCACCGAACCGCCGCATGAACCAAGCGGGTACTGGTTCCTAGTGAACGAGCACTCATGGCCATCAGTTCACGCTCACGCTCTGAGTTGCCAGGAGTGCAATATCCGCTTGGGTTTGAGAAACTGATTTGTTGACCAAGCACATTGATCGCTTCTGTAGGGATCTGGGCCGATCTCGAAACATCAGGCGCTACCTGCTGCTCGCTAGGGCGGATTGGCGTGGCTATAGGGTCCTGCCGACGCGGCGTCGAGGAAATTACATCTGGGGCCGTCGACGCGGCTGGTGCGGCACTTGGCTGGGGTGATTGCCCCTTATTTCCTGCAAAGATCACTACAAGAAGACCGAGCAGCGCACCAATACCAAGCAT
>CAZPSQ010000564.1:0-2027 GCA_964588755.1 uncultured Prosthecobacter sp. | reverse complement strand
ACACTCAGCGGCACCGTGGTGGGCGTTTCCGACGGGGACACGATCACCGTGCTGGATGCCAACCGCGAACAACACAAGATCCGGGTTGCCGGTATCGATGCGCCCGAGAAGGCGCAGCCATTTGGGCAGCGCTCGAAGGGGTCTCTGTCGATGCTCGTGTTCGGCAAGGATGTCGACGTGCAGTGGAGCAAGCGGGACCGCTACCAGAGGATCGTCGGCAAGGTGCTGGTTACCGATCCGATCTGCCAGAGGCAGTGTCCGAAGACGCTAGATGCCGGCCTCGCACAAGTGACCGCCGGGCTTGCATGGTGGTACCGAAAGTACGCCAAGGAACAATCCGCCGAGGATGCGCAGCGCTACGAGTTGGCTGAGCAAGAGGCACGTTCCCATCGTGCCGGCCTGTGGTCGGATGGACAGCCTATGCCGCCGTGGGATTGGCGAAAGGCGGCGCGATGAGCGACAAGCTGCAATGGCCGGAAACCGTCGATCAAGCGGTCGGCGTGTTGCTGGGCCTGCTGCCAGATGGTGAAAAGGCCAAGATCGCCGCCATGTCGCAGGACGACCTGGTCGCATTGCACTTGGGCTTGGGCATGTGGATTCGGAACAACTTGGGGCTGTGGTCGGAGAACAGTGCCCTGCTGGAATCGGCCCGCGCGCAAAACCCTGACGATGCCTCTGTCGTGATCATCGAAGCCCTGTGGCGGCGGCTGCGGGAAGAAACCCCGAAGGTGCATTGAGATGTGCGGTCGTTTTGCGCTCTACGGCCCGCGATCCCGGATTCGGGACCGATTCGACCTCGACGATGGCTTCGACTTCGGTCCCCGCTACAACATTGCGCCAACGACGAACGTGTTGGTCGTTCGCCCCGGCCCGAACGGCCGGAGGGTGGGCAGCCTTTACCGCTGGGGGCTGATTCCCGGGTGGGCGAAGGACGGCACCATGGGCGCGAAGCTCAGCAATGCCCGCGGGGGGACGGTGTCCGACAAGCCCGCATTCCGCGCCGCGTTTCGTCGCTGGCGATGCATTGTGCCAGCCAGCGGCTTTTTCGAATGGAAGGCCGTTCAGGAAGACGGCCGCACGGTAAAGCAGCCCTATTTCATCCGCCCCCGGGATGAAAATGAACTGTTCGGGTTCGCGGGGCTCAGCGAGCGATGGGTATCGCCCGACGGCGAGGAAATCCACTGGTGCTGCATCATCACGACTGACGCCAACGCGTTGATGAGGCCGATCCACGACAGGATGCCGGTCATCTTGGCCCCCGGCGATTACGACGCCTGGTTGGACCCCGCCAACGTGAATGCGGAAATGTTGCGCGCATTCCTTTGCCCTGCCGAGGCCGATGACATGATCGCCTACCCGGTGAGCCGGGCAGTCAATTCATCCCGTACCGATGCCCCAATGCTGGTGGAGCCGGCATGACCCAGCGGCTGCGTCCGGGCATTGCCGAGCCCGTATTTCTGATGTTCTCCCGCCAGCAGATAGAAACCGGCGACATCGGTGAGCCCCTTGAATTCTTGCGGGGCTTGACGGCCGACCCGCGGGCAGCCCTCGACTACTGCGGTCGGATCAGCCTGATGGTCGACGGATACAACGACGACCCGCGCGAAATCTTCGAGATCTCGGAGGTCCGTGCCTTCATCAAGGGCCTCGACGCGCAGTGGCCCTACTGGTTCTTCTTCCTGTCCCAGGCAGACGACTCGATCAAGCTGCTGGAGAGCTGCCTGTGCGACACCATCGAGGTGATCCCGGGCGTTGCGTCCATCGACCTCGATCAGATGGAGCGGGCGCTGGCGCGCCACTTCGGGGCCATGAACCGCCTATGCGAGGCGCTGAACTTGCCGGAGGAGCAGATCGAGGAAATCTCGGAGGGGATCGTCAGCCTCATCCAAAACGCCTCGGTCGAGCGGATCGACGGCGACGATTACCAGTAGCCGCGCCGCCGCACCCGACACTGGCCGCGCCCGGCCCGTTCGACTTTGGAACGATGTGGAGCGGCAGCATGCGCTCGAAAGTGTCCGACGTACGCT
>CAZPSQ010000563.1:0-2031 GCA_964588755.1 uncultured Prosthecobacter sp. | reverse complement strand
CAGCCGTGATGACATGGGCAGCTTCCTGATGCCCTACACCGAGAACGAGATCTTCAAGAAGAACCCCTTCGCCACTCTCGACCAGACGGGCGTCGGCCAGCTCATCAAGATCGCCATCGAAAAAGGCCGCAGCACCAAGCCGGACATCAAGCTCGGCATCTGCGGTGAGCACGGCGGTGATCCTGATTCCGTCAAATTCTGCCACCGTGTGGGGCTCTCCTATGTGAGCTGCAGTCCTTTCCGTGTCCCCGTCGCACGCCTTGCCGCAGCGCAGGCCGCGATCGAGGAAAAGCGTGCCGCCGCAGCGCCGGCCGCTGGTAAGAATGTCCGTGGAGGCGCTTCTGCTTCCGCGGCTCAAACAAAAACAGCAACCAACAACAACAAGAGGACAACTACCATGGCTAAGAAAGCTGCAAAGAAGGCCGCCAAGAAGGCCGCCCCTGCCAAGGCTCCTGCGAAGAAAGCCGCCAAGAAGGCCGCCCCTGCAAAGAAGGCCGCCAAGAAGGCCGCTCCTGCCAAGGCTCCTGCGAAGAAAGCCGCCAAGAAGGCTGCAAAGAAGGCCGCCAAGTAAGTCGTTGACCTCTCTGTGAGGTCAATGTGGCGGGCATCCGTCACCTAAAGCCCTGTGGGGGTTCACTCCTCACAGGGCTTTCTGTTGCCATGCTGCGTCCCGGCGTTGCCATAGACCAGCCTGGGGCAATGCTCTTTTTTGAGAGCCAGCCTATGACAGCGGTGGCCGGAGAGGCTGCATGCGCGGCGTCGGCCCAACTTCACGCCAACGCTTGGTGGCGCGTCATCTTCCTTTGCGCAGCAGTCTCTGGGCGGAGGGGGCCTGACCCGCTGAGTTTTTAACGCCGCCTGTCGTCCTCATACACCGACCCTGGCGGGGGCTGGGAGATGTAGGAACCGCCCGACGACATGGCATCATTGCGGATGGTCTGGCCCTGGCCGTACTGCTCCTGCGCCGCGCGCATGCTGCCCAGGCCCGCGCTGCCGCTTTGCCCCGCGACCTGGCCGAAGTTTTGGTTGGAGGGGCGGTAAAAAGACTCGCCCGCGGCTCCGGGGTTCAGCGCCACTGGCTGGTCGGGTGTCGGCACTCCGTCAGCCTTGCGCTCGGACTCTGCCAGGAAGTGTTTGTTCCATGCCGCATTGTTCACGGCCTCGTTCACCTCGGAGTCCAGCCGCTGTTTGTTGAACTCGTAGTCCTCCTTGCTGATGGTGCCCTTGGCCCGCTTTTGCTCCAGCTCGGCATACTCCGCCTGATAGCGTGCGCGCACCACGGTGGCGTACTTGTCGAGTTCCGCCGGGGTCGGCACGCTGTCCATGGTGGAGGACGCGCAGGAGGCCAGCAAGCTGGCAAGCAGACCTGCGGCAAGGAGGGGCGAAGCGATCTTCATGGAACTTCAAAGTATGACAACGCCGGGCCATTTCAATTCAAAGCAGCATTGCATCTTCCCGCCTTTCCGCCGAACCTGGGACACAAAGACGCCTGTTTTGGACCCCATCGACGCCAGCCTGCAAGCCCCCGAGCCTCGTGGCAGCTATTTGCCGTATCCGGTGTCACGCCTCGCCGCCAAGATCGTGCCCCAGGACCTCACCACGTTCAAAAGCCGTGGTGTGTCCCGCGTGGAGCGGGTGCTGCAGCAGGAGATGCTGGAGATCCAGGAGCGCTACATGGAGGTGATCGACGCCTTCAACTGGAACAAGGTCATCTATGAGAGCCACTTTGGCTTTGAGCCTGTGTGCGGGGAGATGTACCACCTCTACGACGTCGAGGGAAAACGGCACCTCAGCATGATCGCGCCTGAGCAGTGGCATCAGCGCTGGATCGGCAGCTTTCGGCTGAACGCGGACGGCCGCTGGCAGGTGGAAAAGTCCGCGCCGGACTTCGACCTGCGCCAGTGGGTGCAGACCCACGTCAACAACCCGAGCTGACAGATGAACACCCTTTTCTCCGACATCGGCCAGCGCCTG
This sequence comes from uncultured Prosthecobacter sp., assembly GCA_964588755.1. Classification (GTDB taxonomy): domain Bacteria; phylum Verrucomicrobiota; class Verrucomicrobiia; order Verrucomicrobiales; family Verrucomicrobiaceae; genus Prosthecobacter. The sequence continues at coordinate 57 of CAZPSQ010000563.1, read as the reverse complement.
GCCGGCCCCAGCGGCATCCAGGAACTGATGGACGACTGCGGTGCCGCGCTCACCACG
>CAZPSQ010000562.1:0-2036 GCA_964588755.1 uncultured Prosthecobacter sp. | reverse complement strand
ATGATCGACCGCGTGCACCGCGAGCTCACGGACGGCGACCTCGCCAAGATCGCCCCTTACGCGGTCAACGTGCAGCTCAAGATGGAGATCAAACGCGAGGGCGCCAAGGAGGCCGAGGCGAGCGATGTGAAACGCGTGATCCAGATCATGCGCGACGCCAACTACCAGGGCTGGTTCACGCTGGAGTTCGAAACCAAGCAGGACCCGTTTGTGGAAGTGCCGAAGATTTGCGACATGCTGCGGCCGTTGCTGGCTTGAGCCGGAGTTTGCAGTTGTTGGCGGTTGTTTGCCATGGTTTGCAGTTGTTGGATGAGGCCTTGGACGCAATGCTGCGCCTGAGGAGATCCAACACTGCAAACCATGAGAAAAGAGTTTCCCTTCGAGAAGCTGGAAGTCTGGCAGGATGCCCGAAAGCTGGTACGCGAGGTCTATCGATGTGCGAGCTTCTTTCCTCCGGCTGAGCGTTTTGGCCTGACCAGCCAGCTCACACGAGCATCTGTTTCGGTGGCCAACAATCTGGCGGAAGGCAGTGGCCGTTCCAGCTTGAGGGATCAAGCCCACTTCTCGAGTCAGGCTTACAGTTCGCTGATGGAGACAGCATGCGACCTCATCCTTTCCAACGATCTTGGATTCACCTCTTCCGAGGATACCGACCCTCTTCTAAACCAAGCCTACGATCTCTCCGTCCGCATCCATAACCTCCGCGAATCCCAGCTCCGTCGCGCAGGTCAGGCTTGAAACCATCGCAAACAACGGCAAACCACTGCCAACAACAGCAAACTTCTTCCCCGCCTCCGCATGCCCACCTACGCCACCACCGTTGTCATCGAAAACTTCCACCCCTGCATCGAAGGCGGGCGTCACCCGGTCAAGCGCATCGTGGACGAGCCGCTGGAGGTCTGGTGCGACATCTTCAAGGACGGCCACGATGTGATGAGCGCCGCGCTCCGCTGGCGCGCCGCAGGCTCCAAGCGCTGGTTTGAGTCACCCATGGCGCTGATTGAAAACGACCGCTGGAAAGGCAAGTGCGGCTTCCCCAAGGCGGGGCGCTGGGAGTATGTGGTCGAGGCGTGGGGCGACACCTTCCGTTCGTGGAAGAAGACTTTTGCGGTCCGTGTCGGCGCCAAGGATCCCGATGTTCCCATCGAGGCCCAGGAGGGCGCGCGCCTGCTGCGGGAGGCCGGCAAACGCGCGCGCGCCGCCGGCGTGGCGGCCACGGGCAAGCAGTTGGAGGACTGCGCTGACGTGCTCACCTCCATGGCCGCCAAGGACATCATGGACGTGCTGCAGTCCGAGGAACTGCAAAGCCTGATGGATGAATATCCGGATCGTTCCCAGTCCACCACCTCCCAGACCCTCGGCGTCATCGTGGAGCGCGAGCGCGCCCGCTACTCCGCGTGGTATGAGTTCTTCCCCCGCAGCGCCGAGGCCCGCGCCGACAAGCACTCCACGTTCCGCGACTGCCTCGGCCGCCTCGACCACGCGGCGGACATGGGCTTTGATGTCATCTACTTCCCGCCGATCCACCCGATCGGCATCACGGCCCGGAAGGGCAAGAACAACACCCTCACGGCCGGCCCCGATGATGTGGGCAGCCCCTGGGCCATCGGTGGCCCCGCAGGCGGCCACCGCGCCATCGAGCCTGCCTTGGGCACGGAGAAGGACTTCGTCTGGCTGGTGAAGGAGGCCAAAAAGCGTGGCATGGAGATCGCGCTCGACTTCGCCATCAACTGCTCCCCCGATCATCCCTATGTGAAGGATCATCCCGAGTGGTTCTACCAGCGCCCGGACGGCAGCATCCGCTACGCGGAGAACCCGCCCAAAAAGTACCAGGACATCTATCCCATCAACTTCCACTGCGACGACTGGAAGAACCTGTGGAAGGAGCTCATCGACGTGGTGCAGCACTGGGTCGATCTCGGCGTGAAGATCTTCCGCGTCGACAACCCGCACACCAAGCCCGTCGCCTTCTGGGAAGAGCTGATTGCCACCATCCAGCGCAAGGACCCGGATGTCCTCTTCCTTGCCGAGGCCTT
>CAZPSQ010000561.1:0-2037 GCA_964588755.1 uncultured Prosthecobacter sp. | reverse complement strand
TCGCCCCTGCACCATTTCGGACGTCCCTACCAACTCGCCAATCAAAACCACTAATCACCTTGACTACAACCACACCTGACACCACGCCAACCTTCCCCTACCCGCGCCGCACGTTCATTCGCCGCACCATCCGTGTTCTGGGTGGGGCGCTGATGCACATGCTCGCCCGCGTCACCATCAATAATCTGGAACGCTTCCCGCGCTCCGGGCCGCTGATCGTGGTGGGCAATCACAACGCCGCGCTGGAAGCCGCTATGATGGTGGTGCTCTCGCCGCGCATTGTAGAATTGATCGCCACCGGCGAAATTCCGCTGGACCCGCGCTACGCCCGCATCATTCACACTTACGGCATCATCCCGATTCAACGTGGGCAGATGGATCGCGTGGCGCTGAACTCGGCGCTGGACGTGCTCAAGCAGAATGGGGTGGTGGGCATCTTCCCCGAAGGTGGCATCTGGGAGTCGCAGATCAAGAAGGGGCGCACCGGCGTGGCCTGGCTGAGTTATATGTCCGGTGCCTCGGTGCTGCCTGTCGGCTTTGGTGGGATCGAAGGCGCGATTGCGGCAGCTTTCAAGTTCTAGCGCCCACACCTGACCATGAACATTGGCGAACTCATCCCGGCAGTGAAAATTGATGAGGCCAAGGCCAAGAAGGAAGCCCTGCAGGATGCCACCGACCACATCATGAACGCCATCGCGGCGCTCATCCCGCAGGAAGATAAAGAACGCTGGAACATCATCCGTGATGAACGCTTTGAACTGCGCCTGCACGCCACTGATGCCGCTGGTTCACCGCTGGAAATTCCATCCGAGTTGGTGCCGCAGCAGCCGGGGATGCTGGCGAAGTTCTTCCATCGCCCGCTGATGCTGGATGTCTTCGTCCGCAATCTGGAACTGCCGGTGCAACCGCTGCAGCAGTTGGAAACCGTGCGCGACCCGCGCGCGCTATCGGAAGCTGCCGGGGTGGTGCTGGGCTACCTGGAACAGAACCCGCACTTCCTCTCCTACCGCTTTGGTTATGACGAAGCCGCCGGGATGCATGATGGTCTGACCAAACTGCGCGAGCTGGGCCGCTGGCTGGCGGAACGGGGCGGACAACTGCATGTCGTCCCGGTGCGGCGCTATAAGCGCAAGAACAGTGACGAGGAGATTATGGAAGAGCGCGTAGGGGGTATCCCCGCGCTCTGAGCCAGGTGGGTTACTGGAAGTTATCCAGCAGTTGCTTCCGCAGGCGGTCATACTCCGCACTGCTGATGAGTCCCTGAGCCTTCAGGTCGTCAATCTGCTTGAGACGCGCCGCTAAATCCCCGCCGCCAGCCGAGCCGACAACTTGCTGGCTCTGTTGGGCCTTCATGGCCTGCGCCTGCCGGATGACTTCGTTCAGATCAACCGCCCCCTGGCCGCCCATCCGCACCACGGTCGCCCCGCCTGGAACGGTCAGGCCAGCGGGTCGCGGCAGGAACCGGCTGATGATAATCATCACCACACCCGCCAGAGAGATCAACAGCAAACGGAAATCAAATTGCAGGTTGAAGGCGTTGGTGATGCCCTCTGTTGCCGAGCTGATCAACTGGGTGGCAAATTCGCCGGTCACATCACGGCGCTCGCCATCGTCATTTTCGCAAAAGTAGGTGATGGGCCGTCCGTAGCCTTGCCCCGGCGTATACTCGCTAGCGCCTTCAATCTTGACCAGGGTTTCCCCTTCCGTACAGGCCTGTACGGCCAGTTCTTCCGGGTTGGCGGCCACTTCCACCGCCTGCTGGACGCTTTGCATCGCACCACCAATCACGCCCATCACGCTGCTAGTGACCGTCAGGCTGACGCCTACGATGATGGCAAGGATACCGAGAACCAAAAGTAGAATACGCACGGTCAAAGCCCCTTGATTGCAATTGGATATTGAGAAAAAAAAGGAGGCGAAGGAGTTCATTTCTGCCATCAAAAAAAAGGGAATGCTGCCGGGTGTTTTTGTGTTGTCGCGTTAACGTTTTTTTTTTTTTTTTTTTAACATCAAAAAAGGTGTTGCATTGAAGCCAGG
>CAZPSQ010000560.1:0-2037 GCA_964588755.1 uncultured Prosthecobacter sp. | reverse complement strand
CGACCCGCAGGGACCGCTCAATCAGTCCCAGGTACTGGCCCGCCCAGAAATCATAGACCGTGTACAAATTGTCGTTGTTCAGGCCAAGAGCGGTGAGGGGAACCGAGTGTTCCACCGCGGCGCTCTGATCCCAGTTGAACAGGGCCGCGATGGACCAGTCCCCGGCCTTCGTGTGGATGGGGAGATACCACTGGCGGGGCGGACCCTCCTGAAATAGATCCAGGGGATGTCCGATGTTGATCGGGGCGGGCAGCAGCCGCGACAGCACATGCTGGCGCAGTGGACTGAGTTCAGTCCAGGGGGTGGTGGGTCGCAGGGGCTTGCCCTGAATTGCGGCCAGGGTGAAAGCCGCGATAAATTGGGTGTCGCTGAACTCGGCCGTGTCCTGGGCGAGTTCCCGAACCCAGGGGGCCAGCAGGGGATTGCCAATGGTCGGAAGATAGTAACTCCTCGATTCCATAGCCCAGTCTTTGAGCGCCGTGGGGCCCGGCGCAACCGGTCGCCCGAAGACTACTTTTGGCTGGTCCATAGTTGATGCCCCAATCATTGCCAGGATATTTATTGGGTGGGGCGACGGTATCAGGCCGGAATTCGGGATTGACGTGTAGATTAGCTCGGTCAAATCTATTTTGTTTGATTTGAGTTTGTATAGATCGGTTTCGACGGACTCGATGGATGCACGCGATGGTTCCATGGTCGCTGTCGTCTTCAGACCGGTCTCATGGGCCCTGGTTGCGACCGGAAGAAGGCCTTCGGGAAAGGGCTGGAGGTTGGGCTCCACCGAACCCGGCGTGGCGGACCAGAGGCTTCCAAGATTGAGGTTCGTCCAGCCGGCGGGAATCATTCGTTGCTTGGCTGCGTCCGCGTTTGCCAGGAGGGCCGCGGCAGTGGCGTGGCCCGCCGACATGGGCAACCATCCGTGGAGATTCGCTCTGACGGGGAAAGGTTCCAGGGCCAGGGAGGCCCGGACGAAAATCTCCAGGGCGTTCGCAGGGTCTTGAATCCCGAGGGAGAGATACAGGGTCTCCGCTTGAAGTTGCTCACCCGGATTTACGGTAACGGGCGAATCAAACATGCAAGCCGACGAAAAAATATCAAAAAAGGACGTTTCCGATGGGGCGCTCTGCCCCAGCGTTATCCTGCCGAGACTCCGCTGATGGGTCAGAAAGCCGGCCACCAGTGTGCGGCCCGTGGACGGGGACCAGATGGCAATATGGCCCGGACTCACACCCGTCTCGTGTCCGATTCGGGTAAACGGATTGTCCTGGTCGGGTGCCCGAAGGATGAGCGCCTCGCCCGATTTACCCCCCAGGTGCACTCCGCCCTTGCCTTGGGATCCGAGCCCGAGCGGTGAGAGCCCGGTGATGGTTACGGGTTTTTTTGAATTGTTTGTGTAGGTCAGATCAAAAGTCAGGCCACGTTCCGCCGGATAGGTGGCAATGCGCCATTCGCACTCAGCCGAGACATAGTGAAATCCGTTGCCCTTGCCGATAGGGTTATCGACGCTGTAGCGGTTGGTGCTTCGGTAATCGATATCGAGGGGTGTCTCCTCACCCCCTTCGAAGATGACCGAGGGGAATGCATTGTCGAGGAGGGGTTGTCCATCCGTGGCCAGCAGGTCAATCTGGCTGTTTTTCTGGATGACCAGTTCGTACTGATCGGTCGTTATGCTGCGCCTCGGACGCTCCGGTCGATAGAGCTGGGCGCTGGCCACGCTACCCCACAGGAGGGAAATGGCGACGGCCACGATCAGGGAATGACGTCCGCGCGCGGCGTGTATTTTTATCGGAGTGGTGTTCATCCGGCCTCCAGGTAGGGTGGGTTGAGAGGGACCCTCATCATACCTTGAGGTGGGCGGTAGCGGCAATTCGCCCTTCGGCGGCGAGAAGCCCCCGGCACCCGGAAACCAGTGGGGGCGTCTTCGGGTCAAAGCAGGAAATTCGCGGTTGGCCCGTCGCTGCCGCACGGAACTTTTTCGTGATTTGAGGCATGATATTGTAAAAAAATGCCCCTTCTGCTATAATCGCCCTGCGGTAA
>CAZPSQ010000559.1:0-2040 GCA_964588755.1 uncultured Prosthecobacter sp. | reverse complement strand
TTTACCTTCGGTGGCGTGACCTTCGAGGAGTATCGCGGCCAGGCTACCGATGCCACGGGTGCGACGCGTCGCTTCATCGCGGCGGGTGAAGCACATTGCTTCCCGATCGGCACGGTGGACACTTTCAGCACCTACTTTGCGCCGGCTGATTTCAACGAAACCGCGAACACACTGGGCCAGCCGCTGTACGCCAAGCAGGAACCCCGCAAGTTTGATCGCGGCACCGATCTGCATACCCAAGCGAATCCGCTGCCGATGTGCCATCGCCCGGGTGTGCTGGTGAAACTCACTGCGGCCTGACGCCAATGAACGTCGCTGATCTGTACGACGCTGCCGCGCGCTGCGGACTGCTGACCACCGTCAAGGTGGGAACGGGGGCAGCAGCTGTCACGGTGCAGGCGGCGTTTCGTGCGCCGGATGACAGCGTACTCGATGGCCTGGCGCTCTCGCGTGACTACCAGATCGAGTACCCGAGCGAGCGTCTGACGCTGAGCCAGGGCGATGCAGTGGAAATTGCAGGCCAATCCTACCGGGTGCGCGAAGTGCGGCAGATCCGGGATGGTTCCGAGTCGGTGGCGACCTTGTCGAGGTTGTGATGCAGAGCATCCGCGAACAGATCATTCAAACCGTGGTGGCGAGGCTCACGCTCGTTGCCACGGCACAGGGAGCGACGATCCGTCGCCAACCCACGGTGCCGACTGATCGGGCACAACTGCCCACGCTGCTTGTGTTTCCCGACTCCGAAGCAGTGCGTCGCGTCAACGATCGCACGGAGCGAGAACTCGTGATTCGCATCGTGGCGCTGGCGGTTGGAACGGCGACGGAAATCCCCGAGCCCATGGCCGATCGCCTGATGACCGCCGCACACGCGGCGTTACTGGCCGACGTGACGCTCGGTGGTCTGGCGCTGGGGATGGAAGAAACCGACACCGACTGGCAGCAAGACGACGCCGACATGGATGTGGCGGCACTGCCATCCCGCTACCGCATCACCTACCGCACATTTGCCCACGACCTCACCCAGAAAGGATAAGTCCATGCCGCAAATCGAACTTCTCAAGATCCACACCCATGCCGGCGTCGAGCATGGCGCAGGTGCCGTCATCGATGTCGATGGCAGCACGGCGAATTGGCTCATCGAGCACGGCGTTGGCCAGGCCGCCACGGCAGCAGAGCCACGACGATCCCGTCACAACGAAGCAACCCCAGTCTCTCCACTCACCTCACACAAGGAGTAACACCTCATGAGCTATTTTTCTGGACAAGGACGCGTCTTCATCGGTTCGCGTGACATCAACGGTAATCCGCAAGGGCTCACCTTCGTCGGTAACGTCCCCGACCTCAAGGTTTCGCTGTCGGTCGAAACCCTGGAGCATCAGGAATCCCAATCCGGCCAGCGACTAACCGATCTGCAACTCATCAAGACCAAGAAGGGCGAGTTTGCCTGCACGCTGGAAGAACTGATTCAGTCGAATCTGGAACTCGCGCTTTACGGTTCCACCACCGTTGTGACCACCGGCACTGTTACCGACGAGCCCGTTATTGCCACCGCCGAACTCGGCAAGCTCTATCTGCTGGGCAAGCAAAACGTCTCCACCGTGGTGATCAAGGCGGGGGCGGCGACCGTGGCGGCAGAAAAATACACGGTCAACGCCAAGCACGGCTCGATCATGTTTAACGACATCACCGGCGTCACGGGTGCCATCGTCGCCAGTTACAGCTACGGTGCAGCCAACGTCACGGCGATGTTCACGCAGCCACTGCCCGAGCGCTGGGTGCGCTTCGAGGGTCTGAACACGGCGGACGCTAACAAGGAAGTCGTGATCGACCTCTATCGGGTGGCCATCAATCCGACCAAGGACTTGTCGGTGATCGGCACGGAATTAATGAAGTTCGAATTGTCGGGTCAAGTGCTGGCAGATCTCACCAAGGCGGCCGCCGGTGCGCTGGGTCAGTTTGGCCGCATCGTGCTGTTGTGATGAGAGGCGACACTTTTGCTGCGCTGCCGCCGGTGCCGGTGACGCTCGTCATCGGCGGCGA
>CAZPSQ010000558.1:0-2056 GCA_964588755.1 uncultured Prosthecobacter sp. | reverse complement strand
GAACTTGCTGAAGGGGAAGACGGCCTCCTTCACGCTGTGGTGGGCAGGGATGACCTCCTCGGTGAAGCCGAGTTCCTTGAGCGTCTTGCCGGCCATGATCTTGGCGGCCAGCTTCGGCAGCGGCACGCCGATGGCCTTGCTGACAAACGGCGCGGTGCGGCTGGCGCGCGGGTTGACTTCGATGACGTAAAGGTCGTCGCCCTTCACGGCGAGCTGCATGTTCATGAGGCCGCGCACGTTGAGGGCCTTGGCCAGCTTCTTCGCGGCGTCGCGGATGCGGTCCTGCATTTCCTTGCTGAGGGAGAAGGGCGGGATGACACAGGCGCTGTCGCCGGAGTGGATGCCGGCCTCTTCGATGTGCTCCATGATGGCGCCGATCACGGTGGTCTCCCCGTCGCTGATGCAATCCACGTCCACCTCGGTGGCGTCTTCCAGGAAGCGGTCCACCAGCACCGGGCGGTCTGGCGTGGCCTCCACGGCGTTCTTCATGTAATGGGTCAGCTCCGCGTCGCTGTACACGATCTGCATGGCGCGGCCGCCGAGCACGAAGCTGGGGCGCACGAGGCTGGGGTAGCCGATCTTCGCGGTGATGGCGAGGGCCTCCTCCAGGGAGGTGGCGGTGCCGCTGGGGGCCTGATTCAGTTCGAGATCGTCCAGCAGCTTGGCGAAGAGCTTGCGGTCTTCCGCCAGCTCGATGCTCTTCGGCGAGGTGCCGATGATGCGCACGCCGTTTTCCTCAAGGCCTTTGGCCAGATTGAGAGGCGTCTGGCCGCCGAACTGCACGATGACGCCCAGCACCTGGTCGTTCTTGTTCTCCACGTCGTAGATGTTCAGCACGTCCTCCAGCGTCAGCGGCTCAAAGTAGAGCTTGTCGCTGGTGTCGTAGTCGGTGGAGACGGTCTCCGGGTTCGAGTTCACCATGATGGTCTCGAAGCCCAGCTCCCGCAGGGCGAAGGAGGCATGCACGCAGCAGTAGTCGAACTCGATGCCCTGGCCGATGCGGTTCGGCCCGCCGCCCAGGATGATGACCTTCTTCTTGCCGCTGTCCCGCACCTCGCACTCGTCACCATACGTGGAGTAGTAATAAGGTGTGTAGGCCTCAAACTCCGCCGCGCAGGTGTCCACAAGACGGTAGGTGGGGGTGGTCTTCTGATCTTTGCGAAGTTTGCGAATGTCAGCCTGATCGCCCAGGCCAGCCTGCTTGGCCTCGGCAAGCTGACGGTCTGAGAAGCCGAGTTTTTTGGCGCGGCGCATGTTGCCAGCGTCAGAAAGGGCGGATTCACCTGAGGCGAGTGCCTGCTGAGCCTTCACAATCTCCTCAAGCTGCCGCAGGAACCAGCGGTCAATCTTCGTCAGCTCAAACACCTTTTCCACGCTCCAGCCTTTGGCAAAGGCCACGCCCAGCCAGAAGATGCGTTCGGCGTTCGGCACGCTGAGCTTGCTGGCGAGAGTCTCGTCGTCCAGATCTTTGTCGGCGCCGTCGCCGAGGAGGCCGAAGCGCTTGATCTCCAGGCTGCGCAGCGCCTTCTGCAGGGACTCCTTGAACGTGCGGCCGATGGCCATCGCCTCGCCCACGGACTTCATCTGCGTGGTCAGCGTCTCATCCGAACCGGGGAATTTCTCAAAGGTGAAGCGCGGCACCTTGGTCACCACATAGTCGATCGTCGGCTCAAAGGAGGCCGGCGTCTCGCGGGTGATGTCGTTTTTCAGCTCGTCCAGCGTGTAGCCCACGGCCAGCTTCGCGGCGATCTTCGCGATGGGGAAACCGGTGGCCTTGGAGGCCAGCGCGGAGCTGCGGCTCACGCGCGGGTTCATCTCGATCACGATCATGCGGCCGGTGTCCGGATGCACGGCGAACTGGATGTTCGAGCCGCCCGTCTCCACGCCGATCTCGCGGATGCAGGCGAAGGAGGCATCACGCATGATCTGGTACTCCCGGTCCGTCAGCGTCTGGATCGGCGCCACGGTGATGGAGTCGCCCGTGTGCACACCCATCGGGTCCAGGTTCTCGATGGAGCAGATGATCACGCAGTTGTCCGCGCGGTCACGCATCACC
>CAZPSQ010000557.1:0-2060 GCA_964588755.1 uncultured Prosthecobacter sp. | reverse complement strand
CGGCTACAGCGGCTGGGCCATCAGCGAGCAGCGCGGCGGCATCAACCCCAACGGCCTCAGCATGCTTGTGGACCGCATGGACAAAATTTTTGCCATGTGAGGTGTGCAAAGGCGACCAGACCCTGCCGGGCAACTTTTCCGGCAGATGCTGGGGCAAGGTCAATGCCAAACACCTCCCCATGGCCACCGCCAAAAAGCTGGCGGCACCGTCAAAAGCAGCCGCCATGATCCGCCGCATCGCCCCAAGAAGATGCAGCACCACGCCACCACCGCCCGCTGGAACAGGCACCTGGAGCACCTGCGCCAGAGCGGCTGGGAGCTGTCACGCCTCCAGTGGCAGACGGCCAAAGCACAGCACCACGGCGGCGCGTCGAGAGTGGCGGCATGGACCACGCTGCCCGCCATCCGTCACACCGAGGACGGCATCATCGCCACGTTCCCCGCCACCGACATCCGCCTCCTCTACGACATCGAGCACTTCCGCCTCATCCTCCAGCAGCACCCGCCACCCCCACGCTGGAAGCCCCGCCACAATGACCGCGTCCGCCTCCTCTGCGAGGCGGACAGGTTCATCGCGCAACTGACAAGGCTCCATCAGCCCCAAGGGGCGTTTCTGATGTTCTCACGCTCAGCCTGACCTGGCTCCGCCGCATCGCGGCGGATGGCTTGAAGACCCTCCATGCCCGGACGGGACGACTATTCGCCCGACACTTTTTGCAAGCTCAGCCACGCCGGATTGAAGGCGGCTAATCGGGAGTTGCGAGCATTGGGCACACCAGATTAGGACTTGGTAGAACACCAAGTTTGCTAAGCTTTCCATCTGCAATCATTGCCTTTATGACAGACTCAAAAAGCTCTCGCTTTGGAAGCCAAGGGAAGGCTTCGGCGTGTGCATCAGCGAAGTTGTAGAGTTTCCAAGGGTCCGCTCCGGGCAGACTGCCATTAGGTCCAAAATCAAAATCAATTTCGATTTCAGCAGCCTGAACTCTGCATCCGACACCATGAACGAAATACTCACCCCCACCAAAACTGAAACACCTTCCCCGCCTTGGAATGCGGCCTGAGTTTACGCCTTCAAGCAAGTTTTCCGAGCCTAGATCCAAACAAAGCTCTTGCGCAATCTGACGTGCAGACCTGATGTAGCTCTCCAAGAGATCGAGTATTTGATCCTGCATCATCGGACTCTGACTTTCACTGGCCCAGCCTCTGTTGCAGCTCGGACAACATCGTCAGCCGTTTGGTATCCGAAGTTCCCGAGCTGACTCGCTGGAACCTAAAAATCATCCACTCGCTGTCCACCGCATAGTACCGTCCGCTTTCATCAACCCAGATCAAACATCCGTCTCCCAAGTAACTTGAAGAAGCCACAGGCACCACTTTCGTGCCTGTTACTTCCGCGATCTTCCTTTCAACAGCATTTACCTTCACTTCTTTTCATCCTCAGCAGATCACTATTTGCCTGGCATCTTATTCTGAGCACGACCATGGAAAGCGCGGACATTCATGTGCTCAAGGAGGTGCCCTGGCAGTTCTTCGGCACGCTGACCTTCAAGCAGGAACGCCTCCCGGAGCGTGTCCGCCTTTCCATGTTCTTCACCCTCATGCGTCACACCGCGAAGGCGCACGAGGTTAAGTTTAAGAAGCTGCTGTGGTGCCTGCGCCAGGAACATGGCGAGGCCACCGGACGGCGGCATTTTCATTTTCTTCTGGCAGGATTGCCCGCCGAAGCCTGCAACATGCGCACCTGCTTTGCCCTCAAAAACGGCTGGGAAAGCCGCAAGGGCGGCATGGCGCGTGTTTCACGCTTCGACCCCCGTCTGGATGCGGGGAGCTACCTCACCAAGCCCGCAGGCCCCGCCGATCCCGGCGACGCCTACGAATCGGCCAAGTTCGGCAGCGGCGCCTGCGGCCTCATGATCGCTCACGCCGTCTGGAAGTTCGCTTCTTCCAAAAGACAGGCGCAGTTAATGCGGTAAGGGCTTCGTCACCCAGCACACGCCGCCCATCCGGGCTGCTTGTGACTTTTCAAAGCTGGCTCCCCGGCTGAGAGGGCGGATGCG
>CAZPSQ010000556.1:0-2062 GCA_964588755.1 uncultured Prosthecobacter sp. | reverse complement strand
TGAGTGAAGAGCAGAACCGTAAGACAAACCGGATTTACTCTCCGCTCAGAACTTCGACATTTTCCTTGTTGTATGCTTACCACTGCGCATATATATTTTTCTTTTTATGATGCATACAGTAACAATGCAACTCAATGGCAAAGACTATTCCTTTGAAACAGGACGTTTTGCCAAACAAGCCAATGCCTCCGTCATGGTGCGCTATGGCGACACAATGGTTTTGGTCACAGCAACATGTGGTCATACCCCCAAAGATCTTGATTTTTTACCGCTGACTGTTGAGTATCGCGAGAAACTCGGCTCGGCAGGTAAAATCCCCGGAGGATTTTTCAAACGCGAAGGCAGACCCTCCGAAAAGGAAATACTTAGCGCAAGATTGATTGACAGACCTGCTCGACCACTCTTCCCGAAAGAATGGCGGCATGAAACACAAATTGTGGCTACCGTCTATTCTTTTGACAGTGAACATGATGCAGATACACTTGCGGCAACAGCAGCTTCTGCAGCATTGATGATTTCGGATATACCTTTCAAAGGTCCATACTCCGAAGTAACCGTAGCGCGTGTGGATGGTGAATTTATTTGCAATCCTACATTCGCACAATTGGAGCTCTCTGATCTTGAAATGACAGTCGCCGGCACGGATACAGCACTTAATATGGTGGAAGGAAGTTCCAAAGAAATTTCCGAAGATGATTTCCTAGCGGCTCTGGAATTTGCTCATGATAATATTCGTGCCCTCAATAACTTGCAAAGAGAATTGATGGCTTTGACAAGTAAAGAGAAAATTGCTATCAATGCAGAAGAAGTCAATGAAGAACTTGTTGAAATCATTAAACAAACAATCTCAGACAAAGTTCGCACTCAGATACGTACCGAATCCGGTAAAGAAGAGCGATCGGCTTTCCGTGTTGCCATAAAAGAAGAAGCAAACAATGCTGTCAATGAAAAAATGCCTCTCAAAGATGAAAAGGAACTCGCTCTTCGTAAAAGTAAAATTGCCAAGATTGTTTCTAAAATTGAAAAATCGGAAATGCGCCGCATGATTATTGACGAAAATCGTCGTCTTGATGGTCGCAACACCACACAAATTCGCCCCATTTCTGTTGAAACAAGTGTTTTGCCACGTGCTCATGGTTCGGCACTGTTTACTCGCGGCGAAACACAAAGTCTTACCACTGTCACTCTCGGCACAAAGCTCGATGAACAAATGGTGGACGGACTTTTACCTACCGCTTATCGCCGCTTTATGCTTCATTATAATTTTCCTCCATTCAGCACAGGTGAAGTTGTAAGAATGACCGGCACAAGTCGTCGCGAAATCGGGCATGGTAATTTAGCTGAACGTGCTTTACGCATGGTGGCTCCTAAAGAAGAGGATTTCCCTTATGTTCTTCGTATAGTGTCGGATGTTCTCGAATCGAACGGTTCATCATCTATGGCAACGGTATGCGCAGGCAGCTTGGCAATGTTCGATGCCGGTGTACCATTCAAAAAAGCCGTTGCGGGGATTGCAATGGGATTGATTAAAGAAGATGATGGCGTGGCAATTTTATCTGATATTCTCGGTGATGAAGATTTTCTTGGTGACATGGACTTCAAGGTTGCCGGTACTTCCGATGGAATCACAGCTTGCCAAATGGATATTAAAATCGAGGGCTTAACCATTGATATTATGCGTAATGCCTTGCTTCAAGCGCGCGAAGGCAGACTCCATATTCTTGGTAAAATGAATGAAGGACTTGCAGAACATCGCAATGAATTATCTGATTATGCGCCTCGCTTAACAACAATGTATATTCCCGTAGAAGCTATTGGGGCTGTTATTGGTTCCGGTGGTGAAACCATTCGCTCAATTTGTGCCGATACAGGTACGGAAATTAATATTGAACAAGATGGTAAGGTGGTTATTGCGGCGCGCTCCAATGAAGCAGCCCAAAAAGCGATGAGCCGTATCGAGGATATTGTCAGACCTCCTGAAGTTGGACGTGTCTATGCCGCTTCGATTAAAGAAGTTCGTGAGGGCTTAGGACTTATCGTAGAATTTTTACAGAAAAAAAAA
>CAZPSQ010000555.1:0-2062 GCA_964588755.1 uncultured Prosthecobacter sp. | reverse complement strand
GGATCACCCTTCACGTCGGCAATGAAGTCAACGGTCTTGGAGGTGATGCCGAAGCCGGAGTCGTACTTGTTGCGCTCCGGGAAGGTGAAGTCGCCGACGCTGTCGACCTTGATGTCGGAGATGTCGGGGATTTCTGAAGCGGGAGCGTCGAGGGTGGTGTCTGGGGCGGAGACCATAAAATTGATGATTTACGATTTTTGATTTATGATTTGGCGGCGGCGGGCGGCTCTTCGCGAACGATGGAAGACTCCGCAGCCTGGCTGGTGGTGTAGGTGGTGCTGGAACGCACCACGGGGCGGTCGGCGAAGGTCCAGCCTTCACGTTTGAGTTGCTCGCTGACCTCGCGCATGTGGGCGTTGAAGCGATCAAGGTCGTAACCACATTCGGCGAAGATGGCTTCGCGCGCGGCACGCACTTCTGCAACGATAGGATCTTCAATCATATCAAGCGAGTTCCTCCGGGGTTCCGATCACAGGCGCCGAATAACCTGCTTCGCGACAAGTCAGCTCAATGCGGCGCTGCATGTGCATGTTGTTGATGTGGGTGCAGTTCCAGGTCAGCAAGAAATCGACGCCATGAACTGCGGCAACGGCGATATGATATGCATCCGTCTTGGCATGATCCGGGAGCCCAAGCCGGCTGATGAGCTTTCGGGCCAAGGCTTCTGTTTCGTCATTCACGGGCAGAAGCGAAATGCCCTCCAGCACATCACGACGCATTTGAGCCATCAAAGCTTCGCCATGAGAAACCTCGGCGACGACATATTCCGAAATGTAGAGGTCATGGTTCGGGCGAGACTTTTGCCACCAGTCATGCGTGACCTGCTGGTGGCCCGCCAGCACCACATCACGACTGGGCCGGGCCACGAGGTAGCTCGGAATGGTCGTTTCGATGTAAACGCTGGGCTTCATGAGTCTGATCAAATCATGCTGCGGCGGGCAGCTCTTCTTTGACCCAGTCGTAGCCGCGTTCTTCAAGCTCGTGGGAGAGCTCCTTGCCGCCGGTCTTGACGATGCGGCCATCCATGAGGACGTGGACGATGTCGGGCTGGATGTAGTTCAGGAGGCGCTGGTAGTGGGTGATGACGAGGAAGCCGCGGTTCTCGCTGCGCATGGCGTTCACGCCGCGGGAGACAATTTTGAGGGCGTCGATGTCGAGGCCGGAGTCGGTCTCGTCGAGGATGGCGTATTTCGGCTCCAGCATCATGAGCTGGAGGATCTCGTTGCGCTTCTTTTCGCCACCGGAAAAGCCTTCATTGACGCTACGGCTGGTGAAGCTGCGGTCCATCTCCAGCTGGTCCATGCGGGTGTAGAGCTGCTTGTAGAACTTCACGGCGTCGATGTCCTCGCCCTGCGGGAGGCGGGCCTTGAGGGAGGCGCGGAGGAAGTTGGCGTTGCTGACGCCGGGGATCTCATGCGGATACTGGAAGGCCAGGAAGAGGCCGGCGCGGCTGCGGGCGTCGACTTCCATCTCGAGGATGTTTTCGCCATCGAGCAGGACCTCGCCGCCGGTGACCTCGTAATCTTCATGGCCGCAAAGCACCTTGCTCAGCGTGCTTTTGCCGGAGCCGTTCGGGCCCATGATGGCATGGACTTCACCAGGATTGATCGTGAGGGTGAGGCCTTTGAGGATTTCGCGACCGGGGATCTGGGCGTGGAGGTCTTTTATTTGGAGGGACATGTCTGGGGGAAAGCGGGGAGAATTTATGATTTATGATTTGGCCGAGCAGGCGGCGCAGGTGCCGTGGATGGCGAGGTCGGTGCGGGTGATGCGGGTGCCTTTGGGGAGATTCCAGAAGACAGCGGGGTCGAAATCGGCGGCGGGGTGCGCGTCGGTGACTTTGCCGCAGGTCTCGCAGTGGAAGTGGACGTGCTCGTGGAGGTTGGCGCAGTAGCGGGACTGGCCGCGCTCCAGATGCACCTGCTTGATGAGGCCCGCGGTGCTGAGGTGGTCCAGGCAGTTGTAAACGGTGGCCAGGGAGATGCCGGGGGAGCGGTCCTTCACCCGGGTGACGATTTCAGTGGCCGTCGGGTGGTGCGTGGAGGACTGCAAAATCTCAAAC
>CAZPSQ010000554.1:0-2082 GCA_964588755.1 uncultured Prosthecobacter sp. | reverse complement strand
TCGATCGCGCGCAGCTCGCCCGGCACATCCGCCAGGCGCTGCAGGAGCGCACGCAAGTCACCTTGCGCGAACTCTGCGAAACGCGCCCCCTGGAGCACGGCCTCGCCGAACTGGTCGCCTACCTGCAGCTCGCCGGCGACAGCTTCAAGACGGTGATCGACGAAGACGTCAGCGAGTTGATCGTCTGGCGCGGCGCCGGGCCGGATGGCACGGAATACGTCAAGCAGGCGCGGCTGTCGCGGGTGATCTTTGTCAGTGGGTAAGGGTTACGGTAAGGGTTACCGGGAGATGCTGCAGTGAAGATTGGGCCGTGCGACTTTCCTGAACCCCTCCTGGCCGCCTTGCGCGATAACCGGTTGGTGGTTTTCGCCGGTGCAGGTGTGTCGAGGGGGGCTCCCGCCAATCTTCCGGACTTCGCGCGGCTGGCGGAGCGGATTGCGGACGGTACCGGCGAGGTGCGATCGAGGACCGAGCCTGAGGATCGCTTTCTTGGCAGGCTTAAGGATCGCGGGGTTGAAGTTCATTCGCGCGCGGCGCAGGTGCTTTCTGGAGAAACTACAGCACCGACCCCGCTGCACCGCGACCTCCTGCGCTTGTTCCCGGCTGCCGAGCGGCTGCGGATCGTGACCACCAACTACGATCAATTGTTCGAACTAGCGGCAAGCGATGTCTTTGGCGAGGCGACGCCCGTGTGTTTTCGTGCGCCTGCTTTGCCGCTCGGGAGTTGTTTCAATGGCGTCGTCCATGTTCATGGCGAGATCACCCGTCCCGCCGAGATGGTGCTGACCGATGCCGACTTTGGTCGGGGCTACCTTGTCGAGGGCTGGGCACGACGGTTTCTTCTGGACCTGTTCCGCCAGTTTACGGTCCTTTTCGTCGGCTATAGCCACAACGACCTGATCGTCAGCTATCTGGCGCGAGCGCTCCCGGAAACACAGGCGGGACAGCGATTTGCCTTGACCGGAGCCAGCGACGACTTCCAACGCTGGCGGGTCCTTGGTATCGAGCCCATTGGCTATTCGCAGTCAAGTCGTGACGATCACTCTGCCCTGTATGCAGGCGTTCGATGCTTGGCTGACGCGGTTACGCGCAGCGTCCTCGACTGGCAGCGCGAAGTGACCGAACTAGCGCAACGGCAGCCTCCGCTAAGTGACGAGGAAGCCGGGACTATCGACTACGCGCTGAAGGAAACGTCAACTACTCGCTTCTTCACCGAGGCCGCTCGGCTTCCTGAATGGCTGGACTGGCTCGATAAGCGCGGGCATCTGGTGGCGCTGTTCCAGGATGCCGGGCGGCTGAGCGACCGGGACAAGTGTCTGGCCCGTTGGCTCGCCAGCAACTTCGCTGCGAGCTTTTCGGATCATTTTTTTGCACTGATCGCCAGTCACAAGATGCGTTTGCATCCCGAGTTCTGGTTTGACCTGGGACGTGAACTTGCGCTTGCTGACGTGGCGCCGATACCCCGTAGCGTGTGGTTGCGCTGGATTTCGGTGCTCCTGTCTACGGCTCCCGCCAAGCTCGATGCGGATGTGTTTTTGTGGCTCGGCCAGCGATCCATCCAGTACGACGCCCTGGACGAACTATTGCTGATCTTCGATCGCATGACGCGAAACCGGCTCGTTCTCACCCCGCGGTTCACCTGGCCGCCAGACGCCGATAGCCGTGCTTCCCTCGGGGTAGATGCCGATAGTGAGTGGTGTGCTGAACATCCGGACGGCCTCGACGGGCTTTGGGAGCGGGGGCTGAGACCAAATCTGGTCCGCGTAGCTGAATCCCTCCTGAGGCAAATCATTAGCCGTCTGGAAGAGCAGCATGCAGCCCTGCGCGTTTGGCAGGAACCGGGGTCGGATCTGGATTGGACGAGCATCAGGCGACGAAGCATTGAGCCAGATGAGGACGCTGATCGTTGTCCGGAGGTGATCGACATCCTGATCAATGCGGCGCGGGATTGCCTCGGATGGCTGGCGGAGAACCGAGCTATGGTCGCGGGTGGGTGGTGCGATCAGTTGTCTAAGTCGGACGCGGTCCTACTTCGCCGCTTGGCGGTTTTCACGCTGACCGCTCGCGCGGACCTGCCGGCCG
>CAZPSQ010000553.1:0-2086 GCA_964588755.1 uncultured Prosthecobacter sp. | reverse complement strand
GGTGACGGGTAAGTCTGGCTGCCGGCGCGCGGGTAGCGCTGCGGCGTGTCGAGCATCGAACGTGTCTGGTTGTCGTACAGCGTGAACGACCAGAAGGCGCGCGCGGGAATGTTCGGCGGCAGTGTCACCTTGTAGGTCCTGGCCCCGTCAAAGGGGTTCTTGTCCTTGTCCAGACCGCCCATCAGATACTGCGAACCGACGTCGGGAATGCGCATGATCATTCCCGGCGAGTCGAGGGTGTAGCCGTAGTAGAAGGCGATTCGCGAGTCGAGCGTGCGTGCGCCGGTCGGAGGCAAGGGCTTGAACATCCCTTCCTTGGTGAACAGCGGCGGCGGTGTTTCGAAGTTCGCCCCACCCTCCCACAACATGCTCCACCACATCGAGTCGGGGTAGTACGACCAGTCGGGATGCGCCTGGCTGAAGCGCCAGTTCAGCGCGCGTCCGGCGGCGTTGCCGACGGCGGCCGCGTCGGTGAGGATCTTCTTCATCCGGGCGTCCGGGGCGAAGGGCTTGCCCTTGACGATGCCGATCGCCGCCAGCTGTCCGGCGAGTTCGACGTCGTAGCTGCTCGCCGGCTCCTGCTGCACGCTCTCGTTGATCATCTCGAAGAACGAGTAGTCGTTCGGCGGGATGGTGTTGAACGATTTCCCGCTGGCGTCGACAAAGCGCGTCTCCGGAACGGGTGGGTTGCGGCCAAGTCTGACCTTGCCTTCAAGTGCCGTCGCGATGCTGGTGCCGACCCCGCCCGGCGTATAGGGGTAGATCTTCATCGACTTCCTGATCAGCTCGACGGCCGGCTTCGGATCGTTGCCGACAAGGAACGAGCGGGCGGCGTAGAGCACCCGGGTGGTGCGTGAGTGCGCGACGTAGAAACCGCCGTCCGGCAGCGGACCGTCATAGCCCGGCGGCACCAGCAGGTACTTGCCACCCTCGCCCCGGTCGGGTCCGGGAAAGCCGATGTCGATGATCCACGAGAACCACATGTCGTTGATCGTGCCCAGTCCCTTCGGCGGCTGTTCGACCACCATCGGGCCTTTCGTCAGATCGATCGTCGCCATGTAGTAGACGGTGTCGGCGTTGCCGGTCAGGAACAGCGACTTCGCGTCCATCAGCTCCGGGAAGATGAGCACGGTGTTGTCCGGCGCGCCGATGCTCTGGAAGCCCTTGCGGATCGCGTAGGCGGAAGCACCGCGAAAGCTGTTGTTGAACACGTTCAGCGCGCGCGTGAAGTCGAGCGCGTCGTACACCTTCTGTGCCGTCTCGACGCTGGGCGCGCCGTCCTTGAAGCGCAGCGTGCCGATGCGCGTTTCGACCTCGTCCGGCGTGGTCAGCATCGGCGGGGTCGCCGCTGCCGACTGCGCTTGCGCCATGGGTGCCGCGATACCGGCGAGCAGGGTCGCCGCGAGACCGGCCAGCAAGGGGTGCTTGGGTCGGCTGGAGTTGAGTGTCTTCATGTCTTGATTCCTTCTGGTTTCAGGGTTCCGGTTTGCGGCTCGTAAGGGCGCGGACCGCCCCTTGCGAGAGCGTCCGCGTAGCCAAGCAGCGATTGAGCGAACTACTGTGTTGCGTTCTTCGCCGCCAGCGCCTTTTCTTCGAGTGCTTTCGCCACTTCGGGTGGCGGCGGAATCAGCTTGAACGTCACCTTGCCGAGCTTGCCGGTGAAGCGGAACGGTGGCTTGTAGTCGTTGTCGTCCACCCCGGTGCGCGTATCGACACCGACGTCGAAGGATTCGTCGATGGTCAGGATGGCCGGGATGGTGTGCGGGATCTGCCGACTGGCGACAGCCTTGCCGTCCACAGACAGCACGCCCGAACCGCCCTTGGCCATGCCCGGGCCGTCGTATTTGAAGTCGAATACCAGGGTGTGTTTGCCGGGTGCCAGCGCGTCCTTGCCTTGCCAGCGGAATCGTTCGATCCCCAGCAAGTTGTAGACGTACACCGGTTTGCCTTTCAACAGGTAGAGTCCGTAGCCGCCGAAGCGGCCGCCGTCGGTGACGATCATGCCTTCGCCACCGGCGGTGGGAACTTCCACCTCGGCGGTGGTGGAGTAGGACTTGGCCAGGATGTTGGGCGCGTTGTCGTTCGG
>CAZPSQ010000552.1:0-2086 GCA_964588755.1 uncultured Prosthecobacter sp. | reverse complement strand
GAAATTGTTATTATTTGTACCTGATTATTTGTGATGTCCGGTACGGCATCTATCGGTAAATTCATGACGCTCACGCTGCCCCAAATAATAAGAGCAATAGTCAGAATACCGATAATAATTTTATTGTTAATAGAAAAATCTATAATTGCGGATAACATACTACTTTCCTGATGAATGAATAAAACACAGAATACTATCAAGATATATGGCACATCATATCGCGGACATCACAGCATATATGCCATGACCCCGAATTATGGTGTCAGCTTGCAAAAAATAGGGATATAACTAAGAAAGGAAATCAGGAAAGGGTACGAGGGGGCTGCCAAATATCATGAAGGAAATTAGTCGGTAATGCCTCTTCATTAACTATTATTCGCACAAGATGCATTTCATGAATTGGGCTTTGTAATGATAATGGTTCATCACGTAGTTGAATTGCTACTATGGATTGTCCATGACATTCATGTGTTTTAAACGGTAATTGCATATCACGGTCGGCATCCTCATCATCTGCTATCGCTTTGGAATAATGAAGCATAAAAAATTCTGCAATACCCATATCTGCCTCTTTATCTTGATGTTCAAAATAATGAGCAATCAAAACAGGTATCTTCAACAATTGGTAGAGTTCCGTTGCCGAGAAGACAATACTCAATAATGATATGATGATAATAGTTTTTTTCATGCACAACAAAAGTACACATTTCTCTTATGATAGAGTATGATAAATGTCATTATTTACCCAAACGTTCTATCAGACTTATTTAATATATCTGTACTCAAAATTTAGCTCACATTATACTCTTACGATAAAGTCAATCACTGTCAGACAAAAAAAATCCTCATATCTGTCATGACTTGAGGACTTTATTTCTCTAAAATTCACTACTCTCTCATATATATTCCAAACGTGCAGTAAAATGCCGTAAAAATGGTGCTTCATATTGCAATGTCATACCGCGAAGATGATGCCTTTGTTCATAGACTTCACAAATAACCTCAATGCAATAATCAATATGGCTTTGTGTATAAACACGTCGTGGAATAGCCAAACGCACTAATTCCATCGGCGGTGCTTGATGAACTCCGTGGGCATCTGTTTTTCCGAACATCAAAGAACCTATTTCGCAACTGCGAATACCGCCATGACGATAAATAGCACAGACTACCGATTGCCCGGGAAATTGATGAACAGGAATATGTGGCGCAAAGCGTTTAGCATCAATATAAATGGCATGTCCTCCTGTGGGTAACATCAAAGGAACTCCCGCAGCAGTTAATTTTTCACCAAAATATTCTGTTGAACGAATACGATAATGAAGATAATTTTCATCAAGCACTTCATCAAGTCCCAAAGCCATTGCTTCCAAATCACGCCGCGCCAAGCCGCCATAGGTGGTAAATCCCTCCGTAATAATAAGAACATTTCGAGCTTTCATTGCCCATTCTTCATTATTCATCGCCAAAAAACCTCCCGTATTGACCATGCCGTCTTTTTTGGCACTCATGGTGCAACCGTCAGCATAAGAAAACATTTCACGCGCAATATCACGTGCTGTCCTATGGGCATACTCGGGTTCACGCAATTTGATGAAATAGGCATTTTCCGCAAAACGACAAGCATCCAAAAATAATGGAATATTATAGGTATCGCACACACGACGCACAGCACGAATATTTGCCATAGAAACGGGTTGCCCGCCACCGCTATTATTGGTGACGGTAATCATGATGAGCGGAATATTTTCACGTCCCACTTCTTCAATAAAATCTATCAAGGCGGGAATATCCATATCGCCCTTAAAATCAGCAATTATTTCCGGCGATTTACCAATATCCGTGAGAAAATCCACCGCCTTTGCACCGGAAAATTCAATATTGGCGCGTGTTGTATCAAAATGGGTATTATTGGGAATATATTTTCCCTCACCGCCGATGATGGAGAACAGTATTTTTTCGGCTGCTCGCCCTTGATGCGTTGGGATGATATGAGAAAATCCCGTCAAATCACGTACAATATCCTCAAAAGCAAAATAACTGCGCGAACCCGCATACGCTTCATCGCCATCCATGACCGCCGCCC
>CAZPSQ010000551.1:0-2089 GCA_964588755.1 uncultured Prosthecobacter sp. | reverse complement strand
CGCGCGGGCTACAACCTGCTCAACGGCCGCAGCGTCACGGACACCTCGTCGATCCCGCGCGCTTCCTGCGGCAATCGGCTGACTTGCCAGACCTGGACTTCGCCCGCCGCCGCTGCGGCCTTTGCGACCCGTGTGCTGGGCGAGCGCGAGCAGCGCACCTGCGAGAGCTGCACGAAGACGCAGACCACGCCTGGCGTGGGACTGACGCCGGTGATCCAGGAGGAGTACGAGACCAAGCTGCAGGCGCTACAGGATCTGGTGACGCGTACGAAGCCGACGACGGTGGCAAACCTGGAAGCGGCTGGTAGCAATTCGCTGCCGATCACCCGCGGCGTGATCGAGGCCCTGCGCGACGAGACCGACCAGGATCTCCTGGGCAAGCGGCTGGCCTCGGAAGCTGCACTTTCCAGCGTGCTGGAGAAGGCCTTGCTGTTGCAACGCACACTGCTCACCGGCAAGAAGGAGCCGAACGTCGCCGCCAATGAGCTGGCCACGAAGGCGGTCGATCAGGAGAACAGCGCGCTGGAGCAGGAGATCAACAACCTCAAGACCGAGCTCGAACTGCGGCGCACGCTGGCAGGCAACTCCGCGATGGCGATCATTCAACGGCATAGCACGAGGGCCGGCGGATCGCGCGGCATCTTCGAGGGTGACACGACCCGCGACCGGCTCAAGGAAGTGCAGAAACTACGGGGCACGCCATGAATGGCTGGAACTGCCTGCGGCCGACGTGGCTGCTGAACCGCCGCGTCGCGTCCGGCTTGCTGAGGACATTGCTGTGGGTGCTGCTGGTGGCCTGCGTCGCGGTCGGCGTGAACATCGCCGGCATCCATGTCGTCGGCAGCGTCGACGGCTGGCAGCGTTGGCTCAAGGCCAACCGGGGTTACTTCTTCGCCTGGCGGCTGCTCCTCTATGCGGCGACGGCCTATGGCTGGTGGTGGATGCGCCGCCGCTTGCTCGAGCGCGAGCCCTCCGCCGAGTCCCATCAACGCCTGCGGCGCGTCGAGATCGCGGCCGTGATCACCCTCGTGTTGCTCGAGGCCAGTCAAGTGCTGCGCGCAAGCTGAGGCGGGGAGGACGTCATGACCCTCTACACGACGGACTATTTGGAGTATTACCTGACCCTGGTCGGGTGGATCGTCAACAACGGCATCTGGAACATCCTGGTGGCCAGCGGCATGTTCGCGCTGCCGTTCGTTGCCATCGTGATCCATGAGTGGCTGCGGGCGCGGGCGGAAGGCGCGGACGAGGGCAATAAGGGCGTGCTGTCCTCGATGCGCATTGAGAACCGCGTTTGGGTGGCGATCGTTGTCATCATGTTCGCCGGCATTCCCTTCATTCCGGTCGACCTGAGCACGATCAAATTCGACACTACGCGCTCTACACAGTGCCAGATCAGCGTTCCGCAACCCGCCGACACGGGCTGGTCCAACGTCTACACCACGCTCAACAATCAGAGCGCGCTGGTACCGGTGTGGTGGTTCTTCATGCACGCCATCTCGAAGGCCGTCACCGGAGCTGCGGTGGCAGCCATCCCCTGCGGGACCGATCTGCGTCAGATGCGCATGGACGTGGACGCCACACGCATCAACGACCCGGTGCTCGCGCAGGAGGTCGCGGACTTCGTGCACGACTGCTACGGCCCTTCGCGCGCCAAGCTGTTCATGGACCGCCCGACGCTCTCCGACGATCAGATGAACGACGTGACCTGGATCGGTTCGAGCTACTTCCAGAGCACGTCAGGCTTCTACGACACCTACCACTCCAGCACGCCGCGCACGGCCTGGCCTTACGACGCTACCCGCGATGCGGGGCTGGCTCAGGTGGATAGCGGCGGCGGTTATCCCACCTGCCAGCAGTGGTGGTCGGATGGCAGCAACGGCCTGCGTGCCCGGCTGCTGGCTCAGGTCGATCCCGATCTGTTGTCGCGCATCGGCCATTGGGCCGGTTTTCTGTCACAGAACGAGGTGAACGACTCTGTGATTCGCGCCGTGGTCTCGCCGCAGCAACAGAAGATGAACCAGGGCGCCGTCTATACCGACTACGGCGGTCAGATCGATAAGACGCTGCCCAACGTCGTGACGCGCGG
>CAZPSQ010000550.1:0-2090 GCA_964588755.1 uncultured Prosthecobacter sp. | reverse complement strand
CGACCATCGAGCCGCCGAAGGCAAACTGAGGATGAAGGGCGGCAGGCCCGGGGCATGCGGTGCTGGTCATTGCGTGCCCGCCAGCGCCCTCATACCAGCGGCGGCTGGAAGTTCAGCAGCTCGATCTCGACGGCGTGTTTCTTCTCCGGCTGGATCTCGACCACGCTGATGCTGCCGTATTCGACATTGAAGTGGGCCATGCGGGTGAGCGGCAGGTCCAGCAGCAGGCCGAGCATGACGCGGATGATGCCGCCGTGGCAGAAGACGGCGACGCGCTGGTGAGGGCGGGCCTGGATGATGTGCAGCAGCGCCTCCTGCACGCGCGGGGTGAAGGTGAGGATGTCCTCCGCGTTCGGAATGCCGCTGGCCTCCATGATCTCCAGCCAGTCAAACGCGCTGACGCCAAAGAGGGACTGCACCTCGTCCCAGCGGTGGCCGGTCCAGTCGCCAAAATCGACCTCGCGCAGGCCGTCGAGAATTTCGGGCTGCATGCCGCGCTGCGTGGCCAGGGGGGCGAGGGTCTGCTGCACGCGCAGCATGGGGCTGGCGTAGATGGCATCCAGCGGCGTGCTCTTCAGCCAGGCGGCCACGGCCTCGCCATGCCGCACGCCCAATGGGGAGAGGCCCATGTCAATGCGGGAGCCGCCGAAGACCTTGTGGTATTTCTCCTCCACCTCGCCGTGACGGATGAAATAGAGCTGCGTGGGGTGGTTGGGGAGGTGCAATTTCACCCCTTCCCTATGAAGCACGTGCTTGCGCGGAGCAAGTGAGGAGGATGTTTCAGGCCCGGCGCTGCCGCCCTTAGTCGAGCCTTCGGGATGGCATGAGTCCCAGCCTCCATGGGCGCGCATCGTGAATACGTGTGGCGCGTGTGGCGAGGCAAAGCGTTTTGGACGTTCAAGTCTTGACGTAGGAGATGCTCCGCCCTCAGTGGCGCACATGAACCACTATTGGCCAACTCACGATGACAGCACGACAAGCTCTTTTGTTGATGACGTGCAGGCTGGCATTTGGCGGCATGGCTCCGGATTTCTTCTGGCAGCCACGATCCTTTTCTTGTTGGCCGGGCCAGCCTGGGCACAGGCGGGCATGGAGGAGATCGTGGGGACTTGGCTGAGGCCGGACAAGTCGTTTGTCGAGTTTCGGGCAGATGGCACCGTAATCTCCCGTGACATGCAGGTGGGCAGCTGGCAACGGCTGCGTGACACCAAGAAATACGTGGTGAACATGAAGGGGGCCATCGGCTACTTCTTCCACACCCAGGTTGTCACCTATCAGCGGAAACTGCGCATGAAACACTCCACCAATGGTGTGGAGACCCTCATGGACCGCGTGGACAACGGCCCCACCGCCAACCCGGATGTGCACACAGCGCGCAGTGCCATGGAGGCAGAGTTTGCCGATCTTGAAGGGGACTGGGAAAGAGCGGCTTTGCAGCTCCAAACACAGCTGGCGGAGGCGGCAGAGGCGCGGCTGAAGCATGAGGCCGCGCGATCTCTGGGCAGGACCAGCAGCCACTTGATGACCGCCCAGCAGCATGAGGCGGCAGCCAAGAACACGGAGGGTCGCATTCGGGATATCACGAAACGCATCTCCGCCCTGGAGCCGCAACTTGGCAAAAAGGCGCGTGCGCCCAGACTTTCCGCCGTGCCTCCTCCTGGCAGTGGTTTCCGGCCCCAAG
The DNA here is from genome assembly GCA_964588755.1 of uncultured Prosthecobacter sp. Classification (GTDB taxonomy): domain Bacteria; phylum Verrucomicrobiota; class Verrucomicrobiia; order Verrucomicrobiales; family Verrucomicrobiaceae; genus Prosthecobacter. The sequence continues at coordinate 409 of CAZPSQ010000550.1, read as the reverse complement.
GCTATCCGCCCGGATTAGTTCCCGGCGTCCCCATTCGCTGAGACGGGGAAGACGCATCAAGGCAAAGTGTGGTGCATAGCCCACCCTCGGCTGCGTCCATCACATCCATGTTTCCAAGCTCTTTCCCACCTGGGTGCATTCAGTGTCCCTGGGTCTGCCTTTGCTGATAAATGCCTTGGGGTATGCTTGCCACGGTATGCTAATTGGCGGGAAAATTGCACCCATTGCAATCCTGCAGGCATTGCGCCCAATCTCTCCTCAATGTGTTTTGCGGAGGAAAACTGGTCGGGCTGGCGAGATTCGAACTCACGACCTCTTGCACCCCATGCAAGCGTTCTACCAGGCTGAACTACAGCCCGACCTTGTTGTACTTTAACATTCCCTCCAGCGGTGCCGCGTTGGGGTGGCT
>CAZPSQ010000549.1:0-2098 GCA_964588755.1 uncultured Prosthecobacter sp. | reverse complement strand
TCCACGCGGCCGTTTTTGATGCGGGCCTGTGCCTCGGTCTCAAACTTGCCAAACATCGTCTGAGTTTCGTACTTCACGTTCACGGTCCAGTAGTCGGTGCCGTCGATTTTTTCCTGCGCGGCGTCGCCCCAGGACTTGATGTTGTCAGGCTTGATCTCGGTGACTTCGCCGGACTTCATGCTGGCCAGGAGCAGCGGGTAGGTGCCGTCCTTGTCCTTGACGGGCTTTTCATTGCTGCTGCCACCACCTGCTCCGGGAGGGGGGGCGTTGGCGGCACGTTCGGCGGCGGCCAGCTGGTATTCGTGCGCACGGCGGGCGGCCTCGATGCGCTGGGTTTTGATCTGCTCATACCCGGCCACAAACACCTGTTTGAAGTCGGTGTCGTCCATGGACACCTGACCGCGCATGGGGGAGCCCGCGACGGCGCCGACGATGAGGTTTGGACCCACCTGGTCCATCACATAGATCTTCGATCCGGCCTTGAAGTCAGAGGCAGCGGTGGCCTTGCCCATCTGCATCTGGACTTTCATGTCCTTGTTCAGGGTGACCTGCACGGGCTTGGTGAAGAACCCCTTCGGCACGGCGGCCCAGTTCTGGGTGACCTCCTCCACGCTCTGGAAGACGGGCGGCACAAAGGCGTTCGGATCGACGGGGGGCGGCTCGGGGGCCTTGGCCATCTCGGGTTTTGGCTCGGGCTTGGGCTCCGGTTTTGGCTCAGGCTTGGGTTCCGGCATAGGGACGACCTTTACCTCTTCCTTCTTCGGCACTGGCACCTCGACCACCACTTCCTTTTTCGGCTCCTCCGCCACGTGTTTGGTGAACTTCATCATGTCGGCGAAGGGCGGGTACACATACTCGTAGGCGACGTAGCCGACGGCGGCAGCCAGGATGATGACGATGAGGGGCTTCATGGTAGGGGTGGAGTGTAGGACGGTGGCGGCGCTTTTCAACCGCATCATCAGGCCTTCCTTCACCGGAACGCGCCAACCGGGGAATTTCTTGGGCTTGCAGTCTTCCGCCCCACGCGGCTTCTTACGCTCCCCCAATGCCCGAAGACGTGATTCGCGTGCGCGGCGCGCGCCAGCACAACCTCCAAAACATCGATGTGGACATCCCGCGCCACAAGCTCGTGGTGCTTACCGGCGTGAGCGGCAGCGGGAAGTCGTCCCTGGCCTTTGACACGCTCTTTGCCGAGGGGCAGCGGCGCTATGTGCAGAGCCTCTCCGCCTACGCACGGCAGTTTCTGGACCAGATGCAGAAGCCTGATGTGGATTTCATCGAGGGACTGTCCCCGGCGGTGGCGATCGAGCAGGTGCATTCAAACCCGAACCCGCGCAGCACCATCGCCACGGTGACGGAGATCTATGACTACCTGCGCGTGCTCTACGCGGTGGCCGGGCAGCCGCATGACCCTGAGACGGGGGAGAAACTCATCCGCAGCACGCCGCCGGAGATCGCGGACAAAGTGCTGGCGCTGGGGGAGGGCACACGTGTCGTGGTGCTGGCCCCGCAGCCTGCGGCGAATGGCACGCTGACCCGGGCGCTGTTTGAAAAGCTGAAACGCCAGGGCTTTATCCGGGTGCGCCTGAATGGCGAGGTGGTGGAGATCGAGGACACGCTGAAACCGGCCGTGAACGACGAGCACAAGGTGGAGATCGTGATAGACCGTCTCGTCGTGCGGGCGGACTCCCGCCAGCGGCTGATGGAGGCCATCGAAAGCGCGCTGCACTGGAATGAGAACGAGGTGCAGTTTCTTGTGAACGTGAACGTGGGCGGGGGCGCAGGCGGGGGGCAGAAGTTAGAAGTGAGAAGTGAGAAGGCAGAGGTGCCTGCAACCACTCACGCCCCACATCTTGCCTCTTCATCTGCGGACTCAGACGAGACCATTCTGAGCTTCACCACCGCGTTTGCGAATCCACGCACGGGTTACGTGATCGGGCGCCTGACGCCGCAGCATTTTTCCTTCAACACGCACCTGGGCGCGTGCCCGGTGTGCGAGGGCACAGGCACCACGCTGACGCCGGATGCCATGCTGCTGGTGCCGGATGACTCCAAGTCTCTGGCGAAGGGGGCGATCAAGGCCTGGTGGGCCAAGCAC
>CAZPSQ010000548.1:0-2099 GCA_964588755.1 uncultured Prosthecobacter sp. | reverse complement strand
CAGCCGTTAGCGGGAAAAACGGCGGGATTCAAGGCCGGAACAAGCCAGCGTGGGGGAGGGGTGCCGTCAGGCCCTCAGCGGCCCGGAGGCATTTCCCGACGGTGCGGCAGTGGCGGCCACTTGCTCGCGCCACAAGGCGGGATGCATGAAAATGCCGCGCGGGTCGGAGGAGCACTCGCCCTGCCAGCCGACGATGGACTCCATGACGACCGGCTCCGGGCACTGAATGGCCGGGTAGAGCCACTGCTGGTCGCCCACGACAAGCTTGGGAATCAGCGCGTGGCCATGAAACTCAATCTCCCACCCCAGCAGAAGGGGTTCCTCATCGGTGAAGGCGGCGAGTCCCATCGGATGCTCCACCCATCCCACCAGGCCGCTGCCGTTGAGGACGTCCCACACCTCGCGCATCTCCAGGTCCACCCTGACGGCGAAACCCCGCGTTTTGGGGGTGCCGCCGTTCACAGGGTCCCGGCTGATGAGGCCAAAGAGGATGGTGGAGGGACAGTTGTCGGGCACGATGTCCACCTGAAAACCAAAGCGGATGGGGTGGCCGGGCAGCAGGAGGCTGCCATAGCTCATCACTTGGAAGTCAGCAAAGACCGGATCGGGGGCGACGGAGGCGAGAAGCGATTCCATGGTTTTCTAAAAGATATGCACTTGTTTATAATAATTACCGTAAATGATGAAATTTTCAAACGAATTATTATAAAGCACCCCTTTAGGCATGGGAAATTGCAAAAAAGTAAGCGCAGCGTTTCTAGCGGATGCGATGCCAAAAAGTGGCAGAATCGTGTCCCATTCGAATGATTTGCACGGCAGGATGGTTGACGAGACTGCCGCGCATGATACCAAATACCCTCCGTGTCACTCGTTGAAACGATCCAACACAGCGAAACCAGCCTGCAGGCCGAATTTCGCTCTCAATTCCTGCTTGCTCACCAGCACATGGTGCTGGCACGTGTCTTGGAGGAAAAACTAGGCGCTCTCTACCGCGCTGGCGGTCGTATTGTCGGTGGTGTTTATCTGGGCAAAGGGCAGGAGGCCTTCAGTGCCGCGCTCGGCATCCATCTGCAAAAAGGAAAAGACATTTACGGTCCGCTGATTCGCGACCAGGCCGGGCGCATTGCCTACGGGGAGCCGATCCTCGATGGCGTGCGCACTTATCTGGGCACCGTCACCGGACCCATGCGCGGCCGGGATGGGAACATCCACCGCGGCCGGCCGAAGGAGGGGCTGCTGGCCATGATCAGCCACCTGGGCAGCCTGCTTTCCGTCGTGGCCGGGGCCCTGTTTGCCCGCCGTCTGGCCGGCAGGCTGGGAGATGCCATTGGCGCCACCAGCATTGGCGATGGCGGAACCTCCACGGGAGCCTTCCATGAGGGCCTGAACATGGCTGCGGTGGAAAAGCTGCCCATTGTCATCAGCCTGGCCAACAACCAGTACGCATACTCCACCCCGAACACCCGCCAGTACGCCTGTGAGAGCCTGGTTGACCGCGCGGCCGGGTATGGCGTGGTGGGCACCACGGTGGATGCGACGGATCTGGGCGCCTGTGTGGCTGCGTTCCGGGCGGCCGTGGCACGTGCGCGCGCCGGCGGCGGACCGCAGCTGGTGGTGGGCAATTTCCTGCGTCTGGCCGGCCATGGGGAGCATGATGACGCCTCCTACATCCCTGACACGGCGCGTCAGGGGCCTGCCTCGCGTGACTGCCTTGCAGTTGCAGAACAGCGGGCACTGGATGAAGGCTGGCTGAATGAGGCGGATCTGAAAGACCTGTACCTCGCCGCCCGCCGCAAGACTGACCAAGCCATCGCCAAAGTGTCCAAAGAACCCACGCCTGACCCCTTTAAAGAAAACTGGCATGCGCTTTCCCGCGCCGACCTCGTGGAGGGGCAGCACGAGGCATGAGCATCACTTACCTTGAGGCCATCCGCGAGGCCCAGTATGAGGCACTGCGCGACAACCCCTCCGTCTTCCTCTACGGCCAGGACATTGGCGCCTTTGGCGGTGCCTTCAAAGCCACCAAGAACCTGAGCAAGGAGTTCCCCGGCCGCGTGTTTGACGCGCCCATCAGCGAGGACGCCATGGTCGGCATGGCC
>CAZPSQ010000547.1:0-2124 GCA_964588755.1 uncultured Prosthecobacter sp. | reverse complement strand
CAAACACGTGTCTTGCGAGACCAGCCGACCGCCGTGTTCAAGGTCGAAAAAGTAACGACGGAATCCATTCGGGAGCAGTTGGCCTGGCAGGATTCCATGATTCCCTTCGTCGACATTCCGTTGAGGGATATCGTTACCCAGTTTAACCGACGTAACCTCACCCAGATTGTAGTGGGCGATCCGGAGTTGGGTGACCGCAAGGTCGGTGGGATGATCGCGTTAGATCAAATCGAGGCCTTCGTGCGCATGCTTGAGTATGGAGGCGACATTGCCGTCGAACGACGTGCGAAGGACGAGATCGTGATGAGGCGAGCGCGGTGAATCGTCGGCAAGGACCTCCGGTGACGGGATGTTTCTTGTGGCGAGCCTAACCCATTTTCTACGCGGCTGCGTTTCAGGAGTAGCTCTACTCCTCAGCATGTCGCCACGATTTCTCCCCACCACCTACCTGGCTGCCCACGCGTTTTGCGTTGGTGCCACGGTTGCGGCGGAGGAACGAACAGAGAAGGCGGATGCGAGGCGTAGCTACGATCTCCCCCGCGGAGACGCGGCCACGGCGCTCAGCCAGTTTGCCCGGATTTCCGGCAGGCAAATCATGTTCATGATGGATGCGGTCCGAGGTCAGCACACCAACGCGGTAGTAGGCGAATACTCGCCCAGGGAGGCGCTCGATCACATGCTCGCCGGCACGGCACTGTCTGTGTGGCAGGATCAGGTGACAGGCGCGTTCATGATCAGTCGGGAGGCGATACCATCGCAGCCTGCACCCGTAAAACCCGTAGTTGTATCCAAGCACCCAAGCAACGAGGACCGCACCAAATCCATGAAGCGAAAAACTATTACGTCAGCCGTCCTGGGCTGGCTCGTTTTGGCCATCTCATCTCCCACGGACGCTCAAACTGTGAATCGTCAGTCAAGCGAAACGCCGGGCTCGGTCCCTGGTCATAACCCTTCGACCGGAAACGCGGTCGTCCAGTTGTCGCCATTCGAGGTGCAAGATACACAAGACAATGGCTATCGTTCGTTGTTCTCGAACTCGGGCACTTTGGTTGCGGAGGATCTTCGCAACCTGCCCACGACGATCGCGGTTTTGAATCGCGATTTGATCAATGACATCGGTGCGATCGATATCTTTGAGCTCTCACGTTACGCGCCTGCCGGGGAATATAACAACAATCCGACTAACGACACCGCGTTCGTCTTTCGCGGCGTGAGCAACGAGTGGCAGACGCGCAATTTCTTCATCTGGTACCTGCCAACCGATTCGTTCAGCATCGAGCGTGTCGAGATCCTCCGTGGTCCCAACGCGTTGCTCTATGGCGACGCCGCTCCGGGCGGTTTGATGAACGTCATCACCAAGCGTGCCCAACACAAGGATTTCGCCACCGTCAGGGTCACGGCTGGCTCGTGGGACTTCTATCGGGGTGAAATCGACGTCAATCGCCGCATCGGCGAAAAGCTCGCTGTCCGCGTAAATGCGGTGTCCTCGCACAAGGGGAGCTTTTACGACTATCGTTACAATAATTTCGACGGCGGGCATTTCGCGATCGATTTCCGCCCATTCCAGAACACCCGCATCCGTGGCGAATTCGAAAAAGGTAGTGTCGATCGCAATACAGGCACGGTGATGTTTGTCGATGCGTTCACGAGTTACAACCCGGCCGTCGGTGGCACAGGCGGCACCTCGGCGCGCACTGGCACCAGCAACTTCTATCTCTCCTACGACGGAAAGGGCGTGCAACGCTATGGATCGTCCGGCTTCCGCATCTCCACCGGCACGAACAGGCCGATCGATCAGACTTCTCCCTACTTCGGTGAGTTCGATCGTGAATGGCAGTTCGTCGGCCCGTCAGCGTACTCCGACCGCCGTTACACCCAGTGGTCGTTGTCCATCGAACAAACGCTGTTCGAGCGCTTTACGATCGAAGCGACCATCAATCAGCAAGACCAGACCAACACTGTGCTCAACGGTACCACCGGCGCAGTCGAGATTCGGCGTGACCCCAACCCGTTGCTGCCCAACGGAGCGGCCAACCCGAACTACAACGAGTTCTTCGTCGACAACCTCTTCTTTAAACGGGACATCACCAACGATGTGATGGATTACCGCCTCGCGGCGACCTA
>CAZPSQ010000546.1:0-2135 GCA_964588755.1 uncultured Prosthecobacter sp. | reverse complement strand
CTCTACCTTGCGGGTGTCCGCAACCTTGTGGAGTTCGTGGCGAACAGTGATGTCCGCGGTCCAGCGGGTCGGTTCACCCGTCTGGTACCGGCGTGCACTATCCACCGCAACGAAGTACAGCGTCGCCTCGGTGGTGCGGTAATCTTCCAGATCGTGGACCTGGTCGTCCAGTTCGGAAACAGCAGCGGTCCTGGCGACGTAAACGCAGGGACTGTCGCCGGCGTTGCGTGGGGTGAGCGACAGGCTGGTCTCGCCGGTCTCACGATTGGTCCCTAGCGGTGTGACGTTCACGGACGTCTTCTCCGCGGGGAACGGCCCCTTCTCGATGTGGCCCTCGGGGCTTTGGCGCCAGCGGCCTTGCTTGAGGGCCTCGTCGCGCAGCACCTCCAATCCACGCGCGCCTGGCATCCACGGCCAAGTGGGGTCGGTCTTTGCACGCATGACCAGATCGCGCCAGGGGACGCGACGGTCCTTCGCAGACCACAGATAGGTCTCGGCCATGGCCCAATAGTTTGGCAGATTCTCGGGCATATCGAGGGCGAGTTTGTTGTCGCAGCGCCCGCTGGCAAGAAGCTTCTCAATCTGAGCCTCGGCGGAATGCTCCCCCAGCCCAAAACTCAGACCGTTATCTATGGTGGCCATGACCAACTCGGCGTCCCCACCGGGGAAGAACAGTCGGTTGTACGCGCCGGAAACGGCCTTGGTGAAACGCTCGGCCAACTCTTCGAGCTTGTCGCGGGCCTCCTCATACAAGCTATCACCTGATTTCAGTTTGTCGTAGATCTTTTCGACAGCGTAAAGCTCGCGAAGTCGTGCCTCGACCTCGTTCGCGAGATGGCTGTCGTGGCCCGACAAAATCAGGACGTTATTCTTTTCCTGCTGGAACTCGAAGAAATTGTGGATTGCCTCCGGCGGCGTGCGCCCATCCGGCTGCACCACCAGCAGGATACGGGAGCCGAATAGCCGCACGTCGTCCAGGCGAGGCATGATCTGGACTTCCTGGTAGGCTGCTTTGGACTTGCCCTGAGCCTGGAAAAGCCCGGTGAGACGGTTAATCAGCGCCTGCTCCAACTTCGGTGCCGGGATCTGCTTGGCGTCGCGCTCAATGCGCCTTCCCAGGTTCTCCGTATCTTTGAAGTAGAAGGCCTCGCCCTCGCGATGCAGGTACCAGGCCCGGTCGCGAAGGCGGTCCAAACCAGCAAGGAACTCGTCAGCCTTGCGGTAAGGAGCCGCCAGGTATTCGATGATCTCGGCCTGGGTCAGTCCCGTGTGAGCGCCGACAGCGCGGGACAACGACGCGGAGAGTACGAGCTTGGCAACCTGAGTCGCAGCATCGCTGCCCAGACCATCATCGATCTCCTCGGCACGCGCGTTCCCGTGATCGGCGATGTCGTTGACCATGGCGTTGAGCAGTGCTGGATTCACGCGTTGGATCTCATCGCGCACTTCTGCATCGTTGAGATCAAGGTGCTGGGTGCCGATAAGAAAGACGTCGTTGGACTGACGGTTCCAGACGCTGCGCAGCAGGCGCGCTGTGAATTGCATCAGCCCGCGAGTCTGGCGAAAGCCCTCGTTCTCTCTAAACAGCGCCACCAGGTTCTTGAACGAAGGGTGAAAGGGGTAGGTCTGGCGCACTTCTTCGGCGACGTCCTCCATAGCTCTGGCGGTGATGTAGCCGCCGTCCTCCGCGGCTTTGACTTGGTCGGCAAACGCCTCGGCCACAGAATCAGTCACCGCGTTACCTGGCAACTCTGTGAACAGGCGCTTCTTCAGGATTTCGTAGATCTCGTTGCCGGCGAGTTGGACGGGGGTAATGATCTGGGCCTGGCGCCGGGACTCTTGCTGGAGGTTGGACATGATTCTGGCCACGTCCTTGGTCTGTTTCTCGTAGGCGCCCGATAGGTTGGCGATGACGACGCAGCATCGGGGCAGCTTGATCGCCGCGGTCAGCAGGTTGCTGATAGTGTAAGTCACCAGATCAGCCAGTGAACCCTTGCCGACCGGGCTGGTATCAGCGATGAGCAGGTAGGACGGCAACTCGTCGAGCAAGATGAGGGTCGGCTCAACGCCGATGATCTCCAGCCACTTCTTCTCGTCGATACCTCGGGGGCCATCTATCCAGTACGGACGCACCA
>CAZPSQ010000545.1:0-2137 GCA_964588755.1 uncultured Prosthecobacter sp. | reverse complement strand
GCCAGCGAGGTCTGGAGCCTGCGCCAGTTCTTGCAGGCGGCGGGCCATTGGCCCGACGACCTGCCGAGCAATGGCAACAACACACTCGTCGTTGCGGGCCTGGAAGGCGGCCTCGATCTGCTGACGCCCGAGGACGCCGAGACTTGGCTGGGCGATGGCGTCAAAGATGCGATCCTGTCGTTTCAGTCCTACTACGAGGGTGAAGCGTCCTTGATCTTTTGGCTGCCATCAGGTCTCGGAAGGATCAAGTTTCATCCCGCCACCGACTCGGTTGAGTGGCGCTGCGCCGCACCGCACAGCGACCGCCTGCTCGCGTTCGGCCGCATTCTGTGGGGCGAAGCCAACGAATATCCGCAGGAGATCCTGCTCCGCGAAGGCAGCAAGCCTGCCGGCTTGTTCCACTTGCGGATCACCTGAAGCCGGCGAGTGGAAGCAGAGACTCAGTTCCAGCCCGGGGAACGGATCACCCATCAGGAGCACGGCCAGGGCGTCGTGCTTGACGCCGCTCGCGAAGGCTATCTGCGTGCGTTCTTTGGTGTCGGTGAGCGCCGTGTCCCGGTCGGCTCCATTCGCCGCGCGCTCTCACGAACAGAGCGCATCTTGCGCGCTGTGGACGGTGGCGCCGGGCGTGGTCGCAAGGCATGGCTGTCCTACGAAGCCCATGCGCTGCCTATCATGGAGAGCGCATCGGCGCTTACCTCGGCCAAGATCGACCTGTTGCCGCATCAGGTGGTGTTGACACACCGTATTGCGACCGCGTCCCCTCGGCGTTATCTCATCGCCGACGAGGTGGGACTGGGCAAGACAATTGAGACGGCGTTGATTCTGCGCGAGCTGGCAAGTCGTGGCGAGCTGCATCGGGCGTTGATGATCGTACCAGCCGGTCTGGTGAACAACTGGCATCGTGAATTGAATGAGGTGTTCAATCTGGAGTTCGAGGTGTTCGGCTCAGAGGGGGACATCACTGACCGAAAGACCAATGCGTTTGCCAAGCATGACCGGCTGATCGCCAGCATCGACACATTGAAGCGCCCGGCGCGTATCAAGCGCTTACTGGACGCTCCACCCTGGGATCTGGTGGTGTTCGACGAAGCGCACCACCTGACGGCCTTCCGCGCTGGCGGCAAGATTCGCAAGACCGAGAACTACAAGTTAGCGGAAGCCATCAAGGAGCACAGCCGCGACCTGCTGCTGCTGTCAGCGACGCCGCACCAGGGCAACCACTTTCAGTTCTGGATGCTGGTGCAGTTGTTGAACCCGACGCTGTTCAGCAGCCCTGAAGAAATGCTGGAGCACCGGCACCGCCTGAACACCGTGATGTTCCGGCGCACGAAGGCCGATGCCTGCCAGCCGGACGGATCGCCGCTGTTTGCTCGGCGGTGGGTGCACACGGAATCGTTTGTGATGGGAACCCAGGAGCGCCTGTTCTACGAGAATCTACGCGGATACCTCGAAGACGGCTTCAACCTCGCCAAACGTCAGGGCGGCAAGGGACAGGCGCTGGGCTTCCTGATGGCGATCTTCCAGAAGATCGCCGCATCAAGCTTTGCGGCGGTACGGCGGACGCTGAAACGGCGGCTGCTGATGCTGACGCTGCACGAGGCATTCCTGCGGGACAAGGATTTGGATATCGAGGGACGCGAGCGGCTGACCGAAGAGGCGAGGGAACTTGTGCATGACGAGTTCGGGTTGGCTCGAGATAGCCTGGGCCGCAGCGAAGTGGACCGGATCATCGCCGACCTGAAGTACCGCTTGGTGAAGAAGCTGGATGCCGAGGCACTTGAGTTCATGGCCGATCCGTACGGCAGCGAGGTTGCGGCCATGAATGCCGAGGAGGCCGCAATCGCCGCGGTGGAAATGCACCTGCCAGAGGAGCGGTTACGTATCCGCGATTTGTTGGCCGTGTTCCCCAATGAGCGGGAAACCAAGGCACAGAAACTGCTTGATGGGCTGGGCGTGCTTTGGCGGCAAAACGCCAGTGAGAAGATCGTCATCTTCGCCACTTACCTCGGAACGGTTGATCTGCTGGCCCGTGAGATTGAACAGACCTATCCTGGGCAAGGTGTGGTGGTGTTGCGTGGTGGCGACCATGGAGCCAAGGTCGCAGCGGAACGACGATTCCGCCTGAAGGATGGCC
>CAZPSQ010000544.1:0-2154 GCA_964588755.1 uncultured Prosthecobacter sp. | reverse complement strand
TGGGTGTATGCTATCGACCTAGCCTGCGAATTGCCGCTTTTCACGATTTTTTATCCTCTATCAATCAGCACACATAGTGCGCAGATCCGTCTGCGGCAAGACTTCCAGCGTTCCGAGCGACGTCAATCTCGGGAGAAGACTCCGATGTTACGCGGCAAAACCGTCGCCCTAAAACAAAGTTCTGCTCTGAAAATGTGTCGAGAAAACTAATGCCTAAGAATTTATGCACTGTATGCAATGCGCCAAACACAGACATCGGCACAGGCGGTTCCGACGGTTATCAATACGACTGCCCTAATTGCGGGAAATTTATTCTCAGTGACACAGCAAAATCTATGCTGGGCTCTCGCAAAACAAATCCCGGGTTTGCTGCTAGGTTGAGTTATGAAATACGCCGCATGCAACGATCTATTAATTGGCCGCAAATTCACTCGAATACGATTAAGTATGTTGAAGATGAAGCCGCACTTCCAAATGTCGCGGAGCAAGCAGACAACCTGATACTGATATTGGGCAAAACCAGCGTCGGTGCTGAGTTCATCGAGAGCTATGAGAATCTACAGGCCAGAGTAGGAGCTGAAACACCCGGAGGAGTACGTTTTATCGTTGAGGCGCTGACAGAAAAAGGGCTGCTAAAGAGCAGTGTTTCAGGAGGCGAGATTCACATGAGACTATCCTTCAGTGGTTGGCAGCGCCACAACGAGCTGACAAAGAAATCGGTATCGAGTACCAAAGCCTTCATGGCAATGGCTTTTGATAACGAAGATTTACAACAGGCCTTCATAAATCACTTCAAACCTGCTGTGAAGGCGGCAGGTTTTGAGTTGATTAGGCTAGACGAAAACCCAAAGGCTGGATCTATTGATGAGAGACTGCGAGTAGAGTTGCGCCGATCTGCATTTGTGGTTGCAGACTTAACCGATAAGAATTTAGGCGCTTACTGGGAAGCCGGGTTTGCGGAAGGGCTGGGGAAACCCGTGATCTACACGTGTGAGAGATCAGTATTTAAGGATGGCGGCACTCATTTTGACACCAACCATCTTCATACGGTTTTGTGGAGCAAAGAAACTGTAATAGATGCTGCCGAAGAACTGAAAGCCACAGTTCGTGCAACATTACCTGCATTAGCGCAGCTAGAAGATCCAGAATGAAGAGCACAACAAGGCTATTCACAAGGACGTCAAACTCTCCGCTTCGCTCCGAGTATGTCGCCTGTGATGCCTGGCGTTGGACGTCCGCTCCCAGCCAAGACGAAGGTCGCGTTTGGGTCGTGACGAGACGGTCTGATTCCATTCGTCATCAGACAGCACTCGGCCAAGAGCTGCCGGTGAAGAAGTTCGTCCAGAGCAGCCGTCGAAGCGATCCGGGTGTATGCTATCGACCTAGTTCGCCAGCTGCTGGCGAGTGGCAGAGCCCAGAGCTTTCGGGGCGGCAGATGAACGCTATTCGTTAGGCTCGACAATCGATGCATCGCGCACTCGCAATTTCCGTAATCGCCACTGCAGCAACCGCAGCAGCTGCAGCCGAAACCACGTCGACAGACCAAGGCCCGTGGTGGCTTGGACCGCTCGTTACTGTCCTCGCCGCAGTCATCGGTGTAAGCGCGATCGTCTGGCAGCTTGGCCGTCAACACCGGAATGAGTCTCTGCGGCAGACCGAGCACTTCAAGGGCCAACTGAAGTTGCAGGTGTACCAAGAATTCTCAAGTCGTCTATCTGCAGCGTCTGACGCAGTTCGTTCCACGGCGATGTATGCCTTCACCGCGCCAACCCACGTTGAGATATACACCACCCAAGCGGCGAACGGATTATTCACACCGGCTCCAATTACCGATCGCGCTCTGAAGCTGCTTGAACTCAACTCGACCGCCGAAAAAGAAGCGGTCGAAACCATATTCCTACTGGAGAAGTACTTCATCATTCACCCGGACCTCGACATCTTTCGACTCGCGTTGAGCTCGGCCGCGCACGACGTTCGTGAGTCATTCCATCCGCTGTTCCAGTTCATGCTGTCGCACTTCCCAATGGATGTCTTGACTGACAGTGGACAGAAAGTCGAGAACGTCATGCTGCTCTCGCCTAACAAGCGTGCCAATCTCCGGCTCTATGTCGTTTCGTGTGGAACGGGCGCTGGTTTTGGCGGTTTGAGGGGGCG
>CAZPSQ010000543.1:0-2175 GCA_964588755.1 uncultured Prosthecobacter sp. | reverse complement strand
GCCGAGGTGCGAAAGGGTGGAGTAGGCCAGGATGCGCTTGATGTCATTCTGCTGTGTGGCCATCAGCGCTGCCAGCAGGGCGGTGCCGCAGCCAATGCCGGCGATGATCTCGGCCGCCAGCGGTGAGGCGGTGACGAGGAAGCTCATGCGCACCATCATGTACACGCCGGCGGCCACCATGGTGGCGGCATGGATGAGGGCGGAAACCGGCGTGGGGCCTTCCATGGCGTCTGGCAGCCAGACGTGGAGGGGGAACTGGGCAGACTTGCCGACCGCCCCCATGAAGATGCACAGCGCGGCAGCAGTGGTGAGCCCCGCATGGTGAGAGGGGCCGCCCACGCGAACTGCGCCGGACTCGAAGGCTGTCTTCAGGTCAAACAGGTCCGCTGTTCCGTTCATGGCGAACAGGATGAGGATGCCGATCATGAAGCCGAAGTCGCCGATGCGGTTGGTCAGGAAAGCTTTTTTGGAGGCCTCGGCGGCGCTGTTTTTCTCGTACCAATGCCCGATCAGCAGGTAGGAGCTGAGGCCCACCAGCTCCCAGAAGATGAACATCATGAACAGGTTCCCCGCCAGGACGATGCCGGTCATGGAGAACATGAACAGGGACAAGGCGCCAAAGAAGCGGGGCCGGGCCTCGTCATCCTTCATGTAGCCCAGGGAGAAGATGTGCACCAGCATGCCGATGAAGGTCACGATGAACATCATGCCCTGGCTCTGCTTGTCACTCAGCACGTCGATCCCGGCACGGAAGCCGGCCACATCAATGAAGGGCAGCAGCAGCTTGGTGCCCTCGTTGTCATCAGCGCCCAGGAAGGCGATGCTGGCGAGGAAGGCGATGATGGAGGAGCCGACGGAAATGAGCACGGAGGCCCCCTTGAGGTGGCGGTGCCCGAGGAGAATGATCAGCGCCGAGAAAAATGGCAGCAGGAGGAGGATGCTGGCGTTCATGTAAGCGCGTTAGCCCTGAAGTTTGGTGACGGACTCGACATCGACGCTCTGCTTCGTGCGGAAGAGAGCCACAATGATGGCAAGGCCCACGGCAACCTCGGCGGCAGCCACGGTGATGGTGAAGAAAACGAGCGACTGCGCGGTGTAGTCCGGCAGGCCGTTGACAAGATGAAAGCGGGAGAAGCCCACCAGCGCCAGATTGGCCGCGCTGAGCATCATCTCCAGGCACATGTAAACGATCAGGATGTTGCGGCGGGCGATCACGCCGGCCAGACCGAGCGCAAACAGCATGCCGCTGACGACGAGGTAATGACTCAGCGAGATCATGGCGTGCCACTCCTTTCCTTTTCACGCTTGCTCAGCACCACCACACCCACGGTGCCGACAAGCAGCAGCAGGCCGACGACCTGGAGATGAAAACCATACTGGTCAAAAAGCGTGTAGCCGATCAGCTTCACGTCGGGAAGCGTGCCTTCCTTGAGGTCCTGGTTGATCGTGGCCAGCGAGGCGCGCCCCAGCGTGCCTGCGGCCTCGGCGAGCTGCAGCGGGGTGTTTTTGGGGTTTTTGTCCGTGATCTTCGAGCTGGCCACCACGGCGCAGATCTGGGCCACGACCAGCACCGCCACCAGAATGCCGGAGACGATGGGGGCCATGTTCAGCTTTTTCCCCTCCTCATGCTTGATGTCCAGCAGCATGATGATGAACAGGAACAGCACCATGACCGCGCCCGCATAGACAAGGATCTGGATGATGCCGATGAAGTAGGCGTCCAGGCTCAGGAACAAGGCGGCCAGACCGGTGAAGCTGCCCGCCAGGGACAGCGCGCAGGTGACCGGGTTGCGCCCGACCACCACCATGAGGCCAAAGCCCAGGGTGATCAGCGCCAGCAGATAAAACAGAAGCGGTGGCATCACTTGAGGTCGTTCCACTTGTTCACCAGCCCCACGCGCTGGCCGCCGATCTCATACAGGCGCTTCTTGTTGTGGACCATTTCCTGGCGTGAGAGCCCGGTGATGGCGTAGTCTTTGCGCAGGAAGATGGCCTGCTCCGGACAGACCTCCTCGCACATGCCGCAGTAAATGCAGCGGATCATGTCGATGTCGAACTCCTTGGGCCGTTTCTCGACCTTTGCCCAGGGATCGTCGCTGGGGATCTCGCTGGGGATGATTTTGATGGCCTTGGGCGGGCAGATGAACTCGCAGAGCTGGCAGCTCACGCAGCGCT
>CAZPSQ010000542.1:0-2175 GCA_964588755.1 uncultured Prosthecobacter sp. | reverse complement strand
GGGGGGCGTCGCTCATGCGGCGGGGTCTGGGGCGGCTTTGGCGTTGGCGGCCTCGATGGCCGCCAGCAGCGCCTCTGGCACCGGCGGCCAGTCTGGCGGTGGATTGAGCACGGTGGCAAGCTCGAAATCGATCAGGCAGAAGCGCCCGTCCTGCCGGCGGTAGGTGATGTTGCGGGAAAAGGCGTCGTCATGCCGCACGCCGTAGTCGCGCTCCAGCTCGTCGAAGAGCTCCTTCACCCGCGCGTCGCTGATGTGCTCCACCCGGGTGCCGCAGTTGGAGGTGATGATTTTCAGCGTCGCAGGGTCGCTGTCCAGCAGCCGGGGCACATAGTCGCACCCGCGCTCTTGGAGGAGGCGCAGCACGCGCACCTCATTTTCAAACCGCTCCTTGGCATGGGTGCCGCGGAACTGCTTATGCACCGTGCCGTCGTAGCCGATGTGGACGATGGCGCGGACGGTGTTTTTGGCTTCTTGCATGAGGGGGAAGGGGGGGCGGGCGCTGCGCGCCGTTTACGGTAGTTTACGGTTGTTGACCGTGGTTGACAGTGGTTTTTCTCCAGAGGCTTCGCCACGCGGAAGAGCGGGGGGCAGGGGAGCGCGGACACTCCTGTCCGCCCGGTGAACAGCGGCCCCGGACACAAAATGGTCTTATTGTAAAAAACTCTTCGCATGTGGCACGGGCCATGCTTTCATCGTGCCCGTCGTCCGCAGCAGCACGCAGCGTGCTCCTCCGGCGAAACCTCAAAGACACACACACTCAACCATGGCCAAATACAAACTGGAATACCTCTGGCTGGACGGCTACGAGCCCGTCCGCAACATCCGCGGCAAGACACAGGTGAAAGAATTTGCCAGCTTCCCCAAGCTGGAAGAACTCCCGGACTGGGGCTTTGACGGCTCCTCCACCCAGCAGGCCCCCGGCGGCAGCTCCGACTGCGTGCTGAAGCCCGTGGCCGTGTACCCGGACACCACCCGCAAGAACGGCGTCATCGTGATGTGCGAGGTTTACAACGCCGACGGCACTCCCCACATATCCAACGACCGCGCCACCATCGTGGACGACGCAGGCACCTGGTTCGGCTTTGAGCAGGAATACTTCCTCTACCAGGACGGCCGCCCCCTGGGCTTCCCTGAAAGCGGCTATCCCGCCCCCCAGGGCCCCTACTACACCGGCGTTGGCTACAACAACGTGGGTGACATCGCCCGCCAGATCGTTGAGGAGCACCTCGACCTCTGCCTGGACGCCGGCATCAACCATGAGGGCATCAACGCCGAAGTGGCCAAGGGCCAGTGGGAATTCCAGGTCTTCGGCAAAGGCTCCAAGAAAGCCGCCGACGACGTCTGGGTGGCCCGCTACCTGCTGGAGCGCCTTTGCGAGAAGTACTGTGTGTCTGTGAACTACCACTGCAAGCCCCTGGGCGACACCGACTGGAACGGCTCCGGCATGCACAGCAACTTCTCCACCCAGTACATGCGTGAGACTGGCGGCAAAGAATACTTCATCTCCCTCATGGCCGCGTTTGAGAAGTACACGGCTGAGCACATCGCCGTTTACGGTCCGCACAACGAACAGCGCCTCACCGGCAAGCACGAGACCCAGAGCATCGACAAGTTCTCCTGGGGCGTGGCTGACCGTGGTGCGTCCATCCGCGTGCCGCACAGCTTCGTCAACAATGGCTACAAAGGCTACCTGGAAGACCGCCGTCCGAACTCCCAGGGCAATCCTTACCAGATCGCCAGCCGCATCCTCAAGACGATCCAGAGCGTGCCGCAGCCGTGATCCACGGCCGGTTCTGCCGGACCCCATCTTGTTGTTCATTCAAAACGCCGCCTGGAAACAGGCGGCGTTTTTTTGTGGGAAAGGGGGCGGGGTGGGGAGGGAGGTTTAGGAGATCGGAAAAGTACTGCTGCCGCATTCAGGATAGTACTGCTGCCGCATTCGGCTGCAGCGGGCGTCCCCTGATCTTCGCGATCCCCCAGGGCATGGCGAGCGTCCCCCCGCCCCCGCGCCAGCCCAAGACACAGTGCGAACCAGCAGACACTGCGCTCGCAGGCCAATGGGCCAGCGGTACCCCGGAAAGCGCCCGGAAAAGTACTGCTGCCGCATTCGGCTGCAGCGAGCGTCCCCTGATCTTCGCGATCCCCCAGGGCATGGCGAGCGTCCCCCCGCCCCCG
>CAZPSQ010000541.1:0-2215 GCA_964588755.1 uncultured Prosthecobacter sp. | reverse complement strand
CTGCCGCATTCGGCTGCAGCGGGCGTCTCCTGATCTGCGCAACCACCCAGCGCGTATGCGAACGTCCCCTGACCCCCGCGATGGCCCAGGGCATGGCATGGCCATGGCGGGGTTTGGGGTGTTCTGGCGCGTGGGGTGTTGCGGGGGCGTTTCCTTGTTGCACAGCAACAAGGCTGCTGGGCGGTTTGGGGCGTTCCTGCGCGGGGGCGGCAGCCACCAGGCGGCGGGAAGTGCCCCTTGCAAGATCGGCGGGGTGCGCTATGACATGCGGTCACTCTCAATGGAGTCCTGGCTTTGACGCCGGAGGCTCCCCCCCATGTCAGAACATAAAAATTCCAACAGTTGGACCCTGGCGCTCGTCGCCCTGGGTGTGGTTTTCGGGGATATTGGCACCAGCCCGCTGTATGCGCTGCGCGAGTGCCTGGCGCACGCCGGCTATGTGCCGGGGCGCGATGGCGTGGACATGATCTACGGCCCCATCTCCCTCATGTTCTGGTCCCTGACGATCATGGTGGCCTTCAAGTACCTGACCATCCTCAGCCACGCCACCGCGCAGGGGGAGGGCGGCATGTTTGCGCTGCTGTCCCTGCTGCGGTCCAGAAAGGACTGCCTGAATCCGCAGTCCTCCGCCCTGGTCGTGCTCATCGTGCTCTTCGGCGCGGCGCTGCTGTATGGGGATGGCATGATCACCCCCGCCATCTCCGTGCTCTCCGCCGTGGAGGGGCTGAAGCAGCTCGGCACCGGGCTGTCGCAGGAGGTCATCATCTACATCTCCGTGGTCATCATCCTGGGGCTGTTCCTGGTGCAGAAGCACGGCACCGCGCGCATTGGCGTGGCCTTCGGGCCCATCATGGTCGTGTGGTTCGCCACCCTGGCGGGGCTGGGCGTGTACCGTTTTATCCAGCACCCGGAGGTCATCACCGCCTTGTCCCCGCACTGGGGGGTGTACTACCTCACCCACCATGGGCGGGAGGGCATCGTCATCATGGGCATGGTGCTGCTGGCCGTCACCGGCTGCGAGGCGCTCTACGCGGACATCGGCCACTTCGGCGCGCGGCCGCTGAAGCGCGCGTGGTTCTCCCTGGTGTACCCCGCCCTGGTGCTGAACTACCTGGGCCAGGGCGCCCTGGTCATCAGCGACCCGCAGGCCATCGAGCACCCCTTCTACAAGCTGGTGCCCGCGCCCCTGCTGGTGCCCGTGATCATCCTGGCCACCCTGGCCACCATCATCGCCTCCCAGGCCATGATCACCGGCGTTTACTCCCTGACCCAGCAGGCCGTGCAGCTGGGCTACCTGCCACGGCTGAAGATCATCCACACCAACCCCGACGTGCGCGGGCAGATCTACATGCCGCAGGTGAACTTCCTCCTCATGGTGGCCTGCATCGCCCTGGTCTTCGGCTTCAAGACCTCCAGCAACCTCGCCTCCGCCTACGGCCTCTCCGTCTCCATGGAGATGTTCCTCACCAGCGTGCTGTTTTACTTCGTCGCCCGGCGTGTCTGGCACTGGGCCTTCTGGAAGGCCTTCCTGCCCGTGCTGCTCTTCGTCCTCATCGAGCTGGGCTACGTGGCCGGCAGTCTGGTCAAGTTTGTGGACGGCGCGTGGTTCCCCCTGGCCGTGGCCGCCGTCATCTGGCTGCTGATGAAGACCTGGACGGACGGCCGCACCGTGCTCTACGAGGCCATGCAGCGCGGCCGCCTGCCCGTGAAGCACCTGGTGGAGGAGATCAAAAAAGACCGCATCATCCGCGTGCCCGGCACCGCCGTCTTCATGTCCGCCAGCGCGGACGGCCTGCCCATGTCCCTGCTGCACCACCTCAAGCACAACAAGGCCCTGCACCAGCAGGTCGTCCTGCTGACCGTGCGGTTTGAGGACGTGCCCTATGTGGAGGACCCCACCCGGCATGAGATCAGCGAATACCACGACAACTTCTACCGCGTGCTGCTGCGCTACGGCTTTGCCGAAAGCCCCGACGTCTTTGACGACCTCTGCCAGGCCCTGGGCGAGAAAACCAAGGTCAAGCGCCCCGGCATCACCTTCTACCAGAGCCGCGAGATCCTGCTGACCAACGGCCCCGGCAAGATGGCCGCGTGGCGCAAGCGCCTCTACGTCATGCTCTCCCGCCTCTCCCGCCCCGCCACCGGCTACTTCGACCTCCCCCCCCGGCAGGTCATCGAGCTGGGCATCCAGCTCGAGGTGTGAGGCCCCCCCCCG
>CAZPSQ010000540.1:0-2224 GCA_964588755.1 uncultured Prosthecobacter sp. | reverse complement strand
AGGGCGTCAAGCCGACGCTGATCTCGGCGGGCAAGTACAAGGTCGAGGGCAATCCGTATGCGCCGCTAGACGAGGAGGCGCAGGGTTTCATGCAGTCGCGCGTGGATGAGTACTACGCGAGTTTCACCAAGGCGGTGGCGCGGGGTCGGGGCGTGCCGATCGCGCAGGTGCGCGAGGGCATGGGTCAGGGTCGTGTGCTCGGCGGCGAAGCTGCGCAGGCGCAAGGCATGATCGATGGGGTGGCCACGTTCGACGATGTTGTCAGGAAGATGCGGCGGGATGCGAGGGTTGGGGCGAGGCCGAAGACAAGCCGTCTCGCCTACGCGCAACGGACAATCGAGATTCTGTGATAGGTGACGGTACTTGATGTATCGTTGCGGGACTAGGGTCTGTAAGTGACCATTCAGAGACAATTTCATTAAAATTTTTAATCTACTTTTCAACCTAGTGATTCTGCTGCTAATCATAATTTGCCTAAGTTTCCGCAAACGCCTATTCTAATGAAGGCTTGGATAAATCGATTGCGTGTCGTCAAGACGCTCTCCGCGACCTCTCCTCCAGATTGTCAAATGCCAAAAATCACATACAAGATTATAGTGTCAGTATCGCTGATTGTATTAGGCTGCGGACCAACCACGCAAGACGTTCAGGATTTTCAGAAGAATGGTGATATAACGTCGCTGGTGAAGATAGTCAGATCAGCGAAAGAGAATGACGTAAAGATAGCTGCAGTCAACGCGCTCGGCCAGAGCGGTGATGCAAGAGCGCTTGAATTCCTAGCCGAGAACGTCGGGGGCGGTACCCCCATCACTGGCGACGCGATGGCAGAAGCCTTGGTCAAGGCGGGGGGAAAAAGTGTACCGGTTCTGGTATCTGAGCTGAATCGTGCGTATGGAACCGACCAGCGACTTAAAATCATTGACATCATTGCGCGAATCAACGATCCAAGCGTACCAGACGCTCTGGCTGGCATTTTGGCTTCGCAAAGGTCCGTTCCGGTCCGCGAGCGAGTGTTAGGTGCGCTGTCTTCCCAGGGTTCATTTGGGGTGCAGTCGATTATTGCTGCGCTGAGCAAAGGCGCTTTGGATTTAGATGGATTGGTTTCTAACTTCTTGAATGATGCTCTCATGGCGCGCGGGGCGGAGATACGAAGAGCGACCTTGACATTTCTTCTAGGCAGTGGCGCAGCAGTTCACGCATCTCTGCGACATGAACTTTTCAGGAATAAAGAGCCTAATCGGGAGTTCGCAATCAACGCCCTTCAGGGTATGGGGCCGAAAGCATTGCGAATCCTCAAGCAGGAACCAACCAATATATGGGCAGCTCTGATCCGGGCTCCTTACATCAATTACTACCCTATGGAGATACCTTTTGAACTAGAATTTCTTGGCAATAGAGCACGGGTTTTTGCTTGTATCGATGAAGTGGAGGTGGACGAAATACTTCTCCGGCAGATGAAAGTCCTGTTGCACCACCATCAGAGTGCCCGTGCTGTGGAGTTAACGGCGTTGGCGCTTGGCAAACGTCGCGTTAAAGCGGCTGTACCCATACTCATCGATGTACTTAACCTGAACTCGAACCCTGAGGCGCAAAGATCGGCGGCATCTTCACTCAGGGAAATCGGAGACTCTCGTGCGTCGGCAGCACTGCAGGAGTTCGCCCGGAGCCTCAACGCCGAGCGGACGACGCTGGCGCCAACAGTATCCGGCAGCGTCCAGATTCGGTGTCCCTGAGGCAACTTTAGGAACCCACCGCATACCAGGTCCAGCACCAAGCCGCGTGTATTTCGCTCGGCACAGGCGCAGCGCGCAATCGAGATGTTGTGAAATGGAAGAAACCGTTGTTGAGGTCACTAAGCGCGACTTCCTATTACGAGCTTCGGAAAACAGGGCAATAGCATACACCCAGAGCGCCCAACACGCCCCCCGGTCGCCCCCAATCGAAACCGCCTCCCGGCGGTTTTTTTACGCCCATCGAACCCGCCTCGTGCGGGTTTTTGCTTTGGAGAACCAAATGAGCAAGCAACTGCGCGAGTTTCAAGCTCGCAAGACCACCCTGGTCAAGGAAGCCCGCGGGCTCACCGACCTCGCCGCTTCGGAGAACCGCGACCTGACTGACGATGAAGTGAGCACCTTCGATACCCTGCGCGCCCGCATCGACGCCGCCTCGGCAGCGATCGACCGCGAAGCCGCCCTGATCGCCGACGAAGCACGCATCGGTGTCG
>CAZPSQ010000539.1:0-2250 GCA_964588755.1 uncultured Prosthecobacter sp. | reverse complement strand
CAGGCCCCTCGGCCCCCTCCCGCCCATGAAGATCCACTGCGGCCAGATGGTCGAAGGCGCCCTCCGCGCCGCCCTGGAGGCGGAAAGCAAAGGGCAGGAGACACAGAGTTCGGCCCCCATGACATCCCCCGATCAATCCGGCACCCTGGCCGACGCCCTGAACCTCGCCGGCAAGACCCAGGGCAAGGTCAAAATCGTGCTCACATCCTAGCCATCCCGGCGCGCGGACCTCCGAGTCCGCAGCAGGAAGTCAGCCGACGATACATCCGCGCCACCTGCGCCTTCGCAAACACCCTGGCCAAGGCACACGTACCTCCGAGTCCGCAGCCCCTCGGCAAGAGATCGGGGCGCGGCACGTAGTTGTCCGCTTCCTCATGCCCCGCACTCTCTCGCTCGCCACATGCCTGACCCTGCTCAGCCTTTTCATCCAAGGGGCATGCGCAGGCGAGGTCAAAACCGCCACTCCAGCCGACTACCGCAAAAAACTAACCACACTTTCCCCCGGTGACACCCTGCGGCTGGAGCCAGGCATCTACCCAGCCGGCCTGCCGCTGACCGACTGCAACGGCACAGCCGACGCCTGGATCACCATCGAGGGGCCGCCACCAGCGGCAGGCGTGGCGGAGATTCGTCAGCAGGCCGTCGCCAATTGCGTCGAACTGCGGCGCTCCAGCCACCTCGCCTTGAGACGCCTGCACATCCAGGGCGGCGGGCCGGATGGCATCCCCGGGCAGTTTGGCATCAGCGCCCAGGGCGGCCTGAAAAATCGCGTCCACCACATCCAGGTGGAAGACTGCGTCATCAGCGGCTGGAACACCTCCCAGCAGTCCGTCGGCATCTCCACCAAGACACCCACCTGGGACTGGACCATTCGCAGAAACAAAATCATCGACTGCGGGACCGGCCTCTACCTGGGAAACTCGAACGGTAACGATCCCTTCATCCGGGGCGTCATCGAGGGGAACCTCGTCATGAATCCCCTCGGCTACTGCATGGAGATCAAATTTCAGCAGCCGCGCCCCGTGGTGGAAGGCATTCCCACCACCGCCAGCCGCACCCTCATTCGCGACAATGTCTTCATCAAAAACGACGCCCCCAGCCCCAGCGGAGACCGCCCCAATCTCCTCGTCGGCGGCTTTCCGGAGCACGGCCCAGGCTCTGACGACAGCTACGAGATCTGCGGCAATTTCTTCTATCACAACCCGCGCGAGTCCCTGCTGCAGGCCTCCGGGCGTGTCAGCATCCATGACAACGTGCTGGTGGACAGCTCCTCCTCCCGCCATGCCGCCATCACCCTGCGAAACCACGACCTGCCACTGCGGCAGGCCCACGTTTACCACAACACCATCTTCCACGCCGCGCGTGGCATCCACATGGCCAATGCGGCGTCACAGGGGCACCTCGTCGTTGGCAATGCCGTTTTCGCCGACGTTCCATGGATGCTTCCGTCCACCTCTGGCCATCTCGCGGGCAATCTCGCCGGAACCATCGCGCAGGCAAAAGAGCACCTCGCCCATCCCAGCCTGCACCTTGGCCAGATGGATCTGCATCCCGTTCCCGGGAGCGCCCAGGAGCCAGCGCCAGACCTCACCGCCTGCGCCGGGGACACAGCCTTAGGCCAGGATTTCGAGGGCGTCGCCAGAGGTCGTCTTGTGTTCCGCGGAGCCTATGCCGGGCCTGCGGCTCCATCCGCATGGCGGCCTGATGCCAGGCTAAAGCCCCCTCCGTCCAGATAAAACACCGGCCATCCCTGGTGGCGCTGCAGTGTCCAGCCATTGGATTGCCGCGTATCACTCCTGCAAGGCGGGGGCAGGATCACAATCCACCTCAAGCTGTCGCTCCCCGGTTGCACTCCGGCCCACAGACGCCACCGTGTCCGCCCGTCTTTTCTTCTCCCCGGCCTCCGCCCTCCGCTTCTTTCCCCCAGCCATGCATTCCTCCATCGAACTCAAACGCGAAGTCGAAGCCATCCAGATTCCCAGTGGTGACAGCATCAATCTGCCCATCGGAATGAAGGTCATCATCACCCAGTCCCTCGGCGGCACCTACACCGTCGCCACGGACTTCGGTCTCGCGCGCATCCAGGCCAAGGATGCCGACGCCCTCGGCATCGACCTCGAGGCGGAGAAAAAAGACGACCAAAGCACCTCCTCAAACATCCCCGCCGACATCACCGACCTCGAAGGTCAGGTGTGGCACCAGCTCAAAAACGTCTACGACCCGGAAATCCCCGTCAACATCGTGGCCCTC
>CAZPSQ010000538.1:0-2251 GCA_964588755.1 uncultured Prosthecobacter sp. | reverse complement strand
AGTCGCCGCAGACCGGTCAGATGGGCCTAGCGCGGCCGCGGTCTGGAAGTCGGCCAGAGCCGTCATCGAGGGAGTGCGCCTTGAGCGTCGACTGTACTGCGCATTGCCGCCATTCGGCCGAGGGGGTCGCGGAAAAAATCTAGGCCGGCGATGCCGAATGGCTGCTTACATTTCATCGCAGCATTCGCGCATGAGAGGAAACCACCTTATCAATCACATGAAGTAGGGTCTCAACTGTCCCGGATGAAACGATTACTTGCCGCATCGAGTATTGACTGCTAGCGGTGTCGCCTGTTGGGGCGATGCTTGTGCTCGGAATGGCTGACAGTGCGTTGTCGACTATGGCCCTCCGAGGTCTCCAGTATGTTGCCGGGAAAGAGAAGATAGTTAGTCCACGAAGTACTCGAAACGCGACAAGCCCAACTTGTTTTTTTTGGCTGTCCAGGGCGTAGTAGAGCAGTGTTTCGCTGTTTCTGGATGCTCTGAACTTCAAGTTGTTTTCAACCAGCCTGGCGTGGAGTGTTGTCAGAAGGTCTGTCCGATCCGTTCGAACAAGTGAGGCTAGAAATTCGTCTTTATAAGTCATGTGATTAACTCCTTTAGATTAATGAGACAAGAAGAAAAGTTAGAATGATTTTTCGCTTGAGAAGTTCTTCGTGCGATCCTTGATCGTAGGCGCGATCCCTCGGAGGGTTTCTCGCACAATAGAAAACCGGCTGTACATAAGGAAAAATCGCGATCTCTCTCGATGTAGTAGCCACGGCCAACCGATAAAAGCAATGAAGCTGCCGATGAAGGCGGCCAGCATTAAATGGTAAATGTATCCATTTCTGCTGTCGTGCTTGACAATAACGGCTGCGACCACAGGCGTTCCGGTGATTACCAAAATGGCCTTAACAGTACCAAAGAGTGTGTAACAGATAGTTGCAAGCTCAAGCATGTGCTCTCCGGTCTGTTTTTCTATCATCGCAAATTGGTAGCTAATATTAAGGCCTTCCCGGAGAGAAACGCTACCCGTGCTTTTACGAGGGAGTCTTTTCTTTTGCGTGGCCCCCGTGTCATGGCTGTTGACGATATGCCGTTTGTAATGGGTCGATCCCTTGCTGGATATGGAATTCATTCATACGGTCAACCGATTCGAACCACTTAATCATGGCCCCATACGTTTCATTGCAAGCCTCTGAATTCGCTTCGCTGGGCTTGCTCGCCGTGAAGGGACGCGATAGGAGTTCGGCTTCAGGTGTGCCGAGAGCCTCGGAGAGCATTTTTATAGCGAGCATTACTCGAATAGTGTCTTTCAACGTCACATGAGCGGTTTTCGCGATGAGGTCGTGGACACGTAGCTCTTCGGTTGCGGTGATTGGCAGGCGTGGTGTCGCGTTGCGATCGAACAAGTTGCGGAAGCGAACAGGAATGCTGAACATGGGCTACCTCCATTTGCGAATTGTTAAAGAGCAAAAAAAAAGCGGTCGTGTTGGCCACACGATTCCGCTACTTTTGGCAAGTTTATTCTTGTGGCCGGCTAGTCTCAAGAACTTTTTTTATTTCATTGTATTTGAAGAAAAACCGTGGTGTTGGCGCCGCATGACTCGGTAGCGGCGTAAAGTGGGTGCCTTGCTGTTGTCTAACCTGTAATAACTATCTGGGCGCGGCCTTCGGTTTTAGCGATGGTGGCAAGATTGAACGGCCCTGCCGTTGCGGTGCTGGTCGCTCGACCCGGATGATTGTCGTCGTGTAGGTTGGCCGTGCGCTGCTGGCTATTCTTGGCGTGCTTCCCTAGCAAGGGTAGGTTGGGCTGACGCAGGAAGCCCAACATCCACCCGCCACCGCCCACAACTGGCGCTTGATGTGTACGGCCGCTGCCGAAATCGAACGACGGTGCATGCATGATCGGCTGCCTGCGTCAGCCCGACCTACACCTGCTTACGTTCAGCCGTCGCGCATAATGAACGGGAACCGCGGAGCGCACGGCAGCGCTTCGGGCGGCGGGACCTGAACGATTGTTTCGGCCGACAACTTGCCGGTTACCTGTTATCTGTCGCCACGAACGGCTGCTGTAGGATCCCACATCGGCCGTTCACGCCGGCTGCCGTCATCGGCCGCAGTGGCGGAGCTGCTCGCGTAGACCATCCGACGGGTTACGGAGCGAACCAGTCGTTCGAATGGCGGCTGTGTAGAAGTGGAGACCGGCAGGTCATGGCCGGTAGGTTGAGGTCGCCAAGGGCCGCTTCGGAGCAGTCCAGTTCGCAGA
>CAZPSQ010000537.1:0-2254 GCA_964588755.1 uncultured Prosthecobacter sp. | reverse complement strand
GGAGAAGCAGTTCCGCCGTTTCTTCGCCGAAGCCCAGCGCCGCAAGGGCGTGACCGGTGAGAACCTGCTGCAGATGCTTGAGCTGCGCCTCGACAACGTCGTCTTCCGCATGGGCTATGCGAACACCCGTTTCGCCTCCCGCCAGCTCGTCAGCCACCGCCACATCACCGTGAATGGCAAGGTGGTGAACATCGCCAGCTACCAGTGCAAGCCTGGTGACGTCGTCGCCGCCCGCAGCAGCAGCCAGCGCAGCCAGCAGCTCATCGGCCGTTTCCTGGAAATGACCCAGGGCACCCCTGCCGCCGACTGGATGACCGTGGATCGTGACAAGATGAGCGGCACCATCAACCGCGTGCCAGTTCGTGAGGAGATCAACCCGATCGCCAACGAGCAGCTCGTCGTGGAACTCTACTCCCGTTAATCGGGAAGAGGCTTTCAAAGACCTTCCAAAGGGACGCCCACAAGGCGTCCCTTTTTTTGTGGGACGTGGGAGGCCAGGAATGGGGCAGGCAGAACAAAAAACACCTCCCTGCCGCACTTCTGCGATTCCGCATTTCCTCCCCTCCGAGTTTCGCGTTAAATGATTCCTCATTCGTCATTCTGATTTCGTCATTTCCCCGTCATGCACCCCGTCCGCCTCGAACTCATCGGCACCGAAGTCGCCATCATCTGGGATGATGGCAAGGAACAGTACATTCCCATGGAAAGGCTGCGGGCTGCCTCGCCGAGCGCGGAAAACACCGGGGAGCGTGACCTTGTGGGCAACAAGATCGGGGGCACCGACCAGAAGACCTTTCCTGGAGTGACGGTGAAGGATTGGCGGATCGTCGGCGGCTACGCCGTCCAGTTTGATTTCAGTGACAGGCACAACACGGGCCTGTACACCTATGATTACCTGCGGGCGCTGGAAGGCGTTTGATTTTGGGGCGCAACGTCGCATCACGGGTGGCGTCTCTTTCTTTCATGGTTGAACGGCGGCCTGACCAGACGAGACGTGCGGGACGGGCTGCCCCATCAGGCCAGAATGTCCTTTGCCACCACGCCTGCCACATCTGTCAGCCGGAAGTTTCTTCCGGCATAGCGGTACGTCAGCCGCTCATGGTTCAGCCCCAGCAGGTGTAGAACGGTGGCATGGAGGTCATGCGTGCCGATGATGCCCGTCTCCGCCGTGTCGCCCATCTCATTGGTGCTGCCGTGTTTGAAGCCACCCTTCACGCCGCCCCCGGCCATCCACATGGTGTAACCGCCGCCATTGTGGCCACGGCCATTGTACGGCTCGTTGTCGTAGCCGCTGCCACGGCCGAATTCGCCACCCCAGAGGATAAGAGTGTCCTTCAGCATGTCCCGCTGCTTCAGGTCTTGGATCAGCCCGGCAATCGGCTTGTCGATGGATGCGCACTGCCGGCCCAAACCCTCGCGTAGATTGTTGTGATGATCCCAGCCGCCTGATGTCAACTGGATGAAGCGCACGCCTTTCTCCGCCATTCGCCGTGCCATCAGGCACTGGGTGCCAAAGCGCTCTGTGTCGCCATTGTCCAGGCCGTAGAGGTCTCGGATATGCTGCGGCTCCTTGTCCAGGTCCAGCACCTCTGGCACGGACGTCTGCATCTTGTACGCCAGCTCGTAGGACTGGATGATGCCCTCGATTTCAGGGTTCCCTGGATCACCTGCCAGCAGCCTGCGGTTGGCTTTTTGGATGAACTCGATCTGCTTGAGCTGCTGCATGTTGCCCAGCCTGCCATTGCTGAGGTCCGGCACTCCGCCGCCACCGCTGCTCAGGCGCGTGCCTTGGAAAGAGGCAGGCAGAAACGCGGAGCCGTAGTTCATGGCGCCGCCATTGTCCGCCGCAGGATTGATGGTGACAAAACCGGGCAGGTCCTCCGCCTCCGTGCCCAGACCATAGACCACCCACGCGCCCATGGAAGGCCGCACAAACGTCTCGCTGCCGATGTGCAGCGCCACCGTGGCCATCTGGTGCGCGTTTGTGCGCGTCTGCATGCCATTGAGGATGCACAGGTCATCCGCATGCTTCGACAGCTCAGGGAACGCCTCCGAGATCATGAGGCCGCTGTTGCCGCGCGGCTTGAACTCAAACGCGGAGCCCATGTATTTGGACACCTTGTTCTCCTCCGCCTTGGCCAGCTCCGGCTTCCAGTCAAAGGTGTCCAGGTGGCTGGGACCGCCCTGCATGAACATGAAGATGACGCGCTTTGCTTTGGGCGCAAAATGCGGTGGCTTCGGGGCCAGTGGATTG
>CAZPSQ010000536.1:0-2258 GCA_964588755.1 uncultured Prosthecobacter sp. | reverse complement strand
AATTGCACTTTGACGGTCCGCTTTCTCGGGTCGCCTACTTCCGCTTAGGGTCGATCGCTGCCAGTGGCCTGAGGAATCTGAACGACTGCTCTCGGTCAGATCCGGCCTTTGGCGCTCGGCCTCAGCAGCACCTGGTCTGGCTGGCCGCTTGTGGTTTGGGAGCGGCCACTGAGCTTTCGTGGTTTGGTGACGGCAATCGACCCTGAGCGGACCTTCATCCAGCCGCCTGCTAAATGGCAGGTAACAAAGTAAAGGTGCCGTTCCAGGCGAGTGCTCACTGGCAAGTGATCGGCCAAAGCGGCCGTTGGCGGCACATGGCGCGGACGGCCGGTATAGCGCCTTGACCGGCCATAGGGCAGGAGAGCACGCCGAGGGGCTGCTTTGAATTTTTCGTTACGGCAAAATTCGACCCACGAGCAGCATTCCCTTCGATGCTCTGGAGTTCCGTTAGGTGGCGCTCGCCCCAGCCAGCGGCAGGCGCTTCTGGCGGCGATTTCAGAGGACGAAGCTCAGCGGGGCGTGTGCGCGCTCACCAGGCGTCGCTTTTCAGGGCCGGCAAACGAATTCTTAAGGGCCGACTACGAAGCTTCGGCGGGCATTAGCGACGTCGATTATGACGCGCAGCCCCTAACAAACCGCGCAGCACGTCCACCTGTGATTGGTTTTCCATGTCTGTGAGGGTTGGCCTTCAGCGGCGGCCCGTCACGACGTCACGGCCGAGGACTCACGACCCGTTCCCACTTCCTTAGTTGCTTCGAGCGGGCCGACTCGGATCACTTTTCTGCCGCAGCCCGTAGCTTTAGATCGGCCCTACGGACCAGTTGCGGACGGAGCGCCGCGCGGACCGCCTTTTAATGAATAGCGCGAGCTCGCTGAAGGTCATGGTCGGCACCTTCTCAAACTCGTTGCCACATCCCGCGAGGCTATCCCGAAACTACGGCGGCTCAATCCAATCGCCAAGACCGGAGATCGCGCCAGATCCTACAGCGACACTAGCTTGCCGTCTAGAGTTGACAGCAGCAGCGCTCCACCGCCAGGGGTGCCGCGTGAAGCAAACGCACTCACGTCTTCTCGAATACCCTCAACAGTTATCAGCTCTAGAGCTTGATCAGGTGCGACCCAACGCAATTCAGTGTGCTCATCACCAAGCGTGAAGTCTCGCTGACTCGTGCGACACCAGAAAGTAACACCAATTATCTCATTCTCCGCGGTCCGTTCTCCTCGGAAGAAGTGCCACATCCGAAGCGTTCTGACGACTTCGTATTTGACTGGCCCCAGCTCCTCTCGTATTTCTCTATCCAGGCCTGCCAGGATTGGTTCGAATTGGGCTTTGCGACCGAAGACCAACTCCCACTTGTCCCGATTGAAGTTAGAATGCGCCGGGGCGCGCTTCAAGAGCAGAATCTCGCTGCTCTCCTCAAACTGGAGGAGAGCCCCAACCCCAAACATGCATCGCCCTACATCATTCATTTATCCGTCCTCGCATTTGTCCATTCTCGCACGAAGCGTACGCCACACAAGGCGACCTATAACAAAGTGCTCTCAGTTGCAGCATCACTTTCGAGTCGCCGTACAATCTCAAGATCACGCGTCACGGTAGGAAGGCTCCTTGTCCAGGCCAGCACCTTCGCAGCTAGCACGGGAAGCAGCGTCTTGAATGCCTCGTCAGCCTTCGGTGAAATTTCTGCTTCTTTGGATTGCAGCACCGCCAGAAATGCGCTGCAGAGATCTTGCCGCATCTCCCGTACCAGTGCGCGTCCGTGATCGATAGACTCGCCAAGGGCGCCTGCCTCCCCAAACCGAGTCAGGTTTTTCATGGGATAGTGAAGCTTGCGCAGACGCGGAGCGAACCTATGCAACGAGTCCGCTAAGCTTTGTACTGACTCAGAGGCGTAGCGGTAACCGAGGCTTAGCGTGTTTCTGTCCACTGTCGACTCTAGCAGGCGAGAGCCCATCCTCTCCTCGTAGCCCTTGACCAGCATATGGTATTTTGACTCACGTTGGATGCGCAGCTCATTGAAGAGGTATGACGTGGTCGATGCCAGCTGATTGTACTCGAGAAATGTGAAGTTGTCGCGAAGTTCCCCTATCGTGCACAACGGATCAAACGGAATCCATCCAAGCTCGAGCTCGAATCCAATTTCCAGCAGAATCCTCACGGCCTGCTCCACTTCTTCGATTGAATGGCCTTTGGCGTAACGCTTCAGTTGCGTTGACGAAGCGGATTCGACCCCCAGGAAGACCTTGCGCAGCCCTAG
>CAZPSQ010000535.1:0-2261 GCA_964588755.1 uncultured Prosthecobacter sp. | reverse complement strand
CTAACCGTGAACCTCTAACCGTGAACCTCTAACCGTGAACCTCTAACCGTGAACCGTGAACCGTGAACCGTGAACCACGAACCCTGAACCACGAACACTGAACCTCGAACCCTGAACCGCAAACCCACCTCACGGAATCGTCGCGCTGCCCTCAATGATGCGTTTCAGCAGCTGCCCGCGCTCGCCCACGCCTTCCTGCGTCAGCCGCAGCAGCTTGTCGTCGATCTTGTCCTGCTCA
The DNA here is from genome assembly GCA_964588755.1 of uncultured Prosthecobacter sp. Lineage (GTDB taxonomy): Bacteria > Verrucomicrobiota > Verrucomicrobiia > Verrucomicrobiales > Verrucomicrobiaceae > Prosthecobacter. Next base: position 2,023 of record CAZPSQ010000535.1, on the reverse strand, counting down.
TCCAGCGGCAGGGAGGCCCAGGGCAGCGTCATGGTGTGCTCCCCCTGGCACAGGGCGTCGTAACGGATCAGCCCTTTGATATAGGCATTCCACGAGGGGTAGCCGAGGGCTTTTGCGCGTGACTCAGCCACCTCGGCGAGGTTTCCAGGCAGCTTCGTGGAGCGGGTGATGGAGGCCATATGACTAAAACTTTTTTTATTTTTGGGTAACACCGGTGTTACCTCGGAACGTTTGAAAGGTCCGGGATTTTGCGCCTTGATGTTCACATGAACACACTAGCCAGCGCACCCGCCCGGTGCAAGCGCCAAGGCGGCGCCCGCCAGCCCCAGCACCCACAGGCCCAGCTTGATGGTGCCGTTGGCAATGCGCCGCAGCAGCTCCGCCACGCTGACGGCATGCTCTTTGGCCAGCTTCTGAATGGCCTCATACTCAAGGGGATCAGCAAAAAATCCGACGAGCTTTTTGTTCTTTTTACGTTGGTTCGGCATGGGCGGCAATGGGGTAAGCCGGTGATATAATACCGGAGAGGGGCGGTGATCGCAACTCAATTCAAAAAGAGACATGTTTGATTTGACGGGTGATATAACACCCGTGTATAACATAGGTGATATATAACCAGATGATGAAGACACTGAACGGCAAATTCATCGGCGCGTACTTCCCCCCGGAGGAGTACAGCGCCTTCGTGGCGGAGGCGGAGGCCGCCGGGCGCTCCATCCGCGCGCACCTGCGCTGGAAGACGCGCCACGCGCTGGTGGAGGCCGGGCTGCTGCCTGCGCCCACGCTTAAGAAAAACGCCCTGGAGAAAGGGGGCCGCGCCGCATGAGCCAGCACATCCATATCGCGCTTTTCCTGCTGGGCTTCATGGCCGGGGGCTTCGGCATGGGCCTGCTGGCCCTGGTGATGCACCGCCGCCTGACCGAGGAGCTGGCCCGCGAGCAGGCCCGCCGCCTGACGACCGCCCGCCACAAGGCCTACAGCCAGGGCTATGAGCACCGCGCCGCCCTGGAATTCGCCGCCCGCGAGGAGGGGGCCTGAGCGTCGTGGGAGGAGCGGTTCGTCCTCGTTCTCCTACTCGTCCTCGATCAAAGCGCGCCCGCTCCGGCGATGCGCGCGGCGCAAGTGCTCAGTGCTCAGTGAACCCAATGCCCATCAAAGATGGAAAGGACCGCCAAGACATGAAAGCCGCTGCCACCCAAGCCCAGCCATACCGCCCCGGACGGGCGGACAAAAGTGTCCGCGCCCCCCACCCTGCTCTCCGCCCTCCGCCCTCGCCATTTCCAAGCCACCAGTAACTACCACATCACCCACAGCCCCTGCCCCCGCCCCTGCCACACCATGAACTTCCACAGCACCCTCATCACCGCCATGGCTGTCTCCTCCCCACCACCGCCGCCACCACCGCCGCCACCACCGCCGCCGGGGGCCGCGCCGGTGCCCCTGCCTGCGCCGGGGCCGCCCCCTGCCCCGCTGCCCCCTGCCGGCGCGCCTGTTTCTGCACCTGTGCCCCCGCCCTGGCTGGCGGCTGCGCATGGAAGCACGCCCGTGCTGGCGTCCCTGCCTGTGCCTGCGGCTGCATCCACGCTCTCCGTCACCGTTTCGCCAAAGCCAGCGCAGATGCCCGCGCTCAGCGCTATCTCAGCACCTGCGCGGGCCTCCATGCCCATGCCTGCGCGCCCGGCCCCGGTGATGGATGGGGAGATCAAGGGCACGCGGCAGGACCTGGCGGACTTCCTCCGCCGCCACCGCCGCCGCCTGCGGCTGCGCTTCTTCGACCGCTGGGGAGACGAGGACTTCCCCATCCACAGCTTCGTCTCCCTGCTGGAGCAGACGCCTTTCCGCGAGGCCAACGGCAGCCGCTCCTGCGCCATGCACTTCACCGTCTTCCCCTTTTGAATGCGGAACTCTTCCCTTAACTGCGAGCCCCGGACGGCAGCGGCGGCAGCGGCGGCAGCGGCGGCAGCAGCCGCAGTCGTAGCGGCAGGCGCAGCGGCGGCAGGGACTTCTGCACCGCTAGTGTGTC
>CAZPSQ010000534.1:0-2262 GCA_964588755.1 uncultured Prosthecobacter sp. | reverse complement strand
GCGGGAGCGGCGGCGGCAGTCGGCTCAGGCAACCCTGACAAGTGGGCGTGGCAGACAGAAGAGATTGTCAGGTTCAACAAGGCGCCGACGGCAGACAGGACCGTGACCTTCTACGGGTTCATCGAGCACCCTGCCGTAAGCCTCGATGCTGATGTGATTCTGCTGCCTAGCGAATGGCAGGAGGCGGCGGCTGATTTTGCGGCGGTGAGGCTGGTTCAGCCTTTGGCGGTGGGGGCCAACGTGCCGAAGGTGGAGATGCTGAACACGGGTCTGAGGCAGGACGTGATGAGGCTGTGCCAAGCGATTCAGGCAGAGTTTCCCAGTCTTTCGATTCCATACATGAGGGGGATGGCACAAGATGCTGGTGAGTGAGTTCAGGCCCTTGGTGGTGGCCCAGATGCAGGGCATGGGGGTGAGGATGGATGACCTCCACGTTTGGGCTTCCAACGATGCGGGGGTGTGGAGCCTCTTGACTAAGGCTCTTCAGAAGTGGACGGCCTTCTCCTCTCACTTGCGGGATGAGCAGGTGGCGTTCTCGGTGACGGACGGGGATCAGGTTTACGCGCTGAGGGGGGCGGCATTTTCCAGGCCAATGCTGAGGCTGGACGTGGTCCGCAACGACGAGGGCTACCCCTTGGTGGACTTTGGCGGGCGGCTGGGGGCGGTGACGGCCCGGGAGATGGACAGGATTCAGGTGGACTGGGCCGGGGTCTCTGCAAGCAGGCCAAGCCACTGGATGATGGAGGGGCGGACGAGGGTCAGGCTCTACCCAGAGCCAGATGTGAACTATGACTTCACGGTGGGAGGGGTCTGCCTGCACTCGGCTTTGACGGCTGATGATGACGAGCTGGAGATTCAGCCAGAGGACGAGATTCTGGTGGCGCGGTACTGCGCGGCCCAGTGGGCGATGATGGCGGGGCAGGCGAATGAGGCCTTGGCTCAGGCAAGTCTGGAGGGTCAGGCGGCGGCGGAAGCCTGCCAGAACAGGACCACGAGGGCAGTCGCTCCCAGGCGGGGCGGGATTGAGATTGAGAGGGTCTGCTGGTAATGGAACTGGTCCTCGACTTTACGAAGCCGCTAGAGTGTTCTTCTGACGCGAGCCTGAGAGGTCTGGCGGTCAGGAGGATGAGCAACGCTTCGCTGGGGCGAGGGATTGCGGAAGGAGGCCCAAGGTGGGGCGATGCGTGGGCCAGAAGCGGGGCCCATGCGAATGACAGAGGCTGGGGCTTCTTTTACGCGGAGTTCAACGGGCTAGCCGAGTACCTGGTGGTGCTTCAGCACAATGGGGAGGCGGACGCAAGGCTCTATTCGGTCTCCACGTCTGGGGTCTGGACAGCCATCGTGGAGAATGGATCGGACGCGCTGGACCCATCGGCGTGGCACTTCACCCAGTACGACGCTTTTGTTTATGCCCAGAACGGGACGGACAAGGTGTGGCGTCGGCGGGTCGGAGGCGATCAAGGGGGAGGAGCGGAAGACGAGTGGAAGAGATTTGAGCCAGAGATGGTCAGGTCTGCGGGCTTGACGGCGACGACGAGCAGACCTCCGTATACGGTTCATTCGTGGCCAGGGACGACGACGCTGACGGGGTTCTCGGAGGCAGGAAGGGCCTTCTCGCTGACTCCAAGCCCGGGGACGCTCGACTCAGAAGACAGGATTTATCTGAGGCAGCAGTTTGATGGAGGCTATGACAAGAGGTGGACCTATGTTGTAGCAGCGGTGTCGGACGCGCTGGATTTGTCCAGGGTTGACAGGCTGTACTACTTTATTGGCGAAGGGGTAGGAGAGCCAGACTACCTGGAAGATGACTCCAGCCATACGGGGGTGTGGCTGATCGAGGACCACACGGCGGTGATCAATGACCCGGGCGACTTGGCTGCCTACCCGAAGGGGGTGGTTCATTCCACTCAGGTGGCCCTCAATGAGTTCTACTGCTGGGTGGACTTGAGCGCGATTCCGAGAGCGAGCAGGAACGCAGTCAGGCAGATCGTCTTTGGGTGGAACTTTGGGTTCGATGACTCTGGCTACGTTTATGTGCGCGACCTGAAGCTGGGCGGAGTGATGCTTCTGGGAGGACAGGCTGAGGTGCCTCCGATTGACTACGCCTATGCCTTTTACAACCCGACAACAGAGGCTTTGAGTCCAGCAACGCTGGCAACGGTGCCGGCTGGAAAGGGAGAGGGGGAGCAGCCCGTCTCCTACACTGAAAAGCTGGGGGCCTGGGTGACCTTGAGCCCTTCGAGCGATTCAGGGCTCTATGCT
>CAZPSQ010000533.1:0-2270 GCA_964588755.1 uncultured Prosthecobacter sp. | reverse complement strand
GTCGAGGACGAGGAGGCCGAGGAAAAAAAACGCGGCGAAGCCCTCCTCATTCTGGCAAAAAACCGCAACGGCCCCACCGACGACGTTCCCCTCCGCTTCATCGACCACGCCATGCGCTTCGTCGAACGCAGCGAGGAAGAAGGCGGCGGCGGTGGCGGCTAGAATGGTTCTCGCAAAGGGACGCGCCCCAACACCATCGTCATGATGGCACTTGCCGGCCGCGCTTCCTCAGCTCGCTCCGTCCTCCACTCTTCCTGCCACACAGCCGGGCAGCCTGTAGGCCAGGCTGTTTTCCCGGCGGCGGGGCGCACGCCTCACGCCTTGGCTGCGCCGCTCTCGTTCTGCTTCTTCAGCAGATCCCGGATCTCCGTCAGCAGCTCGATGTCCGGCGGCACCACCGGAGGCGCGGCAGGTTCCGGCTCACCCTCCTTGGGCTTCATCATGCCCATCAGCTTGTTCATCGGCTTGATGATGACAAAGAAGACCACGGCGGCCGTGATGAGGAATCCCAGCACCGCGCCAAAGAGCGCCCCCAGATCCATCTGCACCGGCACCAGCTTCTCGATTTTGGACTCCTGTCCGTTCACCTTTTCCGTCACCGTCGCCATCTTTTCCCAGATGGTGATCTTCCACTGCGGGTTTGCCCCGCCGCCAAAGATGGCCAGGATCGGCTCCACAATGCCCTTGGTGAACGCCGTGACGATGTTGCCAAAAGCCGCGCCTATGATGACGCCGGTGGAAAGGTCAATGACATTGCCCTTCAGGATGAATTTCTTGAATTCATTGAGGGGCGTGAACTTGTTAAGGGTGGCCAGGGAGTCGTGAACTTTGGAGGGAATCATGGCGGTGTTGCTGGATGAGCACCGCCATCATTCTCCGTCCCAGACCAAAAAGCGAGTCACAATTCCTGCGCCACCTTCCAGCCTTCCGTGTCGATCCCCGCGCGCAGCTTCGCAAAGCTCGCCGCAATCCGCTCGCGGGTCACCTTGCCAAAAAAGCGCACAAGCCGGACAACCTTGGCGATCTTTTCATCGCTCATGGAGGAGTCCGTGAGGCGCGATCCAGCGTTGGCCAGCGCGCAGCTCCACACAAAAAGCTCCGTGCCCACATCCACAAAGTGGCCCAGCAGCACCTGCCGCCTCTCCAGCTTCGGGCCGTTGCGCGCCATGGCAAAAAACAGCCGCCGCGCCAGCACCCGGCTCAGACGCGCCACCGCGTCCAGATCAGCCTGGAGGTCCGGGTGGAGCAGGTCGCCCGCATCCCCTGCCCCTCCGGGCACATACTTCGCGGGCAGCCATTTGGCGTAGAATCCCGCGGCACGCAGCGCCGCCTTGGCCCGCGCCTTCATCGGCAGCGTGGTGTTCACCGCCGCAGCACCGATCTTCAGGTGCGGGTCCAGCGCCTCCCGGGCGATGAACAGGCGCATGATCTCGCTGCTGCCCTCAAAGATCGTGTTGATGCGCGCGTCACGGAACAGCCGCTCCACCGGCTCCACCGGCTCCCCACGTGCCTTCAATGAGGCCGCCGTTTCAAAGCCCCGCCCGCCGCGGAGCTGCATCGTGTCATCCATGATGCGCCAGGACTTCTCGCTGCCCCACAGCTTGCCCAGCGCGGCCTCCAGGCGCACGTCCGCATGCTTGTCGCGGTCCACCAGGGAGGAGACGTAGCGCACCACGCTCTCCATCGCAAAGGTGTCCGCCGCCATGCGGCTCAGCTTGTCCGCCACGGCGGCGTGGCGGCTGATGGGCTGGCCCCACTGCTCGCGGCTCTTGCACCAGCGGGTGCTGATGTCCAGGCAGCGCTGGGAGAGTCCGGTGCAGGCTGCAGGCAGGGTGATGCGGCCGGTATTGAGAGTGGTGAGGGCCACCTTCAAGCCACGGCCCACGCCACCGAGCACATTCGCCACGGGGACGCGGACGTTCTCAAAATGCATGACGCCGTTGTAAAGCGCCTTCAGGCCCATGAAGCGGCAGCGGTGGAGGATCTCCACGCCCGGCCAGCTCGTCTCCACAATGAAGGCCGTCGTCGCATGCGGTTTCTCCGCCGTGGGCGTCTTCGCCATCACCACGATCATCCCCGCCTTGGTGCCGTTGGTGCACCAGAGCTTCTCGCCGTTGAGGATGTAGTGCTCGCCGCTGGGGTCGAGCTTGGCCTCGGTCTTCATGCGAGCGGGGTCGGAGCCGACGTCGTTTTCGGTCAACGCGAAGGCGCTGATTTCTCCTTTGGCGCAGCGAGGGAGATACTTCTGCTTCTGCTCCTCGGTGCCGAAG
>CAZPSQ010000532.1:0-2273 GCA_964588755.1 uncultured Prosthecobacter sp. | reverse complement strand
TGAAGACTGCCGCTCTTTTCGCCGCCGCCAGCGAGCTCGGTGCTCGCCTCAATAATCAGCCAGGCTCCGTCCAGCAAGCACTGAAGGACTACGGTCTGAAACTTGGCACCGCCTACCAGATCTACGACGACTGCCTCGATCTCGTCGGCGATGAGAAAACCGTCGGCAAAACCCTGCGCACCGACCTCGCCCGGGGCAAGCTCACGCTGCCCATCCTTTACCTCCTGCAAAACGCCACCGAGCAGCAGAAGCAAAAGCTCAGCAAGATGCTGCTTAAAGGCGAGCCCATGGACACCACCATCCTTGCCAGCATCGCCGATTATGACGGTGCCGTGGAACGCGCGGTGAAATTTGCGCAGGACATGCTCAACGACGCCCGCGCCAATTTGATCTGCCTCACCGCCTCGCCCCACAAGCAGGCCATGGAGGATATCGCCGGTTACCTGCACAGCCTGCTCGATCAGTGCCGGGCCATTCATTGATGCCAGAGCATCAATGATCGTCCTCGATTCGACGAGGGCGGCAGTCATCCCGGCGCATGCAAGCTCCGGCCGGCAGTGCTTTTCAGCAAGCCTGTTTGTCGATTGGGCGTTCACGCTCTTTGATCGAGGACGATTCTGAACTCTCTTTGCGAGATCTCCTCAAAACTCGTGCTTTCCATCTGCGGTCCCCGCGCTTTGATCCAACCGCGAACCGAGAACAGCGAACCGCGAACGGATCATGAGCCACCGCATCCAAGACATTCCGGAAAACGACCGCCCGCGCGAACGCCTCCTCCGCCTCGGTCCCCAGGCTCTTTCGGATGCCGAGCTCCTCGCCCTCTTTATCAACACCGGCACCAAAGGGGAAAACGCCCTGCAGATCGGCGAACGCTTGCTGCGCGAGCACCGCTCCCTGCGTGACCTCTCTCGCATGGAACCCGTCGCGCTGACGGAGATCAAGGCCCTCGGTCCTGCCAAGGCCGCCAAGCTTGCCGCCGCCTTTGAGATCGGCCGCCGCGCCGCGCGCGAGACCTCCCAGCGGGACATCCTGCTCAACAACCCGCAGGCCGTTTATGACTTCGCCGCCTCGGAGATGCAGGCGCTCAACTACGAGTCCGTTCGACTCATCCTCCTCACCACCAAGTTGACCCTCATGCGCATGGACGAGCTGTTCCGTGGCAGCCTCAACGAATGCAGCGCCAGCCCGCGCGAGTTGCTGCGCAAGGCCCTGGTCCACAACGCCCACGCCATCATCCTCCTGCACAATCATCCCTCTGGCGATCCCACCCCCAGCGATGCCGACCGCCGCACCACACGCCGCCTCCGCGATGCCGGAGCCACCATGGACATCACCCTGCAGGACCACATCATCATCGGCTCCCCCTCCGAGTCACGGCCGAAGCCCTACTTCAGCTTTCGGGAGCATGGGATGATTTGATCCCCGGATGAAAAAATGTGGCCGCATCACCTCTGCGCGCGTCCCCCCCATGAAAATCGCATGGTGTTTGGGCGCGTGGATCACATCACCAAAAATGGAATGAGGCAGGAGCGTGTCACCACTTGTTCGCCTGGATCACATCCTTTTCACCCTTGAGGTAGTTCACCAGGTTCAAGGTGGAGCGCATCGCCTGACGCGGCACGCTCTCATACGTGCGGGAGCCGATATGCGGGGTGATCAGTGCCTTCGGGTGCTTTAGCAGCGGGTGGTCGGCAGGCGGCGGCTCTTCATCCAGCACATCGGTGGCGTAGCCGCCGAGGGTGCCTGCGTCGAGCGCGGCGATGGCGTCTGCCATGTGCACCAGTTCGGCGCGGGAGGTGTTGATGACCAGCAGCTCCGGCTTCGCCAGTTTCAGCCGCTCGGCGTTGACCAGGTGGCGGGTGCTTTCACTCAGGTTCGCATGCAGGCTCAGCACGTCCAGGTGAGGCAGCATGGTCTCGATGGTTTCATGCTGAGTCACGCCGAACTCATCGGCAAAGGCCTTGGGCCAGTACTGCGGCAGGTCCATGGCGTGGATCTTCATGCCAAAGGCGGCGGCGCGTTTGGCCACCTCCTGGCCGATGCGGCCCAGGCCCACGATGCCGATGGTTTTGTTCCAAATTTCATGGCCAGTGACACGCTTCCACTGGCCGTTGCGCACAGCATTGGCGGAGTCAACGAGGTTGCGCACCAGGGCCAGCAGCAGGCAGAAGGTATGCTCCGCCACGGTCGTGTGGTTCACCCCGGGAGTGAAAAGCACAGGCAGCTTCTTCTCCGTGCAGGCCGCCACGTCGATCTTGTCCAGGCCGATGCCG
>CAZPSQ010000531.1:0-2284 GCA_964588755.1 uncultured Prosthecobacter sp. | reverse complement strand
CTTTGCGACATCTGCCAACCCAAAGCCCTTATTGTGATGGTCGGCTGTCTGACTTGCCTGAATTGTGGCTATTCCAAGTCTTCCTGAACCATCCAACGCATACCCACGCCACCCCATTACCGCTTGCCTTTGAGACCGCACCATGCACCCGATTCTGCCCGACTTGATGACCGCTATTGAAATCACCGAACCCGGTGGCCCAGAAAAGCTGGTTCCCACGCGCCGCCCCGTGCCGCAACCTACGCTCGGCGAAGTCTTGATCAAGGTTGCTGCCGCTGGGGTCAATCGTCCCGACTGTTTACAGCGTCAAGGCAGCTATCCACCGCCTCCCGGCGCTTCCGATCTTCCAGGGTTGGAAGTCGCCGGCAGCATCGTTGCGCTTGGGGAGGGCGTGGATACCTGGCGGGTCGGTGATGAGGTTTGCGCACTGCTCACCGGCGGCGGCTACGCCGAATACTGCACCGCTCCCGCGCAGCAATGCCTGCCTATTCCAGCGGGACTGACCGTGCAGCAGGCCGCTGCTCTGCCCGAGACTTTTTTCACGGTCTGGAGCAATGTTTTTGATCGGGCGCGGCTGCAACCCGGCGAAAGTCTGCTGGTTCACGGTGGGGCCAGTGGTATCGGCACGACCGCCATCCAACTGGCTAAAACGCTTGGTTCGCGGGTGTTCGCCACCGTTGGCGGCAGTGAGAAAATTCAGCCCTGTCTCGATCTGGGCGCTGAACGGGTCATCAATTATCGTGAGGAAGATTTCGTCCAAGCGATCAAAGCAGCCACCAACGGTCAGGGCGTAAACGTAATCCTGGATATGGTCGGCGGCGATTACGCGCAACGAAATCTCAGCGCGCTGGCCGTCGAGGGTCGGCTAGTTTTCATCGCCTTCCTGCGCGGGGCCAAAGTGGAATTGAATCTGGCGCCCGTTATGATGAAGCGGCTGACGATTACCGGTTCAACCCTGCGCGCCCGTCCCGTCGCTCACAAGACGCCCATTACCCGGGCGCTGCGCGAAATTGTCTGGCCATTGCTGGCCAGCGGCGCGATCCGACCGCTTATTGACCGGGTGTTCCCGCTGACTGAGGCTGCCGCCGCTCATGCTCTGATGGAATCCAACAGCCATATTGGCAAGATCCTCCTTCAGGCCAACTGATTTTACTTGGCCTCGCGCCTTTCTGAGCTTTCAGCACCCAATCGCTGTATTCCATAACCTCAAACTGCGTGGGCGCCGCGCCAAGCCACCCACGCCCAGTATTTTATTCTGCATTGCAACAAAAAATTATTTATGGTGTCATTATTAGTAATGGCAGGGACGTTGCTGTCCGTCAAAGTAACTGTTCATCAACTAAAGTTTAGATTGACGCCGCACGATCATTGACGGTTCGGACGCAGCGCCAACCCAATAAAGAACAACATTGAAAATTAAGGTTTCGTCCGGTAAATCCGACCGGCGGGCTTACCCGATACAGGCGAGAGGTTAAAACCATGCGTGGCAGCTACAGAATCAATCATCCCTTCATCTGGTTTGAAACCGATGGATGGTGGTTCAAAGTGTTCGGTGAGTGTTTTGGGCCTTATAAGAATCTGATCGAGGCGCGCTATAACCTGCTGGTGATTCATGGACTGAGCCAGCAGCTCCGCGAAGCCATCGCCCAGTAGGATTGGCTCATTAGTAAGGTCACCGACCCCATGACCAGCGCCGATCTTCCAACCTTGACATCCGTTTCGCCCCTGCTTATTGCAATGGGGCGATAGCGCCCCTCTGGATCAGCCGTGATGATGCCGCCCGACGAAGATGTGGCCGCACGGATCCATGCGGCTGTCAGCGACGCCACACGTTGTTACCTAGCCGAGCGCCGTGTGCGCGTCGCGCCATTCACTCGTAGGCACTTTTCATTCAAGGGCGCGTTGCGCATCAACCGACGGGCCTTGGGAAAAGACCTGCTCCGCACTCCTGCCAACGTACTCTGGTCTATCCCATACCTGTTAGTATGCGGGGGAGCGGCGCTAAGCCGAAAACTCCGACTGGACGCCTTCGCCCGACAGCTTGGCCGTTTGCCGCCTGGTTTTAAAACCGATGTCGAACGCGAAATCGAATGGCTGATTTACAGCGAACTGCTGGAGTTGCCTTTCAACCAGGAAGATCGGCGCTGTACCCGAGACGCGCTGCTGGAGACGATTTTGGCGCATCCAGCTATAGGTCAGTTGCTTATTCCCGAACTGATCCAACTCAACAATCTCGCACATCACCAGAATTTCCGCCGGCGGCTCGAAGAATACTTGTCTACCT
>CAZPSQ010000530.1:0-2301 GCA_964588755.1 uncultured Prosthecobacter sp. | reverse complement strand
ATCGGGGTCCGCGCTTCGCAAGGTTTGCGGTTTGGGGTGACGGCGGCCATCTTCACCTTGGCATTCGGCATCTCACTGCCGGCAATGGCTCGCGCGCCAGTCGCGACGGGCGATGCTGAGATCGCTCGCTGCATCCGCAGCGCCGCCCATGGCAAGCCGTGGCTCGAACGCACGCTTTGGGGTCTGCGCGATCAGGAAGGCGGCTGGATCGGCGCCGCTGTCGTCAACAGCAATGGCACTCATGATCTGGGGCCGTTGCAAATCAACAGCTGGTGGGTGCCCAAAATTGCGACGCTCGTGGGGCGGCCCGAAACCCATGTTCGGCATTGGCTCCAGAACGATGCCTGTTTCAATGCGGAGGCGGCGCGCTGGATATTCCTGTCGGGGCTCGCGGCGGCCGGCGATTATTGGAAGGCGATCGGCGTCTATCATAGCCCGACGGGTTGGAGGCAACTGCGCTACGCGGCGAGCGTCTCGCAGCATCTACGCAGAAGATTCGGCAGCCAAATATGGTGAGCGCGCAAGATAGCGATGACATGTGTGCAGCCCGCAAATTGCCCCCAGGCACCGGCTATTTGCGACAAATTATTCGAACCATGGCCCTCCCAGCGGATCGGAAAGACGACTTCGGGCTGTCCGAACCAGCCGTTGCACCCTCAGGCGATGAGACGAATTTTCTCGGCGCCAGCGCTTGGGCGCGATTCCATCTGGGAACAATTCCCTCGCGATCTCTTGTTCGCTGGCGCCGGCAAGTATTGCATCGCCGATACGAAGTTCCATTATCCACCTTGCAGCCCGCTGTTCGCGGGGAATCATTGACCTTGGTAAGCGGCCATTTTCAAACAGGGCGAGCAACTGTCGTAGTGCTTCCAGTTTTGGTTTTGCCGATCGTACGCCACTCAATTGATATTCAAGTCTTGCCGGGCCGCCGAGTAGCGAACCGCCATGCACGTCCAGCCTGACGATCCAGTGCCCGTCACTGAATAGCCAATGTTCCGTCTGGCTCGCATCAATTTCAACCGAGACGAATGACGCGAAGTCCCGAATATCGAACAGGTCACTCGAAGCCGCTCGCCGGCCGGTCAAGTGACTCCTCACAACCTTCGGGTCCAGTTTTGTGCTCCAGATCGGTCGCGCCACGGGAGATGCGAGAGCCGGATCGACCCATGCGACGAGGCCAACACATTTGGGCGCGTCTGACGGCAGTGTATCACGCGCGCTCCAAAGGCTGCGATAGAATCCGTTCCGCCGTAGCCATTCCCACGCGAACGCGCGGCGATCGCACCGCAACAACGCATCATATTCGCGAGGATCGCACCAGTCAGATGCTGGGGGATCGTGACGGCGCGGGCATAAGGTGCTGGGTCGGCTGGCGAAAATGGCATCGCGGCGCTGGGTTTTTCCTCCCGACGCCATCTCAGCTCATTCACCGCGGACAAACTGATCGCGAGAGAAGTGCGACGGCAAATGCGCGGCAGCTAGCTGCCGCGCATAGATCGATGGCTGGCGCACGCATGCAGCGTCGAACCGAAGATTTGGATTGTGTGAATTCAAGATCGACCCCGATAGGCGGCGCGCTCGGCGCGTCTGCGCAGTTCATCGGTCATCGTGATTGCTGATCACTACCCCCGGACTTTCCAGTGAGAATTTCCGGGGGGCGAACTTACTTTGCCCGACACTATCGCAAGGTTCGATGGTGCGCGGCATCCTGCCCGCTCGTCGGCACTCAATGGCTGATCGATGCATCCCACGACTGCGCGATCGGTGTCGGACAGGAAGGGGAGTGGGAAGGATGGAAGCGAGGACAGCGGGTTGCGTACCCGCTGGAGTCCTCGGCTGCCATCAAGGATATATTCCATGGACACCGTTCATCTTTGCGCGCTCCTCCGGGAACTGCGCGACCAACTCGCCGACGAAAGCAGGTTCTTGGGCGTCGTCAGCCGTCGCAGACGTCGACGTGAACTTCTCGCACGCGTGCAGGCCGTGCTTGCGGTCGATGCCGACGACACCGCTCCGTCAGGTCTCATTGAGGCGACCAGGCAGGCCTGGGCGGCCGAAGACCGCGTGCTCATCGCCGATCGGGCACCTTGTCGCGTCGATCGCGCGGGCGTGTGGATCGGCGCCTGGATCCGCGCCGCAACCGGCCCCGGCAGCCGTGAAAGCATCGATCCCGAGCGCTTGGCGGCCGCCATCGCCGCGCTGCCGCCTCTTGCCCGAGACGTGTTCACATTGTCCTCCCGCAGCAGCCTCGACTATCCGGCGATCGCCGCGGCCGTTGGCATTTCGGAGGATTTGGTTCGT
>CAZPSQ010000529.1:0-2312 GCA_964588755.1 uncultured Prosthecobacter sp. | reverse complement strand
ATCGCTTGTCCGTATCGTGCCATTTCGCTACCTCGCTATCGCCCCCAAGTTTCAGCTTCTATCGAGGCGGCAACTACTCTGACACAGGGGGTCTTGATGAGAGCAATCCGCCAGGAGCGGTCCTACGGAGGAAAATGCCGAAAGTCATCATTCTGAGTAACCGTGGTCTATCCTCTTTTCACCAAGGAGGCCTTGAGCAGGATGAGAATCACCGCGTTAGAGTTAGCTCGCAGATTGCGAGAACAGCAAGAAGCACAACAAAAATGGGCTGAAGAACATTTTGAGACTATGGACGACGGCCACTTCATGGCAGTCTCAATCAATGAAAAAGAATGCGTTCTCGCGCCATACCCGGAATTTAGTGCATTCATTTATCGCGGACAGCCGCAATATTATGAATCGTGTATGTCTTCCCTTTTTCGGTCATCTCCTAATCAGCTTGATAGGTTTATCGCAGAGATGAAAGTAGCAGAATTCCAACTACTTCTTTCGGATCATCCGGCAATCGTTGACTTCTCGCACTGGTCAGTAATGGGGCTGACTTTTAGGATTGACTATGAAGCTCTTGCACAACACTATGGCCTAAACACCTCGCTCATGGATTTTACTTCAAATCCTCACGTGGCTGCATTTTTTGCTTGCTGCGAGTACGATAATAGTTTACATCAATACCGCCCGATACTGCGTTCAACACAAGAAGGGATCATTTATTCGTATCTTGCTGCTGCGGAAATTGGAGACCCAACCGGACCGGAAGAGTTCCCCTCGTCTATCATTGGTCTTCAGCCGTTACGCAGACCCGCTGAGCAATACGCTTGGTGCTACCGACTAGCTAAAAGGACCTCTTTAAACTCTAGGCGTTACGTCACACCTTCACGTTTTGTTCACGACCCGATGGTTTCAAAAAAGGTGTTCGAAGAGTTTGAAGGCGGCGCCAAACTGTTTCCATACGACCCTATTTCTGAAAAAGCCCGGCAGATATTTGCGACCAAGGAACTTAGCAAGGGTGCGTTTGATATGGTCTTGTCGAGATATTCAGGAAGAATGAAAGAACGATCAACTTTGAACGCCTTAAATCGCAAAGGCTTTACAGTCGTTGACGCCGCAAGAGTTGTGCTCACAAAAGTCGAGAGGGTACAAATTGAGAAAGAGTGGATCGAACGTCGATCAGACCTTGCTTCACGCATTCATTATCGCAGAGCGTGCTACCCTTAATAGGGTTCGATGCCAGGCATCATGCGAGGGCATCGCAAGGCAAAGATTCTTCCGAAAGCACGCAGGTTCCACGGGTTTGAGATGCGCTTTCCGTTGATAAAGGCACCTAACATGACCATGGACGCGGATACCAAACCACGCGGGGCACATGCGGTTTGTACATCTTTGGGGCCCCGTGGGCCGTCCCCGCTTCTGCACGGGTTCTCCAACGGAACGGGGCGGCTCCTGTCAGATCGCATCTCTCATTTTTCGCGCGGCGTGGCCGGGCTGATCGCCTTGGCAGGGTTGGCGTACGGGCCGGTGGCGTACGCTGGACCGACGGCCGTGCTCACGAACCTGGGAAATTTCGGCACCAACGCCGCGGGGTACGGGTACAGCGTAGGAGTGGCCATCAACGCGAGTGGGCAGATCACAGGGCAGTCCAGCGTTTACGACGCGTCGGGTAGCAACAAAGGGCAAGCCGCCTTCCGCAGCGACGGCAGCACAGTAACGAACCTGGGGAACTTCGGCACCAACACCTCAGGGTACGGGTACAGCAACGGGGTCGCCATCAACGCGAGCGGGCAGGTCACCGGGGACTCCAGCGTCTACGACTCCTCAGGCAACCCCAAGGGGCAAGCCGCTTTCCGCAGCAACGGCACCACACTAACGAACCTGGGGAACCTCGGCACCAGCACCGTTGGGGTGGGGTACAGCATCGGCCTGGCCATTAACGCGAGTGGGCAAGTCGCCGGAAACTCCGACGTCTACGATGCCGCGGGCAACTACAAGGGGCAAGCTGCCTTCAGCAGCGATGGCACCACGATGACGAATCTGGGGAACCTCGGTACCAACACCTCAACGGGGTACGGGTACAGCTACGGAGTGGCCATCAACGTAATCGGGCAGGTCACCGGGTACTCCGACGTCTACGATGCCGCGGGCAACTACAAGGGGCAAGCCGCCTTCCGCAGCGACGGCACCACGATGACGGCCCTTGGGAACTTCGGCAGCGACACAGCAGGGTTCGGGTACAGCTCTGGCCGGGCCATCAACGCGAGCGGGCAGGTCGCCGGGAATTCGGGCGTCTACGACGCCTCGGGCAACTTCAAAGGGCA
>CAZPSQ010000528.1:0-2315 GCA_964588755.1 uncultured Prosthecobacter sp. | reverse complement strand
GTATTGACAGTTTTGTGCTCCGAAATCCGCCACTGCGCCAAGCGCCAAAACGTTAGGCGTAATGCTATGACGACAGAGCGTTGTTAAAAACTTTCGGACTGAATGAATAAAAAAAAGAGTATCATAACTTACATTTGACAGATGAAAAATATAGTTGAAGAACCAGTAGAAACATATAACCAAATCGGACTTGGTATTGGCAACTATGTTGACACAAGACGACTTTATCCAATACTAAAGTGGGCAGGCGGAAAAGAGCAAGAGTTAAAATATATCATCCCGAATTTACCGAGTAAATTTCAAGACTACTACGAACCTTTCGTAGGCGGTGGTGCAGTCTATACAGCTGTTCAGGCTGACAATTATTTCATTAATGACAAATCAGACGAATTAATAAGTTTATATCGCAGCATAACAAATGGCGACAGAAGAACATTTTTTAAAGCAGTTGACGAAATAATTCATAACTGGGACTTACTGACAAAAGTTATTCAAGACAATTCAAAGTTTTTTATAACTACCTACAAACAATATTCGCAGGACAAAATTGACGAAACAAAACTAAAAGATATTTTATTTGAATTTATCTTAAAAAACTCGGAGCAGTTCAACGGAATGTTTTCAGTTATATTCAATTTCAATATAGAAAACTTCATCAAAGAAATCAAGATAAATCTTGTAAGGAAAAGTAAAAGAATGAAAGAATTGGAGCAAATCAAAAACTTGCTTCCTGACAATGATATTCTTGACAACATTGAAACAGCTTTAAAAAGTGCATTTTATATGCACTTTAGACATCTATATAACAACTCAACTAAATATAAACTAAATTCTGCTTTCAAATCAGCAATTTTTCTTTTCATAAGAAACTTTGCATATAGTGGAATGTTCCGTTATAATGCAAGTGGCGATTTCAATGTTCCTTATGGTGGCATTGCATACAACCGAAAAAACTTTCTAAAAAAAGTTGACTATTTAAGAACCAAAGAATTAAAATCTCTTTTAGACCAAACGACTATTGAAAATCTTGACTTCGAAGATTTTTTCAATTTGCACAAACCGACAAAAAACGATTTTATTTTTCTCGACCCGCCATACGACAGTGAATTTAGCACTTATGCAAAAAATGAATTCACAAAAGACGACCAAGCAAGGCTTGCGGATTATTTAATTAATCATTGCAAAGCAAAATGGATGATGATTATTAAAAACACAGAATTTATCTTCAACCTATACAACAACAACAATCTTAATATAAGGTCATTTGACAAAACTTATCTCGTTAGTTTTATGAACCGTAATGACAAAAATGTGGAACATCTTTTAATAACAAATTACTAAAGAGTAAAATGGCAGCACATACAGAAGCAGAGATAAGAAGAGCAATCAAACCATTGTTAACTGTTTATGGTGAATTAAATACATCAGAAGTAAAGAATCTTTTGCACACAGTTTTAGAATTTAGTGAAGAGGATAATATTCCATCGGCAACACGAAACGAAGTTCTTATTATTCAAAGGATAGGCAACATTGTTGCTCATCAGACTGAAACAATAAGGGTTTACGATGAAGGTTTTATACTTGACAAAAGTTTTCGCCCAGCCAAATTCTCTTTGATAAACCCTATTTCACAAACGGTTATTCCACCCGCTGTAGTAACAACAATTAAGGAAAAGACAAGACGCTTCATTGCCCGTAAAATTGATTGGGAAAAAGCGAGAGACAGAAATAATGAAATTGGCGACCAAGGTGAAGAATTTGTCTTAGAATTTGAAATTGACCGTCTAGTTGAAACCCTCTCAATAGACAGAGCAAGTGCGATACAAAATGTTCAGCATTTGAGCCGATTGCAGGGTGATGGACTAGGTTATGATATTTCCTCAATTAATGATGACGGTTCTCCTCGATATATTGAAGTTAAGACTACAAGCGGAGGATTCAATCAAGCATTTTATATGAGCAAAAACGAAAAACATTTTTTCGAGGAATACGGAGACTCCGCTTTTATTTACCGAGTTTACAATTTTAACAGAGACACAAGACGTGGTGACGTAACAATAATAAGTCAAAGTGAATTGTTTTCAAATTTCAATTTTGACACAATCACTTGGCAAGTAACTCCAAAATGAAAAGCACATACGCCTAACAGCGGTTTGGCGTAATGGCGGGTGCAGTGCTTCGTATGACAGTTTTGTGGTAGGTTCAAGTGCAGTTCTTCGATTGAACTTTTGTGCTAAAAATCCGCCACTACGCCAAGCCGCAAACCGTTATGCGCAAAGTTAGACGACATAGCGGACGCGGTAAACAGCGGTTTA
>CAZPSQ010000527.1:0-2341 GCA_964588755.1 uncultured Prosthecobacter sp. | reverse complement strand
CCTCGCATCCTTGACATCCGCACATGAAAAAGAAACCAAGCCCCGCCAAGAAAGCCGCCGCCAAGAAAAAAGCCGCCGCCAAAAAGCCTGCGGTGAAGGCCGTGGTGAAGAAGGCCGCCGTCAAAAAAGCGCCCGCCCAAAAGGCCGCTGCTGGCAAGGTGGCCGCAAAGAAGGCCGCCGCCAAGAAAGCCGCCGCGCTGGTGCCAGGCCTCGCGGAGATCGCCATTGAGGTGCCAGCCGTGGCTGTGGTGGTCCCGCAGGGGGCTGCGCCAGCGGTGGCAGTGGTGGCGGCGGCGTTGCCCGCGCCCGCGCCTGCCCCCGCGCCGGCGCCCACCGGCCCGCAGCGTTCGAAGTTCGGCAATCTCCTGCGCGCAGCCGTGAGCGGCCTGAACCGTGGCGGCCGTGTCACCGGCGTGGCACGGGCGGTCATGGATGTGACCGCCGCAGCGGCAGGGGGCGGCGGCGCTGCGGAGGCCGTGCTGCCGGTGGCCATCTCCACCCCGCGCGTGGTGCCGCTGCCGGGGGAAAACTGGACCCACTACCGCCAGCGCGTGGCGGATGTGCTCGGCCCCGTGTCGGAGTGGCTGAAAAAAAACGCGGGCCTGAAATCCGTCCCCAGCTTCTGCTCCTCCATGCTTTCCACCCGCGGCATCATGGGGCAGATGGATGAGGCGACAAGGCACGGTCTGGTCAACAACATCGAGCTGGACACACCGCGCACGGTCACGCTGATGGATGACGTGCCAGCCGACCTGGAGCAGGCGATCTTCCTGCAAAATCATCCCGGGCTGGACGGCACAGGCATCCGCGTGGCCGTGCTGGACTCCGGCATTGATCTGAAGCACCCGTGGCTGAACGTCGAGGTCTCCGTGGAAACCTGTGGTGAAAGCGTGAGCCTGCCCGGCGTCCACGGCACCCATGTCGCGGGCTCCATCGCCTCCAGCGACCCGGTCTTCCGCGGCATCGCGCCGGGCGTCACCCTCATCAATGTCAAGGTGGTGGACCAGCTCGGCCGTGGCACGGCCGGCATGGTCACGCGCGGCATCGACGCGGCGCTGGACAACAATGCGGACATCCTCTCCCTGAGCCTGGGCTGGAACCACCTGCCCACCTGGTCCAACGGCGGGCATGGCTGGTCCTGCAGCGACGGCAAGTGCGAGCTGTGCACCGCGGTGAACAACGCCGTGCTGCTGGACAACGTCCATGTGGTCGTGGCCGCCGGCAACGAGCACCAGCGCGCCGAGGCCCTGCGCGGCCTGGGCAATGGCGACTCCTTTGACAGCGAGATCTCCTGCCCGGGAGCCGCCAGCGGCGCCATCACCGTCGGCGCCATCACCAAGCAGACCTTTGTGCCGGCCTCCTTCAGCAGCCGTGGCCCGGCAGCCTCCGGCCTGTCCAAGCCCGACATCATGGCCCCCGGGGTGAACATCATGTCCTGCGCGCCGGCACGGCGCACTGCCTCCGGGCAGGTGGCCTCCGGGCTGACACGCGCGGACCTCAGCCGCCCGGACTCCGGCACCTCCATGGCCACGCCCATCGTCTCCGCCGTCGTGGCCCTCATCCTGCAGCGCCGGAAGGCGGCGGGGCTGGGCACCAGCCCTGCGGAGGTGCGGGAGGAGCTGCTGACCTCCGGCGTGCGTGTGATGTCCGGGCCGGCCATCGTGAATGGCGCTGGACGGTTAAACCTGGCAGGCCTATAATCCACCCATGCAACCCGAGGAGGAAATCGCCGCCCTGCGTCGCAGGGGTGGCCTCACCTCGCTGCCGGACGGCAGCGAGGGCGTGCCCATCTCCATGCAGTTTCAGGGCGCCGTGCCGCCCCTGTCGCGGCCCGGCCGCCGCGAGTGGCTGCAGCACCATTTTGAAAAAGTCGTGGGAGACCTCAAGTCCTACCCGCTGCAGGTGACCAGCGGCACCCTGTCCGTCTCCGGCCAGTCCCTGGAGGCCGTCACTTCCACCCAGAGCCTGACGGAGGTCAAAAAACTCATCGAAGCCCAGGGCCACGAAGTCAAAATCGTGCACAAGGTGGATGCCACATCGTAAGGCAGGGGAAGGCAGGCCCCAGCGCGGACCCGCAGACACTCGCCCGCAGGCCAATGGGCCAGCGGTACCCCGGAAAAGTACTGCTGCCGCATTCGGCTGCAGCGGGCGTCTCCTGATCTGCGCAACCACCCAGCGCGTGTGCGAGCGTCCCCTGACCCCCCCGCGATGGCCCAGGGCATGGCGTGGACCGGGAAACGCTCGCCGCAGGCCAATGGGCCAGCGGTACTCCCGGCATTCGCCAGCGGAAAGTACTGCTGCCGCATTCGGCTGCAGCGAGCGTCTCCTGATCTGCGCAACC
>CAZPSQ010000526.1:0-2341 GCA_964588755.1 uncultured Prosthecobacter sp. | reverse complement strand
GGCATGAACCTCACCAACGTCGAAAGCAACACGCAGAAAATCGTTTTGGGCGTTGTTATTCTGGCTGCTGTGCTGGTGGACCGTGTCCGCAAATAGCGTTGTTATCCTCCTCTTCTGAACATGTTTGATTCCTGGCTTCCCGAGTCCAAAGACCATCTTCCGATCACCTGGTGGAAGGGGCGTCCAGTGTACCTTGCCGCCATTGTCGCGCTGGCGGCGGCGGCCAGCATGGTGATGTTCGGCATTCTGGGTGCCATCGTGGGGGCACAGGCCCTGGCAGCCTGGTTTGCCTTCGACTTTGCCTCCCTGCGGGAGTGGCGGCTCTGGACCCCGCTGAGCTATGTGCTGGTCAATCCGCCCAGCCTCTGGACGCTCATCGGCTGCCTCCTGATGTGGAATTTTGGGGAGGCGGTGGAGCGTCATTTCGGCCGGCGTGCCTATGTGCGCCTGCTTCTCCTGCTGGTGCTCGCCGCGCCCGCGATGATCACCCTCCTGCACTTGGCGGGTGTGCGGGGGCTGGCTGCCATGGGTGTCGGCAGCCTCGGCTTCGGGATGTTCGTCGCCTTTGCCACCTTGTACCCACAGGCCAAGATCAATCTCCTCATCGCCACCGTGGATGCCTGGGTGTTGGCGGCGGTTTTTGTGGGCATCAACGTGCTGCAAGCTCTTGCCTTCCAGAACTGGAGCAGCCTGCTCCTGCTCATGTCGAATGTCGGCACGGCGTATGTCTTCGTCCGCTTTGAAAAGGGGGAGCTGAAACTGCCGGTCATCCCCCGGCCCAGCTTCAACACCCCGGCGGCCCAGCCCAGAACTGGATCCGCCCGCGTCGCCAGGACGCCCGCCCGTCCCGCCAAACCCAAGCAGCCCTCCGTTGATGACATCCTGGACAAGATCAGCCACCAGGGCATGCACAGTCTTACCCTGGAAGAGCGCCGCATCCTTGACGAAGCCAGCGAGGAGATGAAGCGACGCGCGCGTTGACCCAAAAAAGCAGCTACCTCAACACCACACGGCACGGCGCGCCATCCGCCCCCGCGATCTTCAGCGGCAGGCAGATCATCTCATAGTAGCCCGGCTTGATGTCGGCCAGGTTCAGCCCCTCGACGACCCACATGCCCGCGCCCAGCATGATCTGGTGCGTTTCGACACCGTCCTTCTCGTAGCCGCCGATGCTCAGGTAGTCCACACCCACGGTCATGACTTTCTGCTCCACCAGATATTGGGCGGCATCCTGGCGGATGGAGACGAAATGCTTGTCGAACTCCTGCATGCCCCAGCTCCGGGCGGAGTTGCGTGTTTTGAACAGCACGCGCTGGCCGGGCATCAGCTTGATTTTTTTGAGGTCCTCGGCGGTGATCTGATCCTCGCAGTCGAACTCAAAGACACGGCAGCGGCCGATCACCGCCTCCAGCGGCATCTGGTCCATCGTTTTGCCATCTGCCACGAAATGGCGCGGCGCGTCCATGTGCGTGCCGGTGTGGGCGCTGAGGCTGAGGTGGGTGAGGTTGCACACGGCCCCGTCATCCATGCTGACAACGCGCTTGATGTGGCACTCGGGGTCGCCGGGCCAGTGAATCATGCCGTCCCGCAGCAGGACGGAGACATCTCTCCAAGGACGTTTCATGGGCAGTAAACGGGAGCTTCTGCGCGTTTCCTGCCTTGTCGCCTGATATTTGCAAGGAAATCCTCAGGGGCTTCCCGTAAGACAGCATCAGGGGGCTGGTTTTCGCTGCCTGCCTGGGGCCAAATATATGGCATGGGACATGAATGCCCCCAATCTCCCGACTCAGCGAAGGCGGCTGCGATTATCCACACAGCGTGTCAAGCGGGCTTTGGCATCTAAACTTGGTTGAAGGATGCGGGGGGGGCCACTCGTTCCAGGCACCTCATGAAGCTTCTGGCCCTTCTGACTTCGTCATTCGTTCTCCTGCAATCGTCTTTCGCCGCTGACCGGCCAAACATCCTCTGGCTCACCAGCGAGGACCATGGCCCGCACATGGGCTGCTATGGGGACAGCTATGCCACCACGCCGAATGTGGACGGGCTGGCGGCCAAGGGCATGCTCTTCAAGCATGTGTGGTCGAACGCGCCTGTGTGCGCGGCCGCGCGCACAGCGCTGATCGCGGGGATGTACGGCCCCTCCACCGGGGGCGATCACATGCGCAGCATGGTGCCCATGCCGGAGGGGAAGAAGATGTATCCGCAGTTTTTGCGCGAGGCCGGCTACTACTGCACCAACAACAGCAAGGAGGACTACAACCTCGTCAAACCAGAAGGCGTGTGGGATGAGTCGAATGGCAACGCACACTGGAAAAAGCGCAAGGACGGCCAGCCCTTCTTT
>CAZPSQ010000525.1:0-2371 GCA_964588755.1 uncultured Prosthecobacter sp. | reverse complement strand
CGGGTGGCAAGGTCTATTTCTACGGATCGGGCGATCTCGGGGTGCACCAGAAGATTGCCGCCGTTCTGCGCAAGTAGCGCCCGGTTGCGGAGTTGGGTGCGCGGTACTATCGCCGGGCGCGAAGAATCCGCGCGACCATGAATCGGGAGTTGCATCAATGACGTTGAGCACGGCACGGGTGGATAGCGTGGTGATCGTTGCGACTTTGGGCGCATTGATCGGGCTTCAGGGCTGCTCTCGCGAAGGGCCCGCGCAGGCGAGCTTGCCGCGGCCGGTGAAGACGACCGTTCTTGCGTTGGGCGGATCGACTGCGGCGCGGTCATTGCCCGGTCGGGTGCAGGCTTCGAGCGAGGTCGAACTGGCCTTCCAAGTTCCGGGCGTGCTGATCAATCTTCCGGTGCGGGCGGGACAAAGGGTCGCCAAGGGCGAGATCATCGCCCAATTGCGTCTCGACGAGTACGAGGCTCGCCTGACGTCGCTCAAGGGACAACTCGAAGGGGCGCGGGTCGCGCTGCGGGCGATGCGTGAGGGCGATCGGCCTGAAGAGCGTCTGCGCCAGGACACCCAGGTGCGGGCTGCGGAGGCGCGATTGGCCAACGCCCGAGCGCAGTTTGAGCGATTCGAACAACTTATCCAGAACAACGCAATCTCACGGAAGGAGTATGAACTGGGTGAGACAAACTTCCGCGTCGCCCAGGAAGATTTAAAGGCGGCGATCCAGACCCGCGAAATGGCCTTGGTCGCCCGGACCGAGGACATCGAAGCCAAGGAAGCCGAAGTTCGCGGCCTTGAAGGCCGGACACGCGAGGCTGAGATTCAACTGGCGGACGGCACGCTCAGGGCGCCGTATGACGGTGTCGTCGCCCAGCGCTTTGTCGATGCGAATCAGAGCATCACGGCGCGGACCCCGGTAGTTCGTTTCCAATCGACCGACGCACTGGAGGTTGCAGTCGACGTTCCAGAAGCCATTATGGCGACGGACTTGCGCACGGTTGATACGTCCCAGAAATTCGCCGAGTTTGCCGCGGCACCCGGCGTGCAGATTCCGGTCGAGGTGCGGGAGGTCGCGCAATCGGCGGACCTCGCGACGCAGACCTTCCGGGTGCGATTCGGCCTCAAAGGCGATCCGGGCATTCATCTTCTTCCGGGAATGACGGCGACGGTACGGATGAACGCGGCAGCGGGCGACGGAACGCAGGCCGTCATGGTGCCGATCTCCGCCGTCTATCGTGAGGGAAGCGGCGACCAAATCGCGTGGATCATCGGACCGGACCTCATCGCCAGGCGTCGGCCGGTCAAGGTCGGTGCCGCAAGCGGGGATCGAATCGAGGTCATCGAAGGATTGCAGCCGGGTGATCGCATCGCGATCGCGGGTGTTTCCTTCCTCAGCGATGGCCAGAAAGTGCGTGACCTCGGGAACGCCCTCAGCGGCAACTCGGTCGGAGGCACCTCGAAATGAACGCAGGCGAAGTAAGCGTTCGGAACATGCGGGTGAGTTTCGCGGCGATGTTCTTGCTGCTTTTGGGCGGGGTCATGGGCTACATGAACCTCGGGCGGCTCGAAGACCCCGAGTTCACCATCAAAGAAGCATTGATCATCACGCCCTATCCCGGCGCGAGCGCCGAGGAAGTCGCGGCGGAAGTGACCAACCCCATCGAGATCGCGTGCCAGTCGCTCGGGCAGCTCGATCGCGTGGAGTCGGAATCGACGCGGGGTCGATCGCTGGTCCGGGCGGTGATGAAAGATCGCTACAACCAGGAGCGAATCCCGCAGGTTTGGGACGAACTTCGGCGGAAAATCAACGATGCGCAGACCCAGTTGCCTCCGTCGGTGCGCGGCCAGTCGATGGTCATCGATGACTTCGGCGACGTGTACGGGGTGTTTCTGGCGATTACGGGTGAAGGTTTTACGTATCCGGAGCTTCGTCGCTACGCGGAGTTCCTGCGCCGCGGCTTGACCAAAGTCGGGGATGTCAAGAAGGTTGAGCTTTTCGGCGAGCAACAGGAAACCGTTTACCTCGAAATTTCCCGCTCGCGCCTCGCGCAGTTGGGAATCAACGAAGAACTGATCTACTCGCAGTTGCAGGCCAAGAACGTGATCTCGAACAGCGGACGCGTTCGGGTGGCCGATCGTTTCCTGCCCATCGACCCAAAGGGTGGTTTCGATTCCGTCGACGACATGTTGGAAATGGTGATCGGCTCGGACGGCTCGGGGAAGCAGTTGTTCCTCAAAGACGTCGCGACAGTCGAACGCGGGTATCAGGATCCGCCCCGGCGGCTGCTGCGATTCGACGGCAAACCGGCGGTGGGCATCGGCATCTCGACCGTCAAGGGCGGCAACGTCGTGACGATGGGCAAGGGAGTGCGTGCGT
>CAZPSQ010000524.1:0-2375 GCA_964588755.1 uncultured Prosthecobacter sp. | reverse complement strand
CCATCCCCCCTCTTTCCTCCATGACACTCACCGGAAACCACCTCATCGCCGGCCGCGAGGCCGCCCCGCACAGCCACACCTTCAACGCCACCAACCCCACCACGAGCGAGAAACTCGACCCCGTGTACGGCGACGCCACCCATGCCGAGGCTGATGAGGCGCTCCAGGCGGCGGAGGCCGCCTTTGACGCGCTGCGTCTGGCCACCCCGGAGACACGCGCCGCCCTGCTGGACGCGATCGCGGATGAAATCACCGCGCTGGGCGACGCGCTGCTGGAGCGCGCGCACGCCGAGACAGCGCTGCCCATGGCACGCCTCACCGGCGAGCGCGGCCGCGCCATCGGCCAGTGCAAGCTCTTTGCCGCGCTGATCCGCGAAGGCTCCTGGGCCGAGGCACGTGTGGACCACGCCATTCCCGACCGCCAGCCGCTGCCAAAGCCGGACGTCCGCCGTGTGATGATGCCCCTCGGCCCGGTCGTCGTCTTTGGCGCCAGCAACTTCCCCTTCGCCATCGGCGTGGTGGGCACGGACACCGTCTGCGCCCTGGCCGCAGGCTGCCCCGTCGTCGTCAAAGGCCACCCCGCACACCCCGGCACGTGCGAGATGATGGGCCGCGCGGTGGAAAATGCGCTGCGCAAGGTGGGGCTGCCCGCCGGCTGCTTCTCCCTGCTGCATGGCAAGGGCAACGACATCGGCACCACCCTGGTGAAGCACCCGCTCACCCAGGCCGTGGGCTTCACCGGCTCCCTGCGTGGCGGCCGTGCGCTGATGGATGTGGCCGCGGCGCGCCCGACCCCGATCCCGGTCTATGCCGAGATGGGCTCCGTGAACCCGGTGTTTGTCCTCCCCGGCGCGCTGAAGGAGCGTGCGTCAAAAATCGCCGAGGCTTATGTCGGCTCCGTCACCATGGGCGTGGGCCAGTTCTGCACAAACCCGGCCATCGTGCTCGGCATCATGGGGCCGGACTT
Organism: uncultured Prosthecobacter sp.; assembly: GCA_964588755.1. Taxonomy (GTDB): domain Bacteria; phylum Verrucomicrobiota; class Verrucomicrobiia; order Verrucomicrobiales; family Verrucomicrobiaceae; genus Prosthecobacter. The sequence continues at coordinate 1,408 of CAZPSQ010000524.1, read as the reverse complement.
GCAGCAGTTCATCAGCAGCTCCGCCGCGCTGGCCACCAAGGTGGCCCCGCAGACCATGCTGCACAGCGGCATCTGCCAGGCCTACGGCGCAGGCACCGCCGTGTGGCAGACCATCAAGGGCCTGGAGCTGGCCGGCCAGTCTGAGACGCCCCCCAGCAGCGACGCCACCCAGGCGGCCTGCCGCATCTTCACCACCACGCTGGATGTGCTGGAGAACAACGAGGAGCTGAACCGCGAGGTCTTCGGCCCCTGCTCCATCATCACCGAATGCCCCACGCTGGATGACCTGCTGCGTTATGCGAACAAGCTGGAAGGCCAGCTCACCGCCACGATCCACGGCACCGTGGAGGACCTGCGCGAGTACGCCCCGCTGGTGCGCGTGCTGGAGAAAAAAGTCGGCCGCATCATCTTCAACGGCTTCCCCACCGGCATCGAGGTCTGCCCCTCCATGCACCACGGCGGCCCCTACCCTGCCGCCAGCCACAGCTTCTTCACCAGCATCGGCACCGCCAGCATCTACCGCTTCGTGCGCCCCGTCTGCTACCAGGGCTTCCCGGAGGAGGCCCTGCCCGAGCTGCTGCAGGACGCCAACCCACGCGGCGCCATGCGCATCGTGGATGGCGAGATCAAGCGGTAGAGGCAAGACAAAGCAAGGCCAGGGCGGGGCGGGGCAAGGTCTGCCCCGCGCCGCGCCTAGCCCCCCGCGCGCTCGATCCGCGCAGGCACATCGTTGATGCTGAACCCGGCCTCGCGTAGGGAGTCCCACACCTTCACCAGGATGCCCAGCGCGGCCGTGGTGTCCGCCTCCAGCTCCAGTTTCAGCCCAGGCCGCGCCTCCTTTAGCGATGTGATGGCGATCGCCAGGTTCTCCAGCTTCACCAGCTTCCCATCCAGAAAGATCTGCTGGTCCTTGTCGATCGTGATCGGCACGCGCGTCTCCGGCCCGTCCGACGTGCCGCCCAGGGACTTCGACTCCGGCAGCGTGATCTTCACCTGCACGTCGGGCTTCTTAAACGTCGTCGTGGCAATGAAGAAAATCAGCAGGATCACCATGATGTCGATGAGCGACACGATGGGGATCGTTGGCACCGGACGGCGGCGGGGGCGCAGGTTCATAAAATGTAAATCTTTCTCTTCCTCCTCCTCCCGGCTGTCTTGGACTCTTGCTCCGATCCACTGGGTGAAGGATTGTTTGTGGGACTTCTCACCTCCTCATGCCGCCGGGCGGTGCACCTCAAAGTGCTGGTAAAAATGCTGGATCGTCTCCTGCATGATGGACTCCACCCGCACCGCCAGCGCGTCCAGCCGCCGGACGAAGTAGGTGTGCAGCAGCACGCACGGCACCGCCACAAACAGGCCTGCGATGGTGCAGCGCAGCGCCACGCCGATCTCATGCGCGATGGCCGCC
>CAZPSQ010000523.1:0-2381 GCA_964588755.1 uncultured Prosthecobacter sp. | reverse complement strand
AGGAACTGACGCTGGATGTGAAACTGGCCCTGCTGGGTCGTCCTGGCGAGGAAATCACCTCGGTGCACTCCCATGCGATCCCGTTTTACCATTGCGACGACTGGCTGCGCGCCAGCTATCCGCAGGCCCGCCGCGTGAAGGAGGCCAGCACCACCAAGGCGGCCGAGAAAGCCGCGGCCACACCGGGAGCGGCAGCCATCGGCCCGCGTCAGAACGCGGAGCGCTACGGCCTGCAGGTGCTGCATTTCCCCATCGCGGGGGAGGTGCCGAACATCACGCAGTTTTACCTGATCGGGCATTCCGAGCATCTGCCGTCCTTGGAGCACAACCGCACCGGCCTTGTGGTGGAGCTGCCAGACCGCCCCGGCAGCCTGTGCCGCTTCCTCACACCGCTGAGCGAGAACGACATCAACATGAAGCGCCTGGAGTCCCGCCCCATCCGCGGCCAGCCGAACAAGTACCGCTTTTACATCGAGATCCAGGGCACCACGGCAGATGACCGCGTGCAGAAGGCACTGGACCAGACCCGCGCTGATGGCGCGACGATCCGCAGCGTGGGCACCTATTCTGCGGGCAGCCGATTTGAATCCTGACCAACCATGAAGAACACGATCCTCCTCAGCCTGCTCGCCCTTTCGACCGGCCTCCGTGCCGCTGACAACACCTTCAACGACCCCAATCCGCAGCGCTACCAGTTGAGCAAGCGCGCCAGCGAGATCGACCCCCGCGCCAAGGAGCATCCGGAGATCGGCTTCGTCTTTGCGGACAAAAAGGGCAAGCCGCAGGATTTGAACACCGCCAGCGTGGACACGACGGTGAAGCCGCAGGGGAAGCTCGTCATCTGGCTCATGGGCCACAGCGCCGGACTCATGGAGCGCTGGAACAGCTACGGCCTGCACGCCATCCAGGTGCATTACGCCAGAGGCTGGTTCGGCATCATCCCCTCCGCACGCCGCGATGATGGCAACACCACAGGCAACATCCGCCTGGAGGCCGCCACGGGGGAGGATCACAGCGACCTTGTGAGCATCCCGCAGCCGGACGGCATGATGGAGCGCGCGTTTCAGTTCGTGAAATGGCTTTCCAAAGAAAACCCCCAGGGCAGGTGGGAGCAGTTCATCAGCGAGGACGGCAAAGGCATCCGCTGGGACAAGGTCATCGTTTCCGGCTCCTCCCACGGCGCCACCACCTCCGCCCGTTTTGCCAAACACACGAAGGTGGACCGTGTCGTCTGCCTCTGCGGTCCGCGTGACCAGCATGAAAGCTGGCAGTCCCTGCCTTCCGCCACACCGGCGAACCGTTACTTCGGCTTCAGCCACACCCTGGACGGCGGCTGGACGGGCGACCACTACTGCCGCTCCTGGGAGATGATGGGGCTGAACCAGTTTGGCCCCATTGTGGATGTGGACCTCAGCCCGCCCCCGTATGAAAACAGCCGGCGGTTGGTGACAAATGCGGATGTGAAGAAGGACGCCAACCGTGCCCATGGTGCCGTGACCCCTGGCGGCTCCGCCGTGAAGGATGCGGAAGGCAAGTTCATCCATGAGCCTGTGTGGCGCTATCTTTACAACCATCCGGTTGATGAAGTGGGCACTCCCACGCCTGCCGATCCCGACTGTGTGAAGGATCAGCGCAAGTAGTCCCGTTTCTCACCTTCACCCCCAACCCCCCCAACTCACCCCGCCCTCCTTATGCGTCTTCCTTTGTTTGCCTCTGCCGCGCTTTTCAGCCTGACCTCTCTCCTCAATGCTGCTGACAATTCCTTCGTGGGCCGCTGGGCTCTGACCATCCCCGGAGGCGGCGCGGGCTGGCTCGGCGTGGAGGAAAAAGACGGCGCGCTGAGCTCCAGCGTGCTCTGGGGCGGTGGCAGCGTGGTGCCCACTGCCAGCACGAAGCTGGACGGCGGCAGCCTGGTCGTCATCCGCGAAAACAAAAACAAGGAGGGCAAAGTCATCACTGAAACGCTGGTCTTCAAGGCGGAGGGAGACGCCATCTCCGGCACCACCTCCAAGAAGAACGAGGCTGGCAAGGAAGTCAGCAAGCCCGCTGAGTTCACCGGCAAGCGCATCCCCGCCATCCCGGCCACTCCCGACCTTGCCAAGGTGAAATACGGCGAGCCTGTCCAGCTCCTCAATGGCAAGGACCTCACCGGCTGGCGCCTGCTCAAGGAAGGCGTGGACAACGGCTGGAGCGTTGTGGATGGCATCCTGCAAAACCGTGTGGTGAAGGCCAAGGACAAGCACTTTGGCAATCTGCGCACGGATGCGGAGTTTGAGGACTTCAACCTCAAGACCGAAGTGCGCACCCAGGAGGCCAGCAACAGCGGCATCTACCTGCGCGGCATCTACGAGGTGCAGATCATGGAGAGCTTTGGCAAGCCG
>CAZPSQ010000522.1:0-2381 GCA_964588755.1 uncultured Prosthecobacter sp. | reverse complement strand
GCCGCTACACCCTGGTCGAGCTGGTGCCGGAACCTGCGCAGCGTGATCTCTTGCAGCAGGCGGTGGAGGTCTCGATTCCGCCCATGCTCGATGCCAGCGTGGGCGATGCCATGCGCCATGTGTTGCTGCGCTCCGGCTATCGGCTCTGCGATGCGGCCGAGGCCGCTACGCTCTACGCGCTGCCGCTGCCTGCCGCACACCTGCGCCTGGGCCCGCTGATGCTGCGCGATGCCTTGCTGACCCTTGCCGGCCCCGCCTGGGAGCTGTCGGTCGATGACTTGAGCCGCCAGGTCTGCTTCAGCCGGCACGGTGCTCCCACCTTCCTTTCCGCCAACCCGCCCGGCACCGCCACGCCCGTGCCGGACGCCGACCGGCCCGAGGAGCCGCAGCCATGACCTTTCCCCAAGCGCCATCCGAGCGCAGTTCCCGCACGCGCTGGCTCAAGATCGCCGCGACCGTCTGGCTGCTGCTCACAAGCACCTTGGCCGTCGTCAACAGTGTCGCTCTGTCGCGTCTCACCGAACAGGCCGAGGCCAGTGCGCAGGACGCCCAGGTCCAGGCGCTGGGCCTGCGGCTGGCCGAACTCGAACAGCAGGCCGAGGTGGACAGGCGCCGGCCTGCGCCGCTCAGCCAGGCCGAATTCGCCACCGCGCAACAGGCGCTGGACGAGCGCATCGCGCGTATCGAGGCCGCACAGTCCGCAGACAGCCTCGCCATCGACCTGCAGACCTTGCAGGCTCGTGTGCACGGCATCGAAACCCGTCTGGAAAAAGCCCGCAAAACCACCGCCGTCGCCGCCCGTCGAGCCCCCGAGGTGACAAAGCCGGCGGTGCCGGTTCCACCGTTCCAGGTGGTCGGCGTGGAACTGCGCGGCGGCGAGCGCTTCCTGTCGGTCGCACCCATGGTCGCCACCTCGCTCGGTAGTGTCCGGCTGCTGCGCGAGGGTGACGCGGAGGGCGGCTGGCACCTGCAATCCATCGAGGCTCGCGCCGCCGTGTTCCGCGTGGACGGCCAGGTGCAGCGCCTTGCCGTGCCGTAGGAGGCCGCCATGACTCTGCGGCCGATGCTCGCTGCCGCTCTGCTGTTTACCGCCATGGGCGCATCCGCACAGCCGGCTCCGGTAACGAATGCCCGCGTGGTGCCCAGCCAGGTGCAGCCCAACACCGATGCGGCGCTCGACGAGCGCCAGGCGCGGGACTGGGGTCTGCAACCCGAGGAGTGGGCGCGCTTCCGACAATTGATGCTGGGGCCGCTCGGCGTGCATTCCCCCCAGCTCGACCCGCTCACGGCCCTGGGCATCGAGGCCCGCAGCGACGAGGAGCGCAGGCGCTACGCGGAGCTGCAGGTACGGATGGAGGCCCGGCGCGTCGAGAAGCTGCTCGCCTACCAGCGCGCCTATGACGCGGCCTGGCAGCGCCTCGCGCCCGGCCAGCCGCGCGTGAACCTGGCCGGCGCAAAGACGACGGCCGCCGGCAACACCGGCTCCGGCCGGCTCGCCGTCTTCGTCAAGGCCGACTGCACTTCCTGCGCGCAGCGCGTGCAGCAGTTGCAGGCCGCGGGCACCGCCTTCGATCTCTACATGGTCGGCAGCCGCCAGGACGATGCGCGCATCCGCCAGTGGGCCACTCAGGCGGGCATCGACCCGGTCCGGGTGCGCGCCCGCACCATCACGCTCAACCACGACGCCGGGCGCTGGCTGTCGCTCGGCCTGCCCGGTGAACTGCCGGCCGTGGTGCGCGAGGTGAACGGGCAATGGCAGCGCCAGTAGCCACTCAACGCCGCCGCGCCCTGTGGGGCGCCTGCGCCGCGCTGCTCGCCACCGGCACCTCGGCCTTTGCCACGCCGCCGCGCGAAGTCCCTCCGCCGGCCTACCAATTGGCGGCGCAGCGCGCGGGCGTGCCGGCGGCGGTGCTGTACGCCGTGGCCCTGCAGGAAAGCGGCACCCGGCTGCGCGGGCGCCTGGTGCCCTGGCCGTGGACGCTCAACGTCGCCGGCAAGCCGTACCGCTATGCCACCCGCGCCGAGGCCTGCGCGGGACTGCGTCAGGCACTCAAGCGCACGTCCGCCACCCGCATCGACGCCGGGCTCGGCCAGGTCAATCTCGGCTACCACGCGCAGCGCTATGCGCAGCCCTGCGAGCTGCTGGACCCGTACCGCAACCTCGCCATCGCCGCCGAGATCCTGCGCGAGCAGCACACGCCGGGCGAGGACTGGCTGCTCGCCATCGGCCGCTACCACCGCCCGGCCGGGGGTGCCCCCGCAGCGCGCTACCGGCGCAGCGTGCATCGGCACCTGACCCGCGTGCTCGACCCCGGCGTTCCCGTTACAACCCTCCAGGCCACCACGCCATGAACCACATCGTCCTCATCGCCGCCATCGGG
>CAZPSQ010000521.1:0-2393 GCA_964588755.1 uncultured Prosthecobacter sp. | reverse complement strand
GCGTGCGTTCCTGCTGCCCTGATTGGTCGCGTACTCCACGAATGCGGCTATCACGGTCTCATTGCGCCTCGCTGTCTTGCCTTCGATGCGGGCTTGGTGCCAGTCTGCCGATGCGTGCATCTGGTGCAAGCGACTGATTTCGTCGCGGGCGGCGAAGAATGCGTCGACCAGGCGGCGTTGGCCTTCCCGTGACCTATTGCCGCCAATGAACGGCATGGAAATCAGTGCGCCGCGCTCGCTTAACTGATACGCGCGCTGTTCGCGGTTCATCTCGTCGGTGTAGAAGATCGGCTTGAACTCTAGCCGATCTATCCTGTCGTCTTGGATCAGACGATCTAGCGACTGCAGGACGTTCTTGTGTGATCTGTCGAACGCCTCGGCGATTAGAAGAGATGTAGTGCTTGGCCGGCCACCGGCAACGCTTACGATGTGAGTGGTGGCATTCATATGCTCACCCCGATCAGCTTGCGCAACTCGCCGACACGAACCCGTGTCGAATTGCCGACCTTGATCTTCGTAAGTTCCCCGGCTTCGAAGTGGCGATAAATGCTGGCTCGGCTTCGGCCAGACACAGCGCTGGCGTCTGGAATGTCGATCGCTGCAGAGTTGGGAAGGCTATCAAACTGCTGAACTGTCACTGATGCTTCTTTGATTTCGTTTTGCATTTCTTTTCCGTTTCGAAGAATGCCGGCCGTAAACGCAAGAAGCCCGCACAGGGCGGGCTTCTCAAATTGTCGACTGGCTGTCACAAATGAAAAACCCGCTCAAGGCGGGCCGTAAACGACTAAAGGCCGGATCTCCATTGCTGGAAACTCCGGCCTTTAGTCGAAAAAAAACCCGCTTGCGGCGGGCGTGCTACGCTACTACTGCTTTTCGTACATTACCTTTGGGCGCAACTTCCCCGACGGCCCAAATCATTTCATACTTTGGTGACCGTGTCAACCCGTTTCAGCACGACGCTTTCGCGGCCGTCATCGACAGCACCTTGCCGGTAGTCGCCACTACCATCCGGCAGTAGCTTGCCCATTCATCCATCATCCTGGTGCGCTTCGCGATCAGGTCGTCACGCTGATAGGCGGCTTTCACTTTGTCGGCGATGGTATGCGCCAGCGCCATTTCAATTACGTCAGATGGGTATGCGGTTTGACTGTGCGCCCAACTGCTGAATGTCGCGCGGAAGCCATGTGCGGTTAGATGGCCGCAGCCCATGCGCCGCAGAACTGCGGTCAGGGTCATGTCGGATAGTGGGCGACCGGTCTTCGCGCCAGGAAAGACCAAATCACCCTCGCGCGGCATGGCGCGCAGCAGCGCCAGCGCACTGTCTGAAAGCGGTACGGTGTGCTCATTCCCGACCTTCATGCGCGCGCCCGGAACAGTCCACAGCGCGGCATCCATGTCGATTTCCGCCCACGTCGCGCCGCGGACCTCGCCGGACCTTGCAGCCGTCAAGATAGCGAATTCAAGCGCACGGGCGCCGATGCCTTCACGATGCGACAGGTCAGCCATGAAAGCGCCAAGCTCGCGGTAGTCAAGGGCAGCATGGTGCTCGACCTTGGCAATCTTCGTTGGCTTGGCGAGCAAGTTCTGCAAGTGGTCTTTCCAGCGTGCCGGATTCTCTCCGGTCCGGTGCTTTGCCGTCGTCGCCCAAGACAGCACTTTTTCAATTCGGCCGCGCAATCGGCTTGCTGTCTCGGTCTTCGTTTTCCAGATCGGTTCGAGCACCTTGAACACATGTCCGGTTTCGATCAGTGCCACATCCATATCGCCAATGACAGGCCCGGCGTAGCTAGCAAGCGTGCTGCGCCACTGTTGCCGATGCTTTGAATTGCTCCACTCGTCCGCATAGGCGGCGAGATATCCGTCGACGCACTGGTTGAACGTCATCGCCTTTGCATTCTTCGCGGCCAGCGCAGCGCGCGTTTCTCGGCGTTGCCCGATCGGGTCAATACCCCCGTCTATCTGTTCGCGCAGTTCCCGCGCCCGCCTGCGCGCATCCGCCAGTGTCACGTCAGGGAATCCGCCCAAGCCCATGTCGCGCCGCTTGCCGGCAATCATGGTGCGCAGTATCCAAGAACGCGCGCCGGTGTCGGAGACCAGCAGCGCCAGCCCCGCGACCTCGCCCACGAAGTTCATGCCCGGCTTGACCAGCCTCTTCACCTCGATAGCCGTCAATGGCTCAATCTTTCGCCCCATCATCTACCCCTTCTTCGTTGATGGGGTAGGATGCTACGCCTTGATACGTCGCGAGTCAATGTACCACGTACACAAAGGCTGTATGCCTTGCTGCGTATGCTTCCATGACAAACGGTGATGCCGTATGAGACAGCACTATGGCGGACTTCGTCTCCGCCAGGAACGTCGCAGCAAAGCTCTGCGACAAAAAACGAACACCC
>CAZPSQ010000520.1:0-2401 GCA_964588755.1 uncultured Prosthecobacter sp. | reverse complement strand
CGGAAGCTGGAGCAGCCTATCAATCAGGGCCGGATCTGGCGCATCGTGCCGGACACCGAGAAGCGCCCGCAGCCGGTGCGTGTGCCGAAGGAGTCCGCAGAGCGCGTCAAACTGCTCTCCCACGCCAACGGCTGGGTGCGCGACACCGCCCAGCGCCTGCTGGTGGAGTCTGCCGACGCCGCCGCAGCGCCAGCGCTGCGTCAGGCCGCCAGCGATGCAAAGTCCAAGCCGCTTGGCCGCCTGCATGCGCTGTGGACGCTGGATGGCACAGGCGCAGCCTCGCCCGAGGTGCTGCGTGTGGCCCTGAAAGACGCCGATGCCCAGGTGCGCGCGGCCGCGGTGCGCATCGCCCCGCGTGACATGGTGCCGGACCTGGTGGCCATGAGTGAGGAAAAGAACGCCGTGGTGCTGGCAAACCTGGCGATCAAGCTCACCGCCCTTAATCTGCCGGATGCCGACGGCGCGGTGGCCAAGATCATTGCGGCCCACGGCAAAAACACCCTCATCCGCGAGGGCGCCCTCACCGGCCTGCGCGGCAAGGAGGCCGCGTTTGCCAGGCTGATCGCAGGCCAGCTGACCAAGGAGAACAGCGCGAACATCATGCCGATGATGGAGGCCCTCGGCGCGCTGGTGGCGCAGGCCAACAAGGCCGGACTGTTTGAGGAGATGCTGGAACTGGCGGCCGCGCAGGCAGCCGGTGGCCCGGTGCAGGTGGCCACGGTGAAGGGACTGGCCACCAGCAGCAGCGACCCCAAGGCCAAAAACGTGAAGCCGAAGCTGCTTTGGCTCAACGCCGAGCCTGTGAGCCTGAAGCCGCTGAAGTCCGCGATGAGCGACAAAGGCAGCGCCAAGCTCTTCACCGCCGTGGAAGGCCGCCTGGCCTGGCCCGGCAAGCCCGGCGCGCCGCCACCGCCCAAGATCGCCCCGCTCAATGAGGCCCAGACAGCCTTGTTTGAGAAAGGCAAGACCATCTACAACACGCTCTGCGCCGCCTGCCATCAGCCACACGGCTTCGGCCTGGACGGGCTGGCCCCGCCGCTGGTGGACAGCGAGTGGGTGCTGGGCAAGCCGGAGATCGCCGCCCGCATCATCATGCACGGCGTGGCCGGCCCGCTGAAAGTCAGCGGCCGCAGCTTCAACCTGGCCATGCCGCCGCTGCCCCAGCTCACCGATGAGGACGTGGCCGGTGTGCTGACCTACATCCGCCGCGAGTGGGAGCACACGGCCTCGCCGGTGGATGTCAAAACGGTGAAGGCCGTCCGTGAGCAGAGCAAGGGGAGGATGGCGATGTGGACGGAGGAGGAGTTGAAGAATTTGGGGAAGAAGCCGGCGGGCAAATGACGAAACCAGAATGAGGAATGACGAATGAAGCTCGAATGAACCAATGTCGCACGTATGATGCTTCGGACATTGGCCATTCATTCGTCATTCTTCACGCAAATGTCTTCCGAACCTATTGACGACAGCTTCTGGCGATCCGCAGATGAAAATTCTGGAGACTCCGCACGCGAGGCCCCCGCGTCTTATGGTGGCAGCGGAAAGCCGGTGTTCGATCTCGAAGAACGAACGGCGGTGTTCGGGGAGGCGGTGATCCGCTTTTTGAAGACTGTGCCTCATGGGCCGCTGACAAACCGGTTGATAGACCAGCTTGTGGGTTCGAGCTCCAGCGTTGGAGCGAACTATGGCGAAGCTGATGACGCTGTGTCGAAGAAGGATTTCAAGCACCGCGTTGGCATGTGCCGGAAAGAATCACGCGAGTCGAAGCATTTTCTGCGGATGATCGCCGCCGGAGTTCCCGAAAAGAAACTCGAAGCTTGTGTGCTGTGGCGTGAAGCCCACGCTCTCAGCCTCATCTTCTCCACCATCTTCCGCAACACCAGGACCGACAGCAAACAGCGTCTTTTGGATTTCGGCCATTGATTCGTCATTCTTCCGCCCTATGAGCCTTTTCGTTCCACAACGCCGTCGCGCATTCCTGGGTCGCTCGGCCCAGGGGCTTGGCGCGGTGGCGCTGGCTTCCCTGGTGAGGCCTGCCCAGGCCGCGCAAACGCAGGGGGTGCTGGGAGCGCTGCCGCTGCCGCAGAAGGCAAAGCGGGTGATCTGGCTGACCATGGCGGGGGGGCCTTCGCATCTGGAGACGTTTGATCCGAAGCCGAGGCTGGCAGAAATGCATGACAAGCCGATGCCGGAGAGCTTCACCAAGGGGCAGCAACTGGCGCAGCTTCAGGGGAAGCCGCTGATCTGCTTTGGGCCGCAGCACCCCTTTGCAAAGTTCGGGAAGAACCAGACGGAGATCTGCTCGCTGTTTCCTCACATCGGTTCGGTGCTGGATGACATCTGCCTGATCCGTTCGATGACGACGGACGCGATCAACCACGACCCGGCGCACATGTTCATGAAC
>CAZPSQ010000519.1:0-2403 GCA_964588755.1 uncultured Prosthecobacter sp. | reverse complement strand
CTGGTGATCGGCGCCATCATCGCGGTCTGGACTGGGATCAAGTGGTTCGGCTCGAAGTCACCTCAATCCGTAGGTGCCCACTAGACAATCCCCCCTGGACGCCATAGCGGAAATCGACATCCTGATAATGGATCTTCGAGAATGCTCCCGAGTTTACGGGCTGTGGCTTACAAGTACGGTGACTGAAAGAACAAGTGAATAGGGGCCCGGTTTCGAAAGAGACCAACCGCTTGAGTAGACCGGGCCCTGTCTGATCTGGATGAATGCAATTTGAGAAAGAGGAAAAAAGATGCGAGACTCAGTCCAAACGATTAACACGACCTTCAAACCCATTGCCAATTTGTTGGCACAGTCAGGACCGCAATTAATCCAAAACAAGCCCTTGCGGAAAATGATCGTCAAGCGTTTGAAGAAGCAGATGTTTGAAGATCTAAAAACGAAACGTCAGGAAGGCAATACCGTACCCGGAGTTGATGACGACAAAACCGCGTTCGGATTAGCCATTGTAAATACCCTGGACCGGGCTATAGAGAATCGATACTTTTCTGATAAGGTGATGCGTACGTTATTTGATATCGTTGCCAAGGATTTGTTCTTAAAACAAGGAGAAAACAGGAACATTGCCGAACAATTCCGTATAGAAACAGGAAGCAATGCGCCGACTTTTATGGTCATCAGCCCAGGAAAAGCGTGTAACCTGCAATGTACGGGTTGTTACGCCAACGCAGGGATCATGACCAACGAAAAGCTGAGCTGGGAAATCTTTGATCGGATCATCACGGAAGCAAAAACATTATGGGGCGTGCGTTTCTTTGTCATCAGCGGCGGCGAACCCATGGCGTATCGCTCTGAGGGCAAAGATTTATTCGACATGGCCGAAAAACATAACGACTGCTTTTTCATGATGTATACCAATGGCACCCTGATCAACGAGAAAGCAACAGAACGCCTTGCGAAAATTGGTAACCTGTCCCCTGCTTTTTCGCTGGAAGGCTGGCGCGAACGGACGGACGCCCGCCGCGGCAAAGGCGTGTTCGACAAAGTCATTGCCGGGATGGAACGCCTGCGGAAAGCCGGCGTTCCTTATGGCATGTCGCTAACCGCTACCTGCGAAAACGCCGAGGAAATCCTGTCCGATGAATTCATGGACTATTTCTACAAAGAGCAGGGAGTGATCTACAGTTGGATCTTCCACTACATGCCAATCGGCAGGTCCGTTTCCCTGAATCTGATGCCTTCCCCGCAACAGCGCCTGTGGATGTGGCATAAATCCTGGGAATTGATCCGGGAAAAAAGCTATTTCCTGGCGGATTTCTGGAACCACGGCACGGTTTGCGACGGATGCCTTTCTGCGGGGAGCGATACCGGTGGCGGTTATTTTTACATCGATTGGAATGGCACGGTCAGTCCCTGCGTGTTCATGCCTTATTCACCGGTCAATATAAACGAGGCATACCAACGCGGCCAGACATTAAACGACGTGTGGAAGGAACCGTTTTTTGCATCATTGCGAGATTGGCAGAAAACCTATAAGGACGGCAATGGCAACTGGCTTATGCCCTGTCCCATCCGTGATCATCATGCCGACTTGCGAAAGATGATCGCCGTTCATCAACCAGAACCGTCCGATGAGAGTGCCCGAGAGGCACTCCTTGACCTGGATTATGCGGCTGGCATGGACCACTATGATCGAGAGTACCAATCCTTATCAAGCGTCATCTGGCAGGAGCATTATCTACGTGAGATAGGACCGGCAGATCATTCTATCGGTGACCTTCCGGACATCTCGCGTCTGATCGAGAAGCAGGAAGCAATATGAAAGAGTTACAGCCAACTTTTCAGAAGACCAATTCCTGCACCGCAAGGCAGCCAGAGACGAATTGTTGGCTCTGTGCCAGTAGTCCCTGAGCCGGAAGGGCCTTGTGAGCTGCCGCAGTCTTTAGACCAGGGCCAGTGGAGATGATTACCGGATGATTACGAAAGCAAATCGTGAAAGAGCTGACGAGGTAATTATGAAAACATGTCTGGCATTTGTACTGGGAGGCGGTGGGGCGCGCGGTGCGCTGCAGGTGGGCGCGTTACGCGCCCTGTTAGAGGCCGGCTATCAACCCGACCTGCTCGTGGGCACCTCGATCGGGTCTGTGAATGCTACTGGATTAGCGTTGTGGGGGGTAAATCTAACTGGGGTGAGAGCATTGGAACTGGCCTACCAGGAGGCTGCTGTCTCAAAATTAATGGATCCTCGCCTCGCCCGATTTGCACTAAAAACTATGTTTCTACATTCGGATCAGCGCGCCAGCCGCCAGGTTGCAAAGTTTCTGATCTCGAAAGGGGTCACACCGGATCTGCGCTTTGGCCAGATCACGAATGTACGCCTGGGGTTGATTGGGGCCGACCTGGATA
>CAZPSQ010000518.1:0-2415 GCA_964588755.1 uncultured Prosthecobacter sp. | reverse complement strand
GTGCAGGCGCAGGCGCAGGCGCAGGCGCAGGCGCAGGCGCAGGCGCAGGCGCAGGAGTGGACGCGGCGGCGGGCTGGGCCGGGGGCTCCACCGGGTGGGCGCGCCCGGGAACGCAAAAGAGCACCAGGGAGGCCAGCATGACCAGCCCGGCTGGAATGGCCAGGGGCATCCAGTGGCCTGTCATGTGAAAGAGGGCCACGACCAGGCCGCAGGCCGCCAGCCATGGGGACCAGCCGATGTCCTGCAGCCGACGGATGCTGAGGTAGGAGAGCCCCATCCACATGCCGGAGCCCGCCACCCTCTGTCCCTCGGCAGCGGCAGCGGCAGCGGCCTCGGCCTCGTTCCCCGTGAAATCCCTGAAGAAGGCGACGTAGAGGAGGAACAGCACGCCCGCGAGGAGGGTCTGGACAAAGCACAGGCCCAGGTAGGCCGACTGGCCGCCGGCATACCCGTCATGAGGGGACCGCTTGTCCGTGACATGCACAAAGGCCCACAGCATGCCCACGCAAAACAAGCCGCCAAGAAGGCAGCGTGTCAGCATGATGAGCTCTGCTTTCCAAGGGAAGGTTTTCGCAGGTGGCGGTGTGGCAGCAGAGGTGGCGGAGGAAGAAGACGGCGGAGACACCGCGCTGGCACTGGCTCCGGCAGGGGCGGCAGGGGCGGCAGGGGTGGTGGCGGCGGTGGGAGGGGCTGCACCACCACCGCCGCCGCTGCTGCTGCTGCTGCTGCTGCTGCCGGTGCTTTGAAGCACAAGGGTGCTGGCGATGGCGCGGACGGGGGCACGGAGGTCGTCGAGCTTTTGGAGAAGGCCGGGGACTTCGGCCTTGTCGGCGGTGGTGAGGATGCCGTCCAGGTTCACCATGGTCTGGTCGCGGATGTAGAAGAGGGCGGTGACGACGTCGGTAAGCATGACACCGCCTTTCTTCCGGGGCTGGATGCAGTGGACCTCGCACGCGGGCTGGCCCTGGAACTGGAAGGTGCGGGCGCTGATGAACTCGACCTCGTCCGGCATGAAGGTGGCGATTTTTTCCGGGGTGAGGTACGCGGCGATCTCCGCCTCCGTCATGGTCCTGCCGTAGAGGTCCACGGTGGGCACAAGGACGAGGCCGACGTCAAACCCGGCGGTGGGGGCGCGGAACTCCTGCACGTAGCCGGGGCGCTCCGGCTGGAGGTGGAGCCAGGACTTCGGGTGCCGCAGCCTCACGGCCAGCCCGGGGGGAACGGGGCTGCCCTGGGGCGGGGACCAGGCGGCCATGCCCTCCGACTCGAAGGTGAGGAGCGCGGCCAGCACGCGGTCCTCCGCATCCTGGACAGCGGCGGGGGGGACGGCCTCGGCAGGGATGGCGGGCCTGACGCGCAGGGCGGGGGGCACGGCGGGCGCCACGCTGCGCACCACAAAGGTGTTGGCCATGGCCAGGAAGAGAGGCCGCCGCGCCTCCATGCGGGCGGAGAGCTGGCTGGTCTCCGCCTCCTGGCCGGTGCTGAGCTGGCAGCCAAGCGTGACCATGGTGGTGCCGCGGATGAAAACATAGTCGAGGCTGTGGGAGGCGCTGAATCTGCCGCCTTCCCGCCGGGTGTGGGTCCACTCCAGCACGCAGGCGGGCTGCCCGCCGAAGGTGGAGTGGGAGTGGCTGACGACGACGGCGGATTCAGGAATCGCCTTTTTCTGCGCTTCGACGGTCATGAGGGTGCGCATTTCCTCCATGGTGAGGGGGCGGCTTGCGGGGAGGGGCAGCGGAGAGCAGTAGAGGGTGGCGGAGTCGCCACTGACAGGGTCGGTGAAATACTGCACGATCCCGTCGCTGCCCGACTCCGTGGCGATCCATGAGCCGGGGTATTTGAGGGTGAGGCTGACGCCGCAGGCCTTGGCATGGCTGGCGGTGGAGAAAGGCCGGGTGAGGTCGAAGGTGTCGGCGGCCGTGGCGGTGGGAGTGGCACCCTGGGGCTGGCCCTGGCTAAAGGCGGTGGTGGGGGCGGCCCAGAAAGCCGCGAGGACCAGAAACAGGAAGATGAGCAGGAGGTGGCGCGGAATCTTTGCGGGCATGCGTGGGAGCGTGTTTAGGCGAGACTATCAGGCGCAGGTGTGCTGCCAATGGGAAAGTGGGGGGGCGGTTGGCGGTTCGTGGTTCGTGGTTCATGGTTCATGGTTCGTGGTTCGTGGTTCGTGGTTCGTGGTTCGTGGTTCATGGTTCGTGGTTCGCTGTTTGCAGTGGGGGCGGGGTTAACAGCGCGGGCTTGGGGCTTGGAAAGTACTGCTGCCGCATTCGGCTGCAGCGAGCGTCTCCTGATCTGCGCAACCACCCAGCGCGTGTGCGGACGTCTCCTGACCCCCGCGAATGCCCAGGGTGTGGCGTGGGCCAGGGGACGCTCGCCGCAGGCCAATGGGCCAGCGGTACTCCAGGCATTCGCCAGCGA
>CAZPSQ010000517.1:0-2441 GCA_964588755.1 uncultured Prosthecobacter sp. | reverse complement strand
GAGACGGCTTCGAAAACGACACCAAACAGCACGCATTCTAGCATCGTCGATCCGCAGCGCGGCTGGTTCGCGCTCGCCAGCAACGTGAAGCCTTCGCGCAACCGCCAGCCGAAACGCAGTTGGCAAAGGGGGGCGCGGCGATGAGTCAAGTCGACCCCCTCCTTCAGCTTCTCGACAGAGTGAAGCGCACCGGACCAGGCACATGGACTGCGCGTTGCCCCGCGCACGCCGACCGTTCGCCAAGTCTCTCGATTCGCGAGCTTGATGACGCTCGCGTGATGCTTCACTGCCATGCCGGATGTGACGTGCAAGAGGTTCTCGCTGCCGTTGACCTCACGTTTGATGCCCTATACCCACCTTGCGCGCTCGATCACCAGACAAGGCCGGAGCGACGACCATTCCCTGCGGCCGACGTTCTGCGCGCTATCGGCTTCGAAGCGCTTGTCGTCTGCTCTGCGGCTGCGGCGCTGTTGTCCGGCGAGCCGTTCAACGAGGGCGACCGCGAGCGGCTGACCCTGGCTGCCGGCCGTATTCAGGCAGCGATGACCGCGGCGGGGGTAACCCATCATGGATAGAGGCATTGATCGAGGCCAGACGTTTCTCGACGACATGGCGGAGCGTATGCGTGGCGCTACAGGCGGCGAATACGCGCGCACGGTCAAGCTTCTGAAGGCCAGCGACGTGAAGATTGAACCCGTCGAATGGATCTGGAACGGATGGCTTGCGGCCGGGAAAGTTCAGATCCTTGGAGGGGCACCAGGAACCGGGAAGACGACGATTGCAATGGGCATGTCGGCGGTGATGACGGCCGGCGGACGCTGGCCGGATGGCACCCGCGCAAGCGTCAGCAACGTCGTGATCTGGAGCGGAGAAGACGACCCGGCCGATACGCTGATTCCGCGGCTTATGCTGTCCGGTGCTGATCTATCACGCGTGCATTTCATTGACGGCGTGCAGGAGGGCCACGAGAAGCGATCATTCGACCCGTCGAAGGATATGCCCGCGCTGCGGCGCAAGCTGCATGAAATCGGCGACGTTCGCTTGCTGGTCGTCGATCCGATCGTGTCCGCAATTGCCGGCGACAGTCACAAGAACGCCGAAGTGCGGCGCGGGCTTCAACCCCTTGCCGACCTGGCCGCATCAATGCGGTGTGCGCTGCTCGGGATCACGCACTTTTCAAAGGGCACCGGCGGGCGCGATCCGGTAGAGCGCATTACCGGAAGTCTTGCCTTTGGCGCAGTTGCACGCATCGTGCTGGTCGCTGCAAGACAGCAAGAAGAGGCGGAAGACGGGCGCACCGTGCGCTTGCTGCTGCGTGCCAAGTCAAACATCGGGCCAGACGACGGGGGCTTCGAGTACGACTTGCAACAGGCGGAACTGAAAAGCCATCCCGGCATCTTCTCGTCTTCAGTCGGATGGGGTGATGCAGTCGAAGGAGCGGCACGTGATCTGCTGGCCACGGCCGACGCGACCGGCGACGACGGCGAAGGCGGCACACTGGCCGATGCTAAACGGTTTCTCTCTGATCTGCTCGAAGACGGCCCTGTGCCATCGAAAACCATCAAGGGCGATGCCGACGGCGCCGGGTATTCATGGGCAACCATCCGGCGGGCGCAGAAGGCGCTTAGAGTCGAGGCGACCAAGGAGGGAATGAAGGGCGGCTGGGCCTGGAAAATGCCCACGCAAGAAGCCATGCAACCGCCTATTGGCAACGTGAAGGTGCTCAAGAATATCGAAGACGCCCAACAAAAATTGATGGGCACCTTCGAAGAAATTGAGCACCTTCATGGTGCCACCGAGATAGTCGAGGTCGAAATATGAACCCGGCGACGATTCTCAAAGACGCGGCGGCGGGCGGGGTGACGCTCTCACTGTCGGCAGCCGAGACGATCAAGGCGACCGGCGACCAGGCCGCGGTCAATCGCTGGCTTCCGGTGATCCGAGAGCACAAAGCTTTCATTGTCGCGCTGCTGGTTGACGCGGCGGTAGGCCGCTGGCTTGCCGACATCGGCGAAACCGACCAAGAAACCATTGACGAGGTACTTACCGCGTGCAGGCGAGACAGTGAGGCGCGGGCGTACTTCCTTGGACGTGCCCGAAACGCTGGAATGGACGCCCATTCAAGCGCCGGGAAGGCGGTCGACACGACATGCAGATAACATTAAAAACCGCAACGCACAATGCCTATAGCACTGCAAAGCAGAAACCGTGCCCCAGCTTACGGTGCATGGCTTTGCACGGGTGTATTGTTTCTATGGCGAGCAACTTGCTAACAGCGCACTGCACAATGCTATTGGCAAGAACGCCGCCGCGCGCCGCGGGCGTCATTGTCTGGCGCAGTGGTGTATCCGGCTTGCCGGGGCGCGGTTCGTTCGCTGTGGCGCGGGTGCGTGGCCTTGCTGCGGCATTGCCGATTGAAATATCAGGAGGGATACAGAATG
>CAZPSQ010000516.1:0-2452 GCA_964588755.1 uncultured Prosthecobacter sp. | reverse complement strand
GTATTTGTATGCTGTTCGGGCAGCATAAAGCGCACCCACAGTCTGCTCCGAAGCAAGCGTCTGGTTTGTCGGCTACTTCGTTGCGCACAAAGCTAACGTTGAACAACGGAACATTTAAGTCAGGAGAAATCTATTTGGAAGCAATCTTCGCTTGGGTTATCAATAATAAGGAATGGTTGTTCTCTGGTGTCGGCATTGTGCTCTTCGCATCACTAGGCCGAGCCATTTGCAAGCGCACGCACGCCTCGTCTGAGCAGAGCATTCGCTCAGGTGATAGCTCAAACAATATTCAGGCAGGTCGAGACGTCAATGTCGGGATGACGAAAAAGGGGAGCGATGTGGAATAAGAGTGAACAGTCAATTTCCGCCGGCGACCATTCGCTAAATGTGAATGCTGGTCGAGACTTCAATCTATTTGTTAAGGGGAATATTCCGACAGCGCTTGTCGACCAAAAAACACAAGAGGAAGTCAAGAGACTCAGGAAGGCACGATTTTTCGTTGAGTTCGACGGAATAAGATCGTCGCTGAGGCTTGGGAAACGCCTTGCCGAGGGCGACCTTTCGGGTGGCTCCGACGGAGTGAGGGGAGAGGCGTTGGCATGGTGCGCGAGGTTACTAACTCGCTCAGATTATGTTGAGCAGGCTGCAGGGTTTCTGGACCTCGCAAAAACCCTCGGAGATTTTACAGCAACGCAGATTGCGGAAGCATTTATCGTTTCCCAGAAAGGAGATAAGGCAGCGGCGCTTAACGCACTTGCCGATATCGACTCAGATGTTGCGCGCTCTGCCGGTTTGATGATCGTTGCGCATCACGACACTGCCGAACGCGCCCTAAGTTGGATGAGCGATGCAGGCTATACGATCGTGGACCTAGATTCGGACGGCAAGCGTTTTCTCCTAACCTATCAGCTTCGACTCGGGCGTTGGGCTGAGGCCGCGCAAACGCTTGGTGCGTTTTCAGAAGCGGACTTTGATAAAACCCCTGTTCTTCACCATTTGGCTGGACTAGCAACGCTAGTTCGTACCATACCTGGAGCTTTCCGAGCTGTTGTTCTGACGCAGGTGCCCTTTGAAGCAGCCGATTTTCCACTCGCATCTGATGCCGTTGGTATGGATGCACGGCGTGCGGCTCATACGCACTTTCTTGATGCAGTTGAGGCCGCGAAAGAGTTAGCATGTCCGCGCGCTGCGAGAATTGGTGACGAGTACGCTCTTTGGCTCGAATTGCGTGACCCGGATCAAAGTGAACACGGCAAGAACAGGTTAGAAGACAAGCTCCGCGATCCGAGCACTAGGCTCGGTTTCGTCCCCTACGCTCTTCAGTTCGGCATCAGACCGAACTTTAGTGCGGTTGAGCGGGATATCGAACAGAGTATCGCCATAAACGGCGGAATGACCATTGATGCTGCCATTGCTCGTTTCGCCCTTGCATTTACGCAGCCGACCGCAGAGGAAGCGGCTAACTATATCGCCCGACACCACAATCAACTCGCTGCCCACATCGATGCCACCCTGATGCGGCGTCGTCAGATCGAGATGCTTTCACGTGCAGGGCTGATCGAGAAGGCGAACGAGGTGCTCGACCACTGGCGAGCAGAGGGAATCGCTGAGGACCACGAGAGTGCTATTAGACTGATTATTTCTGAGGCTCAAAGAAGTGATCCTATTGAATCTCGTAAAGCACAATACGAAGCGACAAGAGCAATTGGCGATCTGATCAACCTTGCTGCCGAACTGGAAGAGCATCAGCGCTGGGGCGACCTGTGCGAATTCGGCCTGCGTCTGTTTGAAGAGACGCATTCTCTTGGCGATGCTGAGCGCCTCGTGATTGCCTTCACCAAGATGCACAGATCAGAGGCTGTAGTCAGTTTTTTGAAAGAAAACGCCCACCTGCTATCGCAATCCGGCCGCTTGCGTATGTCTTACGCTTGGGGCTTATACTATGAAGGCGAGTTTCTTGAATCCCGTTCTGCACTGGCTGGACTAAATGATGAGGTGGGCAGCGCGAACTACCGCGCGCTAAAGGTGAATATCGGCGTTGCGACCGGGGACTGGGCCTCCCTTTCCGCATACATCGCCGATGAATACCAGAACAGAGACGACAGAAGCGCTAATGACCTGATTGCCGTAGCGCAACTAGCGCTTCACTTGGGTTCATCTCAGGCGAAGGATCTAGTCTTCGAGGCTGCGGCGAAAGCCGATAATAATTCATCCGTCTTGGCCGCCGCATACTTTATCGCAACAAATGGAGGGTGGGAAGAGGAGCCGCAGGTTTTCCAATGGCTCGAAAGGGCGGCAGAAATATCAGGAGACGATGGCCCGCTTCAAAGAATGAGCCTGAAAGAAATTCTTGATCGAACGCCCGAATGGGATCGTCGCGAGTCAGAAACATGGCAGTTGCTGGCGCAAGGAAAAATGCCGATCTTTCTTGCCGCCCAGTCACTTAATCGGA
>CAZPSQ010000515.1:0-2462 GCA_964588755.1 uncultured Prosthecobacter sp. | reverse complement strand
CGTGCTCGGGCAGCATCTCCTGGTCCAGCAGGTCGGCCTTGGTGGTATCGGTGATGCCCGGATCTTTCATGAGGCCGCTGAGCAGGATCATCTCGCCAAAATTCGACGCCGTTTCCGCCAGCGTCATCGGATAATTCGCCGCGTGGGAGCGCGCCGGGCGCAGCACGCAGGAGTGCCAGGCGTGCCCCACCTCATGCGCCAGGGTCACCATGTCATGCACCGTGTTGTGGAAGGTCATGTACACGCGCTCCTCATGCCGCAGTTGTGAGCCGGTGCAGAAGGCGCCAGGGCGTTTGCCTGCGCGCGGCTGGGACTCGATCCAGCGGCTGGCCAGCATCTCGCGGAAATACTCGCCCAGCTTCGGATAAGCGGCGCTGAAGGCCTTGTCCACCGTGGCGCAGGCCTCGTCCCAGGTCAGCGGCTTCTCATCCGGCGCGGCCACCTGCGGGGCCTCCAGATCAAAGTAATGCAGGGCGGCGGTGCCTTGCAGTTTTGCCGCTTTCCGCAGCGCGCGCCGTGGCAGCTCAATGTGGGAGTGAATGGCCTCCAGCATCGCGTCCAGGGACGCGCGGCTCATCGCGCCATCGAACAACGGCGCGTCGAGAAAGTGCCCCTGGCCCCGCCGGCCATAGAGGATGTGGCGCGTGCCTGCGATGCCATTCAGACCTGCGGCCAGCGTCACGGCATGGTCGTTCCACGGCTTCTGCCCTGCGTGAAAGGCGGCGTCCCGCAGCCTGCGGTCAGGGTCGGACATCAGCGCGCGGCGGCGGGACATCTCCACCATCTCCACATGCCCGTCAGGGAAGGTCATGGAAAACTCCATCCTGCCCGTCAGCGTCTCATACAGCCTCCCCCACGCATGCAGGCCGTTCACATTCAGATCCGCCGCCAGCGACTCCATCCCGGCGCTCATCTGGTGCTGCCCCTCATGCCGCATGCGCCGCACCGCGTGCTCAGCGTTTTTCAGGGACGGGTCGCTCAGCATCGCTTCGAACGCGCTGTCGCTCAGCCCCGCCAGGGCGGAGCGCAGCGACGCATGCAATTTGGTGGCTTCAGCCTCCAGGGTCGAGATCCATGCCTCATCCGCCTTGACCGCCTCATTGTTGGCGTCATCGGCGGAAAGACAGCCCAGGTACGCGGACAGGTGGCCCAGCCGGTCGCCCAGTTCCTCGGCGGCGTTTACCAGGCCCACGATGGCCGCCACGTCCGCGCCCAGCGAGCCCGCCCGCTCCTTGAGCGCCTCGATGTCGCCCGTCAGCGTTGTTTTGAAGAGAGCATAGTCAGGGTGGCCAAAGCCGGAAAACCAGGAGTCGAGGGACCAGCGGTCGGGCGTCTGCGGGGAGGTGGAGGTCATGCGGGCGTCTTGTTACCGAGCATTTCCATCGGAGCAAACAGGGACGTGGCTGTGCGCATCACCGCCGTTGACAAAAAACGCCGCACGCGCTGGACTCCACGACAGCAGCATTTTCCTACAATGAACCCCTCACCCCACCCCTCCCCGCGTCAGATCGCCACCCAATGGTTTCAGCGCATCTGGAATGAGCATGATGACGCGGCCATCGACCAGCTGATGGCCCCCGCCGGGTGCTGCGAGCTGGAAGGCGGGCAGAAGATTGTCGGCCCCGCCCAGTTCAAGGAGTTTTTCCGCACGCTGACCACCGTGTTTCCGGACATCCGCGTCGCGGTGCTCGACATCATTGAGGAGGGCGACAAGGCCACCGTGCGCTGGGAGGCGCGCGGCACCCACACCGGCGACGGCATGGGGCTGAAGGCCAGCCACACACCCCAGGTGTTTCGCGGCATGACCTGGATGGTTGTGCAGGACGGACAGATCGTCGATGGTGGGGACTGCTGGAATCAGGACGGCCTGCTGGCGCGGATGGCTGCGGCGCGCTAAGCGCCCCCGCCAACGCCACATGAATGGCATTGCTTCTGCTTCCCAGTCCATTGCCTCATTCATGACCCCCGCCCCTTCTGACACGAGCATCCCATCGCTCGGCCCTTGCACTTTCCACTCGCCCGTGCACCGCATCGGCGGGGTGGAGGCGCCGTTCAAAACAGACGCCGACCGCATCCTGTACCACAGCCACCTCCTGGAGCACGGGCGGGACTTCACCACCCCCAGCTATGAGGAGGCCGGACCACGTGAGCAGATCTACTTTGACCCCGGACGCACCTCCGTCGGCATCGTCACCTGCGGCGGCCTCTGCCCGGGCCTCAATGACATCATCCGCGGCCTGGTGAACCGCTGCCACCAGCAGTACGGCATCACCCGGGTGTACGGCTTCCGCTACGGCTACGAAGGCCTGGTGCAGAGCTACGGCCACACCCCGCTGCTGCTGAAGCCCGGCTCCGTGGAGCAGGGCCACCACTTCGGCGGCACCATGCTGGGCAGCTCCCGCGGAAAGCAGGACATCGGCCTCATGGTGGACACGCTGGAGGACATGAACATCGACATCCTC